>CAKUJN010000088.1 GCA_934661735.1 uncultured Oscillospiraceae bacterium
ATCAGCTATTTGAATTCTGACATCATTTTTGCTATCTTGGAATCCGAAGCTAAGTCCATCTAAGAAATTGGGCATATCCTGATTGCTTTGAACGTATTTGCAGAAGCTCTGCATATACTCATTGCTGCCCATTTCATCGGCCACAACGATCACGCGCTGAAATGCTCTGCGCAACTCTCGATGAACGATGTTATTCATGAATTTATAGTAAGACTCCTTAAAATACAATCCTTTCAAAGTCATATTTTCTTGACATGCCTTTTTGTCAATACACACCACAAAAAAGCTTGCGGGCAACTGCAAGGCATCCCGTAATATTCGCAATCGTCTTTCGTGGTTTGCTCCGACCTTCTGCGACTTTATTTCGCCTGTTTGAAAATATTTAGATCGAATTGCTTCCGCCTTTTCTTCATATTCAGAAACGTCGGATTCTTTTACAATTACTGCCGTAATAATAAAATGGGTTGATACAGTTGGGTTATCCAACTTCCAGCCAAACGCGCCATATTCATCTGTGAATGCATGCACTAATTCCATGGCTATACTCCTTCAACCCAAAATTGCTATTTTTCGCAGCAAAGTCGAATCCACATTATTTGCATGTATAATACACCCTAGTTCGTTATAACAATGCTAAATTCAATGCATATTATAACGTCTGCGAATTTACTCTGCATGGTCTGGAGAAATTCTGATTATATTCTACCAAAGTTAAAGCGTTTGTGCAACTCTAACAATTAAATTTTCGTTTCGAATTAATTTTTATATATAATGTCACAGATGCATTGCTGGACATATATAACGAAATTGACTTCCCAGAGAAATCTATTTGCAAAAGATCACGGATAAAATTCTATTTGTCAATGTTTTCACAAGATGCACGCACAATCTCATAATTGCCGCACGCCGGCAAAGAGGTCGTCCCAAAATCTAGGGACGACCTCCAACGCACTTCTTATATGTTTTGATTCTGTATTTATAACTTTTACATTGCAAATAGCAATGATGTGTTGGATTTCCTCCAGCCACGCCCTTCCTATGCAAATGCTTTCCTAAATTGTGATGATGCAGCGCTCAATTTCCTCTGGACCGCCATTTATGTTGGCGGCATTTATGAGTGTCAGGGCAGTCTTGCTCCTTCAATTGGGGTCAAAATGGGGTCAAACGGTTTTCCGCATTTCTTCAAAATGCATGCAAATGTTAGAAAAACCACCGTATTTCGATTGAAATACGGTGGTTTTATGGTTGCGGGAGAGGGATTTGAACCCCCGACCTCCGGGTTATGAGCCCGACGAGCTACCGAACTGCTCTATCCCGCGATATATGCTCCTTGCGAGCCAGATTATAATAGCACAGCGGCAGTCGGATGTCAAGAGGGGAAATGAATTTTCCACCTGTAAAAAAACGGCGCTTTTCCGTAGAAAACGCGCCGTTTTCGGCGCATTTCCGCAAAAAACGCCGAAAAGCGCAATGCTGGCGCCGCAAAAAGCGCACCGCCTCCCGCGCGCAGCGCGGGAGACGGGCTGCTCCCTCAGAGCAGATGCAGCAGCGCCAGCGTGACGCCGGTGAACAGGATCCAGATGCGTGCGCTCTTTTTCCGTGTCCAGAGCGAGTACAGCGCACAGATACAGCCGGCGCCGAGCACCAGAATCAGCCACGCGGACTGCAGACGCTTCGGCGTAAAGCCGAAGCAGTCGATATACAGCGCCAGCTTGGACGCGGCGACGACGGCAAACGCAAGGCTTTCCGCCAGCAGCGCCGTACACAGCAGCCGCGTGGGCAGATGCTCGGCGGCAGGACGCGCCGCGGAGCGCGTGACCAGCCACAACAGCGCGAAATTGACCGCCATCACACGGCACAGGGAAAAGAAGCCCTGCCGTGCGTACTCGGCGACGGTATAGCCCTCGGGGAGGGTGCGGCTGAACGCGCCGAAAAGATATCCGGCCTGTAAGGCAAAAAACGCGAGATACACTGCGGCAAAGACCGCCATGGCCGCCGTCCAGAGCGCGGGCGGCACCCTGCGCATACGGCCAAGCGCCGCCTCGGCCCGCGCGCACCGTGCGCGCAGCGCCTCCGGATTTTCACGCGCCGTTCCGGCGATCAGGCCAAACAGATACGCACCGGCCGGCAGACTGATGAGCAGCTTGAACAGCGCATTGACAAAATCGACGTTATTCCAGTCCGGCGTCAGCGCCGCCAGCACACCGCTGACCGCCGCGCCGAAGCGCACGTCCGCGACGGACAGGTATTGCAGCGCCAGCACCAGCAGCACAACCGCCGCCACGACTGCGCCTGCGATTCCGAGCCGCACCGCGGCGGGCTGACGCTTTTCCTCGCCACGCAGATGCGTCAGCGCGTAGAACGCCGAGCGGATACGCAGGAAAAAGTGCCTGAACGGAAAAACGATCATACCGTTCAGTGCATCCAGCGGCAGCAGATGCCCGCTTTCCCCGCCGGCCAGCGTATCCGAGCGGCACAGCACCCAGTAAATCGCGTAGGCGTGCAGGAGCAGAAACGATGTTCTTTCGTCAAATGCATGAACCGGCGCATCGGCCGAGCAGAGGCGCACTTCAATGATCGAGCGGACATAGGACGCGAGCACCGTCAGCACGCAGCCAAGCCACACCCAGCTCTCCCAGCCGCGCCTGCGCCCGCGGCAGAACGCCTCGGTCATGGCGGCAAAGCCGGCGGTAAACACACACAGCCAGACCGCTGCCGTCACGGACAGTGTAAACAGCGCCTGCACATAGCAGAACGCCAGCAGATACATCAAAAGCGCGCAGATTCTTTCGACTTTTGAGGCCGAAAACGCTGCCGTTTCCGGCAAAACGGGCGCAGAAAGCTCAGGGGTACGGTGCGCCGCATCCCGATTCTGATTTTCCATATTCGATTCTCCTTTTTGCGTTATGTCGTCTCGTCCGCGCCGTCGACAAATTCCAGAATGTCGCCGGGTTGGCATTGCAGCTCATGGCACAGCGCCATCAGCGTGGAAAAGCGGATTGCCTTCGCCTTGTTGTTCTTCAGAATGGACAGATTCGCGGGCGTAATGCCCACACGCTCGGCAAGCTCACCGGCGGAGATCTTGCGCTTGGCCATCATCACGTCCAGATTGACCAGAATTTCCATGCCGCGCCCCCTCAGATCGTCAGATCAAGGTCGTCCTTCATGGCGATGGCCTGCTGAAAGACATTTTTGACGATGCGCACGATCAGCGCCATGAACAGCGCCGCAATCCCGACTGCGCCAAAGGGCAGGTAGTACCACGCGCTGGCCGTGCAGATGATTCCGGCCGCGACGCAGCACCAGCTGACCGCGCGCAGAAGCCGCACGTTGACGCTTTCAAAGACGCAGCCGGTCTGGATGTTGCGCAGAAGCCGCCAGAGCTTTACCAGCAGAATCCAGCCGAAAATGCTGCACAGATAGATCGTGACCATCATCAGCAGTCCAGCCGGCGCGCCCATGCCGCGCAGATGGATAAACCACGTCACCGCCCAATAGCAGCCGATGTCCAGTGCCAGAAGCAGCACGGCGAAAATCACAACGCACGCCTGCGACAGCCGGACGCTCTGGTCCCTGTTCCAGTTCATAGGATTCGCCTCCTGTCTTGTTCTGCTGACAGAGTAGCACATTCGTTATTGATTGTCAATTATTTTTTATCGATTTTCGATAAATAATTTTTGATAAACAGCGTTATCCCGTAAGCAGGCGACACCGCGACCGTTGCTTCGCAGACCTACTTTTTCTGTCTTGCCAGAAAAAGTAGGCAAAAAGATGCGCATGGGACGCGCCATATTGCGCGCTGCCGCGCGCGATTTTTTGGCCGCTCCGCGGCCTGAACACCCTCTTCGGGCGCAAATTTGCTATTTTTTCTATGGCTTATGGTTCCGACCAATGTACTACACGCATTTTCGGGTAGACTGCAATAATTCCGTTTCTGCTCATTTCCGGAATACTCGGCCAATCTCATTCACTCACTGCATACTGTAGGGGCGGACAACCCTGTCCGCCCTGTTTGTTCTTTTGCAAATGTTTGTAGGGGCCGATGCCCACATCGGCCCGCGCAGTGCGCACCGTTTTCATGGAAATCTGCGGCGAATTCATTGGTTTCCAAACGGGCCGATGTGGGCATCGGCCCCTACAACCTGCTGTGCAGAATTCTAACTGCCGAGTATTCCCAAAATGAGCAGAACCAGGACCCGCTGTCAGCTATCCGCGACTGCGTGTAGCGCATTCATCGGAACCATAAGCTATCGGGAAAGTATCGGTCTTGCGCCCAAACAGGGCGCTGAAAAGAATCTGCGCGTAAGCGCCATAAATCGTTTTCCAGCGCCTCTTTTTGCCCACTTTTTCTGGCGCAACAGAAAAAGTAGGCCGCCGGAGGCACGGTTGCGGTGTTACCGCAAAAGAGGCACTGCCGGTGCCAACCGGAAATGTCGGGCCGACAGAGTCGTCCGCCCCCTGCAAGCTGCCGTGCAGAATCGCCCGCGGAGCGACAGTTGCGGTGTTACCGCAAAAGCGGCACCGCCGGTGCCAACCGGAAAGTCTGCGCGCAAAGCCGCCGCAATGCAAAAGCAGCCTGAAGAAATCTTCAGGCTGCTTTCGCTGAGCGTTGCTATATCATATCCAGAACATCCTAAAATCTGAATGAATAGCTGAAAACAGGGGCGGGCGTATCAGATGGTGACGCCGGCCTTGTCCAGAATGGTGGGGACGTTCTTCTCCGCGCCGATGGCCATGATATGTACGCCGTCGCACAGATGCTCGTCCTTGATCTTGGCGATCATTTCGGCCGCCATCTCGATGCCGAGCTGCATCGGCAGACCCTTGACGCCCTTTTCCTTGCCCTCGGCTGCCGCCGCGGCAAGCTTGTCGATCATATCCTGCGGCACGGCAATGCCCGGGACATTTTCGTTCATGTATCTGGCCATACCGGCCGCCTTCAGCGGAATGATACCGGCCATGATGTGGGTCTTGATGCCCGCCGCGTCAACCTTTTCCAGAAAACGCTTGAACGTATCCAGATCAAAAATGCCCTGCGTCTGGATATACATGGCGCCTGCCTCCACCTTCTGGCGGAGCTTGTTGATCTGAAGCTCAATCGGGTCATAGACGGGCGTGACGGAAGCGCCCTTATAGAACTTCGGCGCGCCGCCGGCAATCTCGTTGCCGCCGCAGTCGCAGTTCGTCTCCTCCATTTTTGTAAGCATCTTCAGAATGCCGACGGAGTCGAGGTCATAAACGGGCTTGGATTCGGGGCAGTCGCCGACGACGGGATGGTCGCCGGTCAGCGCCAGCATCGTGTCAATGCCGAATGCGGCGGCGGACAGCACGTCGCCCATGATGGCCATGCGGTTGCGGTCGCGGCCGGTCATCTGAAGAATCGGCTCGATGCCCGCGTTTTTCAGCGCCACGCACAGGCCAAGGCTGGATGCCTTGAGGCTGGCGGACTGCATGTCGGTGACGTTTACGCCGTGAACCTTGCCGTTGAGAAGCTTTGCAGCCTCCAGCTGCTCGGAAAAATCATATCCCTTGGGGGGCGCCATCTCGGCGGTGACGCCGAATTTACCGGCCTCAAAGGCCTCTTTCAACATACTCATATTATTTCTTCCCCTTTAAGCTGATCGTTCTCGGATAGCTGAATTTCGCGTATCCCTTGTCCTCGCGCGTCTTACCCAGCTTGTCCAGCTGGCCGATTTCATTCAGACGGTTGTAGATCTTGATCCATGCGCAGTCGTTTTCGGGATTGACCTCGCACTTGCCGTTTTTCTGGCCGCCGCAGGGGCCGTTGACAAGGCTCTTTGCGCACTGGGTGATGGGGCAGATGCCGCCGGTCTGACCGAGGACGCAGTCGCCGCAGAAGTGGCATGCCTCCTCCCAGACGCCGAAGCGGACCGCCTCGCCAAGGTACATGGTGTTGTTGGACGGATAGGTGGGGATGCCCGGGGCATTTTTGGCGACGCACTGTACGCCGTCGCCGCAGGACATGCAGATGACGCAGTCGGGCTTTGCCGCGACCAGCGGCTTCATCTTGCCCTTGACACCGAGATTCATGCAGCAGTAGTCCGCGATTGCGGTGCCGACAACCGTCTTGCCCGCGTCAGTCAGCGTCTTTGCCAGCGCCGCGACCTGTGCCTCGCCGCCGGTCTGGCAGGCCGTGGCGCAGCTGTTGCAGCCGACGATCGCGACCGTTTTCGCATCGCCGACCATCGCCATCAGCTCTTCAATTGGCTTTTTCTGTGTGATGATCATGAAATCTTCTCCTTCATTAACCCAAATCAATCGCAGCTGTGCGATCACGGCCGCGCCAGTGCGCGCCGATTTTCCCTGCTCGTATCATAATACATTTAACCGGAGAAATCAACACAATTCAACGTTACCCCAATAAAAATTTCAGGCTTTTCTGTCTGATTATGTATGTTCCATGCACAACCGTCCGCGCCGGACTTGCAAAACGCGCGCCGGTCGGGTATGATGGACACAGCGCGGCGCGCGCCGCGCACGCCGGACGGGAGGGACGCGCCATGTTTTCGGAAACACTGATCTGCGTGGGAAAGCTGAAGGAGAAGTTCTATCTTTCCGCCGCCGCGGAGTATACAAAGCGGCTGGGCGGACTGTGCGCGTTCCAGCTGATCGAGCTGCCGGAGGTCCGCCTGCCGGAGAATCCCTCGCAGGCCGAAATCGCGCAGGCGCTGGCAAAGGAGGCCGCGTCCATCCGTGCGAAGGTCCCGAAGGGCAGCTGGCTGTGCGTGCTGGCGATTGAGGGCAGGGAGCTGTCGTCACAGGCGCTGGCGGCCCAGCTGGACGCCGTGCGGCAGAGCGGCAAAAGCAGCGCCTGCTTTGTCATCGGTTCGTCGTTCGGGCTGGACGCGTCGCTGAAGGCGTCGGCGGATTTCCGGCTGTCCATGTCTCCGATGACGTTTCCGCACCACCTGGCGCGCGTCATGGCGCTGGAGCAGCTGTATCGCGCCGAGTCCATTCTGGCCGGCACGAAATATCATAAATAATTCTATGTAAAGAGGGTATTTTCCATGTTCAAGGCATCCGAGCAAATGGACCGTGCGGTCAAGCACAACATCCGCGGCGGCAATGGCAGTCCGTCGTTCCGCTATCTGTTTTCCGCCGAGGAGCTGGGAAACCGTGCCGAGCTGATGGCCGTTATCACCCTGCAGCCCGACGAATCGGTAGGCGTGCATCCGCATGAGACAAACGGCGAGGCGTATTTCATCCTCTCCGGCAGCGCGACCGTCACCGAGGACGGTGTGGAGCGCGTCCTGTACGCGGGCGACGCGGAATTCTGCGCCGACGGCCACACCCACTCCATCCGCAACCACACGGACGAAGAAACGCAGTTCCTCGCCGTGATTGTTCCAAACCGCTGAGCAAAGTCCCGCTGCGCCATCTGCGCCGCGGGACTTTTGCCCGCTTTCACCGGACCGCCTCTTTTGCGGTAAGGCCGCAACCGTGCCTCCGGCGGCCTACTTTTTCTGTCTTGCCAGAAAAAGTAGGCAAAAAGATGCGCTTGGAGACGCGCCATATTGCGCGCTGACGCGCGCGATTTCTTTGACGCCCTGACGGGCGCAAGGCGGATACATCTCCAATGGTTTATAGTTCCGAGGAATGTACTACACACAGTTATCGGCAGACTGTATCAACTTCGGTTCTTCTCATTTCCGGAATACTTGGGTGATTATGATGTTACACAGTATGTTGTAGGGGCCGATGCGAGCGCCCCACGGGGGAAATCCAAAAGGGGACCGCAGTCCCCTCCTGGTCGCTTTAAGGGGTTTGCAAAGGGGGAAATCGAAATCCCCCTTTGCGCGCCTCTTTTTGCCCACTT
>CAKUJN010000089.1 GCA_934661735.1 uncultured Oscillospiraceae bacterium
AATCGAACCCATGTTACCGCCGTGAAAGGGCGGTGTCTTAACCGCTTGACCAACGGGCCTGGTAGCGGCAATCTGACTCGAACAGATGACACTCCGGGTATGAACCGAATGCTCTACCAACTGAGCTATACCGCCATTTGCGTTGGCGTTGCGCCTCACAGCAAAAAGATTATATAGTAAAAAATACTTTTTGTCAACAGTATTTTTACTTTTTTCCAGCTGAAATTCCGTTCTCTGCTTCAATACCCGCTGCGTCCGCCAGCGTTCCCAGCACACCGCCGGCCGTCAGGCCGCAGATGCGCACCTGCCGCACCTGATTGTGAAGCGATACGTCCGAACTGCGGACGCAGACCTTTGTATAGTCTGGCGCGTGGCCGGTAAAATATTCGCCCTCCGGCTGCTCGAACAGGACGGACTGTACGCTGCCGATCAGCGACTCATGCGCCGCGCGTTCCAGCTCGGCCGCCGCCTGCGCCGCGCGGGCGGCGCGCTCATCTTTGACGGCGTTCTGAATCTGCTCGGGCATGGCGGCTGCGGGCGTGCCGGTCCGGCGCGAGTAGGGGAAAATATGTACCTTCGCAAGGCGGCATTTGCGGATGAAGTCGAGCGACTGGCAGAATTCCTCCTCGGTTTCGGCGGGAAATCCCACGATCAGGTCGGTCGTTACTGCGCAGTGCGGGAACCAGCGGCGCAGGAGACTGACGCTTTCGAAATAGCGCGCCGTGTCATATTTGCGGTTCATGCGTTTGAGAACGGTGTCGCTTCCGCTTTGCAGGCTGAGGTGGAAGTGCGGGCAGAGATTCTGAAAGCCCGACAGCTCGCGGCAGAACGCTTCGTCGATTGTCCGCGGCTCCAGCGAGCCGAGGCGGATGCGCACCTCCGGCGCGGCGGCGCAGACCGCCGCCAGAAGCTGCCGCAGGCAGCTGCCGTTTTTCCACTCCCAGCCCCAGGAGGAGATTTCAATGCCGTTGACGACGATTTCACGATAGCCCTCGGCGGCGAGGCGCTTTGTCTCTGCAACAGCCGCCTCCAGCGGCATGGAGCGCACGCGCCCGCGCGCATAGGGAATGATGCAGTAGCTGCAAAAATTGTTGCAGCCGTCCTCCACCTTCAAAAGCGCGCGCGTCCGCTCGGCAAGACCGCCTGCCGGAAGCAGCTCAAACTCGCGAGGCAGCGCCGCGGAGGCTACCTGCTCCCAGCGGGCGTGCTGCTTTTCCCGCGCCGCCTGCTCCATGTGCCGGATGAAGGCGGGGCGGCCGTCGGTGCCGATGAGCACGTCCACGCCGAGCGCGCGGATATCGTCCGGCGCAGTCTGGGCATAGCAGCCGCATACACCGATCACGGCGTCGGGATTCAGCCGCCGCACGCGCCGGATGGCGTTGCGCGATTTCTTGTCGGAGACTGCCGTGACGGTGCAGGTGTTGATGATATAGCAGTCGCAGACGCTGTCAAAATCCCCCAGCGTGTGGCCGTCCTGCAGCAGCATCTGCTGCATGGCCTGCGTCTCGTATTGATTGACCTTACAGCCCAGTGTGTAGAATGCAAACCTCATTATTCAAAACCACCAAAAAACATGATTTGACCAAAAAATGTTTAGCTTTTTTGTGAATAGTCACAAAGTTCAATTTTGCCTATAATGAATATTAGTTTTTGAATAGGTATCCGTTTCCGTACCCCAGCAGCATCATTATATCCGACATTGACTCGATTGTACAGCCATTTCAGGAGGATTTCGCGTGAGAGAATTTACTGTGATGTTCCGTTCGGTCCAAGAAATCAGCGATTTTGTCAGCCTGACCAATCGCCAGTCCTTTGCGGTCCAGCTGCTGTATCACGGAATTGTTCTGGACGCAAATTCCATTCTCAGCATCAGCTGTCTGGGCCTGAACAAGCCGGTCGGCGTGCGGCTGCGCGACGACGCGCAGAGCGAGGCGTTCTGCGCCGCCATCCGGCCGTATCTCATTGACGAGCCTGCCTGAGCGCGCTTCAAATTGTGATATCGAACCCTTTCGTTTCATATGCTTGTACCAGATGAAACGGAGGGGTGTTTTTTATGCAAAAACGACTGCTTTGCCTGCTTCTGGCGCTGGTGCTGCTGACGGCGCCGGTCTGCGCCGCCGAGCTTGGAATTTCCGCGCCGTCGGCCATCCTGATGGAAAAAAGCACGGGCGAAATTCTGTACGAGCAGAACGCGCACGAACGTCTGGCGCCGGCCAGCGTGACCAAGGTCATGACGCTGCTGCTGGTGATGGAGGCGCTGGAGGACGGGCGCATCGGCTGGGACGATACCATCACGGCCTCGGCGTCCGCGGCTGCGAAGGGTGGAAGCCAGATCTATCTGGAGGAAAACGAGCAGATGCCGCTGCGCGACATGCTCAAATCCGTGGTTGTATCCTCGGCAAACGACTGCGCCTGTGCGCTGGCCGAGCATATCGCGGGCAGCGAGACGGCGTTTGTCGGCATGATGAACGAACGCGCCGCGCAGCTTGGCATGACGGACACGCACTTTGTCAACTGCACGGGGCTGGACGACGGCGCGGACGCGGGCGAGCATCTGACGACGGCATATGACATCGCCCTGATGTCGCGGGAGCTTCTGCGGCACGAGGAAATCAAACAGTATACCACCATCTGGATGGACACAGTCCGCAACGGCACCTTCGGCCTGTCCAACACGAACAAGCTGGTGCGCTTTTACGATGGTACGACGGGCCTGAAAACCGGCTTTACCTCCGGCGCGGGCTACTGCCTGTCCGCATCGGCCGAGCGCGGCGGGATGGAGCTGATTGCGGTCGTCATGCACTGCGACACCAGCCCGCACCGGTTTGAATCGGCGAAGGCGCTGCTCAACTACGGCTTTTCCAATTTCGCGCTGGTGCAGCCCGCGCCCGAGGAGGAGATTCCGGCCGTGCCGGTCACGCTCGGGCGCGAGGAGGCAATTGTTCCGGTGCTGCGCGAGACGCAGCCGCTTCTGATCGACAAGGCGAAGGCCGCCTCGGTGCAGACAGAGGTCACAGTAGACGAAAGCGTCACCGCGCCGGTGGAAAAGGGCCAGCAGCTGGGGCTGCTGCGCGTGACGGCAGGGAATGAGACAATTGCCGAGCTGCCGCTGGTTGCGCCGGAGCGTGTGGAGGCGCTGACATGGTGGGACGTGATGGTGCGCATGCTGCGCGCGATGTGCATGGAGTAGGGGCGAACTCAGCGCGTCTGCGCGGAAAGCTCCGCCTCCAGCGCGCCGCGGATCTGCGGAAAATCGAGCACCGGCAGCGGTGCGCCGCCATGCTCGCCGAGGAATTTCTCCAGCCACGCGACGTTGTACCACCGTCCGAATTTATAGCCGCAGCTGTGAAATTCGCCGACCGGCGTGAAGCCGAGGCGGCAGTGGAAGTCAAAGCTGCCGCGCGTCAGATAGGGATCGCTGCCGTTCGGGCAGGTGACGCAGGCGTTGACGTTGAGAATATGCTGCATCGAAAGCGTATGCTCCAGCGCAGCGTACAGCTCCCGTCCGACGCCGCTGCGGCGCAGATCGCGGCGGACGTAGATCGAGCTTTCCACCGAGCGGGCATAGGCTGCGCGCTCATGAAAGCCGTGCGCGTAGGCATAGCCGGCGATCTCTCCGCCGCGCAGCGCGACCAGATACGGGTATTTTTGCAGAATCTGCCGGATACGCTCACGGAATTCCGCAGGCGAGGGCACCTCGCACTCAAACGAGATGGCCGTTTCACGGACATAGGGCGCATAGATATCCAGAAGCGCCTGTGCGTCCGACACATCGGCGACGCGAATCATGGGCATTCTCCATTCTCTCAGGCCGCCCCGACGGGAGCGGCGCTGTTTTTCCGCATCATAGCACGCGGCGGCCGGAAATGCAATCACCGCGCTTTGCCGCTTGCATTTTTCATCCGGCTCGGATACAATGATGCAAGAGGTGAGGGAAAATGCTGGATTCACTGTTTGCGCGTTATGACCGCATTGTGGTGCTGGACACCGAGACGACGGGCATTGACTGTAAAAGGGATGAAATTATCGAGCTTGCGGCCGTGACCGTCACGCGCGAGGGTATCACGGACGAGATGGACGACCTGATCCGGCTGGACGGCGGCCGGCACATCCCGCCGATGATTGTCGGCCTGACCGGCATTACGGACGAAATGCTGCATGAAAGCGGCATTGCCCGCGCCGAGGCGGCGAAGCGCTTCGCGGCGCTGCTGCAATGGGACAGAACGCTTCTGGTGGCGTATAATGCGCAGTTTGATCTGTGCTTTCTGTATTATTTTCTGGCGGCGCACGGTCTGACGTCGTCGCTCCGCGGCGTGGAGATGATGGACGCGATGACTGTCTACAAGGACCGCCGCCCGTATCCGCACAAGCTGAAAAATGCCATCGAGACCTATGGCGTTCCGACGCAGAACACGCACCGCGCCGTGGACGACGCCAAAGCGACGTATGAGGTCCTGCTGGAGATGGAAAAGGAGGAGGACGATCTGCTCCGGTACATCAACCTCTTCGGCTATAACGCGAAATACGGCGTTTCCGGTCCGCGCATTTCCTCGGTCCGCTACGCCCCGCAGGGCAGCGGCGCGCAGGGGAAGCTCTATAACGCGGTTCCCGCGGGCGTATAATCCGAGTGCAGCGGAAAACTGCCGGCGCTGCCCGCTGCCGGTTGGATTTCCGGTTTTCAGATATACCCGACAAAAAGGACTCCCAGGTTACTCTGGGAGTCCTTTTCTGTACGGGTTATTTTTCTTCGTCCGGATGCGGCGAGAAGCCTGCATGGCGGCAGATGGCCTCAAACGACGCGTCGCTCAGGTCATGCTCGATCTTGCACGCGTCCTCGCGCGCCGTCACGGGGTCGACGCCGAGGCGGATGAGAAACTCGCTCAGTCTGCGGTGCCGGTCGTACATCCGGCGGGCAATTTCCATGCCGCTTTCGGTCAGCGTGATCAGACCGTCGCGGTCCATTGTGATGTATCCGTTTTCGCGCAGCCGCTTGGTTGCATAGCTGACGCTGGGTTTGGTGACGCCCAGGAGTTCGGCAATGTCAATCGAGCGGATAAAGCCATGCTGCTCCTGAAGCATCAGCATGGATTCCAGATAATCCTCAGAAGCTTTTAAGATTTTCATGGGCAATTTCACCAACTTTCAAAGACCTTATTTTGTAGATTAACACATTCAAACCAAAAATGCAAGGACGAAAAAAAGTTCTGATAAAGGTCTTGACAAGAATAGTTAGAGGTGCTAAACTGTGCGGTGGTTAGAGAAGATTAACCATTTCTGAATGGATAAAAGCTCCTGACCGTTTTTCAACAGACAAAGTTAGCGCAGACTAACCAAATGGGGGGATCGGTATGATGCCGCTGGCACTTGCAAACATCGGCGAAGAGAACCTGATCCGGAAGGTTGGCGGAAGCCCCGAGCTGAAGAAGCATCTGGAGGATCTGGGCTTTGTCGCCGGCGCGTCGGTTACGGTTGTTTCCGCGCTGGGCGGAAATATCATCGTCAATGTCAAGGAATCCAGAATCGCCATCAGCGAAGAGATGGCGCGAAAGATCATGATCTGACTTTGAAAAGAAAAAGGAGACAGAACAATGAAAACGCTGAAAGAAGTCAAAATCGGCCAGACTGCCAAGGTCGTCAAGCTTCATGGTGAGGGCCCCGTCAAGCGCCGCATCATGGACATGGGCATTACCAAGGGCACTGAGATCTACGTCCGCAAGGTTGCGCCTCTGGGCGACCCGATGGAGGTCACGGTCCGCGGCTACGAGCTGAGCCTGCGGAAGGCGGACACCGAAATGATTGAAGTCGAGTAATTTTTAAGAGAAAAAATTTTTGAATGCTTGTTTGATGCCTCTATCCGAGGACAGAAACAAGGAGGAGAAGTGACATGGAAAAGCAAATTAAAATTGCCCTTGCGGGCAACCCCAACAGTGGCAAAACGACACTGTTTAATGCGCTGACCGGTTCCAATCAGTTCGTCGGCAACTGGCCCGGCGTCACGGTTGAGAAAAAGGAAGGCAAGCTGAAAAAGCATGACGACGTTGTCATCATGGACCTGCCTGGCATCTATTCTCTTTCCCCGTACACGCTGGAAGAGGTTGTCTCCCGTAACTACCTGATCAGCGAGCGTCCGGACGCGATTCTGAACATCATCGACGGCACGAACCTCGAGCGCAACCTGTACCTGACGACGCAGCTGACCGAGCTTGGCATTCCGGTTGTCATCGCCATCAACATGATGGACGTTGTCCGCAAGAACGGCGACAAGATCAACACCGCCGAACTGAGCCGTGAGCTGGGGTGCGAGATCGTTGAGATTTCCGCCCTGAAGGGCACCGGCGTCATGGAAGCCGCCGAGGCCGCCATCAAGGCCGCAAAGGGCACCAAGACCGTCCCGATGCACACGTTCTCCGGTCCGGTCGAGCACGCGATTGCACATATTGAAGAGGCGGTCCTGCACGACAAGCCCGCCGAGCAGCAGCGCTGGTACGCGATCAAGATTTTTGAGCGCGACGACAAGGTGCTTGAGCAGCTGCACATCCCCGCGGAGACGATGGCGCACATCGAGGGCGACATCAAGGCGGCGGAGAAGGAACTGGACGACGATTCCGAGTCGATCATCACCAACGAACGCTACGTCTACATCGCGCAGATCATCAAGGGCTGCTACAAGAAGAAAAACGCCGGTCAGATGTCCACCTCGGACAAGATCGACCGCATTGTCACCAACCGCTGGCTGGGCCTGCCGATCTTCGCGGTCGTCATGTTCCTTGTTTACTACATCGCCATGGTTGCGGTCGGCGCTCCGGCGACCGACTGGGCAAACGACGGCCTGTTCGGCGACGGCTGGCACCTGCTCGGTATCGGCTCAAGCGCCTACAGCGACGCCGCTGACGAGTACACCGCCGCAAGCGAAGCAGTCGACGCGTTTGTCGGCCTCGACACCGAGGACGAGGAATTCGACGCCGACGCGAAGCTCGCCGAAATGAAGGCGTATCAGCCCGAATCTGACACCGCCGTGATCGGCGTTGAGGATGAGGAAACCCTCGCGATCAACGACATGACCGTCTACTATGACGCAATCCCCGACGGCGCCGACGAGGAAGCAACCGTTGGCATGACCTATGTGGACGCTGTCAGCTACTTTGAAGAAAACGGCTTTGACGAGCCGGACCCCGCCGATTACGGCGTGTGGGTCCCAGGCGTTCCGGTTCTGGTCGGCAACGCGCTGGAGGCTGCAAATGCGGCTGACTGGCTCAGCGGCCTGATTCTCGACGGCATCGTCGCCGGTGTCGGCGCGGTCCTTGGCTTCGTACCGCAGATGCTGGTCCTGTTCCTGATGCTCGCGTTCCTTGAGGCGTGCGGCTACATGGCCCGTATCGCATTCGTTCTGGACCGTATCTTCCGCAAGTTCGGTCTGTCCGGCAAGTCTTTCATCCCGATGCTCATCGGCGTCGGCTGCGGCGTGCCAGGCGTCATGGCCTCGCGTACCATTGAAAACGAACGTGACCGCCGTATGACGGTTATGACCACCACCTTCATCCCCTGCGGTGCAAAGGTGCCGTTCATCGGCATGATCGCCGGCGCTCTGTTCGGCGGCAGCCCCTGGGTCTCCACCTCCGCTTACTTCATCGGCATGGCCGCGATCATCGTCTCCGGC
>CAKUJN010000090.1 GCA_934661735.1 uncultured Oscillospiraceae bacterium
GGATCGAGGGCTGCCACGGCATCTGCCGCAAGCTTGAGCGCAACCGCTATCTGCTGATCTTTGAAAACAAGGACTTTCAGAAGCTTCAGGAGGGCAAATTCTCCATTCTGGACAACATCCGCGCCGTCGTCAGTTCCAGCGGCATTGCCGCGACAATCTCGCTCGGCATCGGCAAGGACGGCTCGTCGTTTGAGGAGGACTACAACTTCGCCATGCTCTCCATTGAGATGGCGCTTTCGCGCGGCGGCGATCAGGCCGTCATCAAGGACCGCTACAACTTCACGTTCTACGGCGGACGCACCAAGGAGACCGAGCGCCATACCAAGGTCAAGACCCGCGTGGTGGCAGGCTCGCTGTCTGAGCTGATCGCCCAGTCCGGCGAGGTGTTCATCATGGGGCACCGCATGGCCGACCTTGACGCCGTCGGCTCGGCCGTCGGCCTGCTGTGTCTGTGCCGCAAGCGCGGCAAGCGCGCGCGCATTGTCATCGACCTGAAAAACAACGCCGCTGAGAACCTCATCAGTGAGCTTCAGGCCATGCCGGAATACAACGGTCTGTTCATTTCCGGACAGGACGCGCTGGTCGAGGCGGACAACCGCTCGCTTCTGATCGTGGTGGACACAAACCGGCCCGATCAGGTGGAGAGCAAGGCGCTTCTGGAATCCATTCCGCGTGTGGCCGTCATCGACCACCACCGCCGCGCCGCCGACTATATCGAACACGTCGTTCTGAACCTGCACGAGCCGTATTCCTCGTCCGCGTCCGAGCTTGTCACGGAAATCCTGCAATACGCGCTGGACCCGCGCGACATCCGCCCCGTCGAGGCGCAGGCGCTGCTTGCCGGTATTGTGCTGGACACGAAGAATTTCAACGTCCGCACCGGCTCGCGCACGTTTGAGGCGGCTGCGTTCCTGCGCCGGACCGGCGCGGACACCGTGGATGTCAAGAAGCTGTTCCAGAACGATCTGGACGCGACCATCGCGCGCTATCAGATCGTGCAGGCCGCGCGGCTGTACCGGAACGAAATCGCCATCGCCGCCGTCGACCACACCGTCACGCGCACCATCGCGGCGCAGGCAGCCGACGAGCTGCTGAACATCTCCGGCATCATGACCTCGTTCGTGCTCTATCCTGACGGCGATCAGGTCATCATCTCCGCCCGCTCCATCGGCGTGGGCAACGTACAGGTCATCCTTGAGGCGCTGGGCGGCGGCGGCAACGCGGCCACGGCCGGCGCGCAGATCAGGGGCAAATCCATCCGCACTGTTTTGGAGGAACTTGTCGCGTCGATTGACAAATTCTACGAAAACTGACGCTGATTTTTCCAATTTCATCCGAAAGGAGTCACATATCATGAAAGTTATCTTAACACAGGACATCCGCGGCAAGGGCAAGCGCGGCCAGATGATCGAGGTTTCCGACGGCTACGCCCGCAACTATCTGCTGCCGAAAAAGCTGGCGCAGGAGGCCAATGCCGACAACATCAACACCATGCGCATGAACGACAAGGCCACGCAGGAGCGTCAGGCCAAGGAGCGCGCCGAGGCGCTGGCCGTATCCAAGCGCATGAAGGATCTGACCCTGAACGTCACCGCCAAGGGCGGCGGCGCGGGCAAGCTGTTCGGCTCGGTCACCAATACCGAAATCGCCGAGGCGCTGGAGCAGCAGTTCGGCATTCAGCTGGACAAGCGCAAAATCGTGCTGGACGAGCCGATCAAGACCGTCGGTCTCTACACGGTCCGCTGCAAGCTGGGCTATGAGATCAACGCCGATCTGAAGGTCGAGGTCAAAGAGGGCTGAAACGCGCCATTTGGCAGGAAAGTGATGGAACGCATGTATGGATGAATTACTGACCAGACAGGTCCCGCAGGCGCCCGAGGCCGAGCAGTCGGTACTTGGCTCGATGCTCATCGACGAGCGCTGCATTCCGGACGTGATCGGGCTTCTGACGCCGGACGATTTCTATCTGCGCCAGAACCGTGAGATTTATGAAACCATCTATACGATGTTCAACTTCTCGCAGAAGATCGATCCGGTCACGGTTCTGGATATGATGAAGCAGCGCGGCGTGTATGACGAGGCGCACTCCTACGACTACATCTCGCAGCTGATGCAGATCACGCCCACGGCGGCGAATGTGCGGCAGTACTGCGCCATCGTGCATGACAAGGCGCTTCTGCGCAATCTCTCCACTGCCGCCGGCGAAATCGGCGATATGGTCTCCGAGGGCGTCGGCACGGCGCAGGAGATTCTGGAGGCTTCGGAAAAGAAAATCTACTCGCTGCGCAAGGAGAACTCCGGCGACAGCCTTCAGCACATCGGCAAGGTCCTGCTGAACGTCTACGACCGTCTGGAGGAGCTGACGCAGTCCGGCGAGGAAATTCCGGGCATGTCCACCGGCCTGCACGATCTGGACCGGAAGATCAACGGTCTGAACAAGACCGATCTGCTGCTGATTGCGGCGCGCCCGGGCATGGGCAAGACGTCCATGGCGCTGAACATCGCGCTGAGCGTGGCAAAAAAATACCCGAAAACCGTCGCGTTTTTCAACCTTGAGATGTCGCGTGAGCAGATGGCAATGCGTCTTTTGTCCAACGAAAGCTTCGTCGAGCTGCAAAAGCTGGTCACGGGCCAGCTGACCGAGGAGGACTGGGGAAAGCTGTCGCTGGCCTCGTCCGCGCTGAGCCAGACCGACATCCGCATCGACGACAATCCCACCATCACCGTCGCGGAGATGAACGCAAAGTGCCGCAGGCTGGACAATCTCGGGCTGGTGCTGATCGACTATCTGCAATTGATGACTTCCGCCGCACCCGGCAAGAGCGCGGAAAACCGCGTCACCGTGGTCAGCGAGATCTCCCGCGCGCTGAAAATCATGGCCAAGGAGCTGAACGTGCCGGTCATCTGCATGAGCCAGCTCTCCCGTGCCAACGAAAGCCGCACCGACAAGCGCCCGATGCTTTCCGACCTGCGCGAGTCGGGCGCAATCGAGCAGGACGCCGACTGCGTCATGTTCCTGTACCGCGACGACTATTACAACAAGGACACCGAGGAAAAGAACGTGGCCGAATGCATCGTGGCAAAGAACCGCCACGGCGAGACCGGCACGGTCAAGCTGCAATGGCTGCCGCAGTTCACCACGTTCTCCGATCTGGAATGGAAGCATGAGGGATAAGCTTCTGCGCTGGTGCCGCGAGCAGGCGCTTCTGGAATCCGGCGCGCACGTCGTGTGCGCCGTTTCGGGCGGCGCGGACTCGGTTGCGATGCTGCATGTGCTGTATACGCTCCGGCAGGAGCTGTCGCTCACCCTTTCCGCCGCGCACTATAACCACCATCTGCGCGGCGCGGAATCCGACCGCGACGAGGCGTTTGTCCGCGCTCTGTGCCGTCAGCTGGACATTCCGCTTACCGTCTCCGGCGGCGATGTGCGCGCGTATGCCGTGCAGAGCGGCCGGAGCGTGGAAGAGGCGGCAAGGAGCCTGCGCTATGCGTTTCTTGAAGGGCTCGGCCCGACCGTCGCCACGGCGCACACCGCCGACGACAATCTGGAAACCGTGCTTCTGAATCTGGTGCGCGGCACATCGCTGCGCGGACTGTGCGGCATCCCGCCGCGGCGGGATGGCATCATCCGCCCGATGCTGTGCGTGACGCGCGCCGAAATCGACGCGTATCTGCGCGAAAACGGCCTTGCGCACGTTGAGGATTCGACCAACGCGCAACCGGACGCGCTGCGCAACCGCATTCGCATGGGCGTGGTTCCGCTTCTGCGGGAGGAAAACCCGTCCATCAGCGCAACCGTGCTGCGCGGGAGCCTGCTTCTGCGGCAGGACGAGGCATTTCTGGAATCGCTTGCCGCCGAGGCGCTGCAGCGCGCCGCGCTGGACGGCGGCGGCTGGTCGGTCCGCGCGCTGCGCGCGCAGCCGGACGCGGTCCGCACCCGCGCGCTGCGGCAGCTGCTGCGGGGCGCCGCCATTCCGAAGCCTGAAAGCAGCCACATTTTGGCCGTCGACCGGCTGGTTCTGGGCAGCGCGCCGTCGGCGTGCTGTGACCTGCCCTGCGGATATCAGGCCGCGCGGCGCTATGACCGGCTGGTGCTGGAACGGCCGCAGACCGCGCCCGCGTGGGGCCCCGTCCCGCTTTTTGACGGCGCGCAGCTGCAAATCCCCGAGCTTGGCCTGCGCGTCAGCTGCCGCGTGGAAAAAAACTTGCAGAATTTTTCGGAAATTCAAAAATCACCATCCACATTTGCGTATAAATATGATATGATGAGCACAGATTCCGGACTATGCCTGCGGCCGCGCCGGACGCACGACGCCATCCGGCTTGCCGGCGGAACACGGAGTCTGAAGAAGCTGCTGATCGACCGGAAAATTCCGGCCGGTGAGCGCGCGCTCCTCCCCGTGATTGCAGACCGTCAGGGTGTGATTGCCGTCTATGGCGTCGGCACGAACCTGGACCGGCTTGCGCACAGCGGGGACGACGCGATGATTATAAAAATAGAGAAAGAGGAAAAGTGCCGCTATGATTAACCGCTTTGACATGATGCAGGACATTGAAAGTGTATTGATTTCCGAGGAGGAGATTCACGCCCGTATCCGCGAGGTCGGCGCGCAGCTGTCCGAGGATTATCGCGGCAAATGCCCGATTCTGGTCGGCGTGCTCAAGGGCGTTGTCCCGTTCTTTGCGGAAATGGCGCGGGCCATCACCGTCCCCGTGCAGGAGGATTTCATGTGCATCACCTCGTTTGAGGGCGGCACCGCCTCCACCGGTAAGCTGACCTTCCGCAAGGACATCGACCACGACATCGAGGGCCGCGACGTTCTGATTCTTGAGGATATTATCGACTCCGGCAGCACGCTGAAAATGATTGTCGAGATGTTCCGCTCGCGCAATCCCAAATCCATCCGCATCTGCACGCTGCTGGATAAGCCCTCCGGCCGCAAGGTTGATCTGTCGCCGGACTATGCGTGCTTTACCATTCCGCCCGCGTTTGTCGTGGGCTATGGTCTGGACTATGACGATTACTACCGCAACCTGCCGTTCGTCGGCATTCTCAAGCCTTCGGTCTATCAGGACTGAACCGCAAAAAAGCTTTTCGCCGCGGCCTGTGCCGCGGCGTACCAATCCATCATAAAGGAGATTCACCTTGAACAAACTGCCATCTGTTCTCCGCCCGCTGGTCTTTCTGCTGGCAATGGCGCTGATTCTGGCTTTGTTTTCCGGTGTGCTTTTCCCACGCTCTGCACAGCAGGCGCTGCAGTACTCCGACGTCCTCGACCTGTTTCAGTCCGAGCAGGTCGAGTCGTTTGTATTGCAGGGCAGCACGCTGACCATGCAGCTGCGTCAGGAAACGAACGGGAGCAAGACCGCGTCGGCGCAGATCGGCGACACCGACCTGTTCCACACAGATCTGGATGCCGTAATCGCCCGTCAGAAGCAGGAGGGCATTCTGCTTTCCTACAACTACCTCCCCGCCTCCACGCCGTGGTATCGCAGCGTGCTGCCGTATTTTGCCGTCGGCGTGGTGCTGATTCTGCTGTGGTTCTTCATGATGAGCCGCACAAACGGCGGCCCTGCGTCCATGGCGCAGTTCACACACGCCAATACACGCTTCGGCTCGCCAGGGAAAACGCCCGTCACGTTTGACGACGTTGCCGGTGCGGACGAGGAAAAGGCCGAGCTTCAGCAGATCGTCGATTTCCTGCGCGACCCGAAGCGCTTTTCCGAAATGGGCGCGCATGTGCCGAAGGGCGTGCTGCTGGTCGGCCCTCCGGGCACCGGCAAAACGCTTCTTGCGCGCGCGGTCGCCGGCGAGGCCGGCGTGTCGTTTCTGTCCATCTCCGGTTCGGACTTCGTCGAGCTGTACGTCGGCGTCGGCGCAAGCCGCGTGCGCGACCTGTTCGATCAGGCAAAGAAGGTTGCGCCCGCGATTGTGTTCATCGACGAGATCGACGCCGTCGGCCGTCAGCGCGGTGCGGGCCTCGGCGGCGGCCACGACGAGCGCGAGCAGACGCTCAACCAGCTGCTGGTCGAAATGGACGGCTTCGGCAAAAACGAGGGCGTGATTGTCCTCGCTGCCACGAACCGCAAGGATATCCTTGACCCTGCGCTGCTGCGTCCGGGCCGCTTTGACCGGCAGGTCTATGTCGGCACGCCCGACTGGCGCGGCCGTGAGGCGATTATGAAGGTTCACGCCAAGGATAAGCCGCTGGCCGAAAACGTCGACCTGAGCGTCATTGCAAAGGCCACAGCGGGCTTTACCGGCGCGGATCTGGAAAATCTGCTGAATGAAAGCGCACTGCTTGCGACGCAGCGCGGCCGCCATGTGATTACCATGAAGGACATGGAGGAGGCAATGATCAAGGTCATTGCCGGACCCGAAAAGCGCAGCCGCGTCGTGCCGGAGCATGAGCGCCGTCTGGGCGCGATCCATGAGGCGGGCCACGCCGTCACCATGTATGAGCTTCCGACACAGGACCCCGTGCACCAGATCACTATCGTCCCGCGTGGCTCGGCGGGCGGCATGACCATCAGCCTTCCGACCGACGACAACGCCTATCTCTCTCGCACGGAGATGTTTGAGGAAATCGTCGCACTGATGGGTGGGCGTGTAGCTGAGCAGCTGAAGCTGGACGACATTTCCACCGGCGCGTCGAACGATCTGCGCCGCGCAACGTCCATCGCGCGCGACATGGTCGCAAAATACGGAATGAGCGCCCGTCTGGGCCCCGTCTCCTACTCAACCGACGGCGAGGTTTTCATCGGCCGGAGCTATGAAAAAACGAAATCCTACTCCGAAAAAATTGCCGGAGACATCGACGAGGAGGTCCACCTGATTTTGCAGCAGGCCTACGACCGCTGCCGCGATATCATCGAGCGGCACGACGCCGAGCTTTGCAGCATTTCGTCCTTCCTGCTGGAAAACGACACCATGACCCGCCCGCAGTTTGAGGCCGTCATGGAGGGCCGTCCCGTTCCGGCGGAGAAGCCCCCCGCAGAGCCGGAAAAAGCAAGCTTCAAAGTCGAAGCCCCAGAGGAATGATTTTCAAGCGCCCCGAGGCGGCTGCCTCGGGGCGCTTTGCACAGTTTTCCGGCCGGCACCGGAGTAGCATTGAATGCGGTGAGAGCGCAGCCGTCGCTTCGCAGGCCTGCTCTTTCTGTTGCGCCAGAATCACAGTCCTCTATAGGGGGCCGCTGCATCAGCCCTTTTGTCCGTTTTCACTGAACTACCGTTGATGCAGCGAGGGCACAACTGTTGCTTCGCAGACCCACTTTTTCTGTCTTGCCAGAAAAAGTGGGCAAAAAGAGGCGCTGGACGCGGATTGGATTTGTACCGCGGTGCCACAGAATGAGCCCGTAGAAGAACATTGCGGCCAACACACGATAAACTGTCTACAAAACTGGACTACAGCGCCGCCTGCGTGGGGACAACGCTCCCATCGGAAGCAGTTGCCGCGCAAGGGGATGGCAAAACACGCTGCTGTGGAAATAACAACGCATCTACGGATTCGCCGATGGTGCAGAATATTTACGTTCTATT
>CAKUJN010000091.1 GCA_934661735.1 uncultured Oscillospiraceae bacterium
TCTCTGGCGCATCTTTTTGCCTACTTTTTCTGGCGCAACAGAAAAAGTAGGCCGCCGGAGGCACAGTTGCAGTGTTACTGCAACCGAGGAAGTCCGGTGAATACCTGACGGCAGTTACGGCAGGTCAATCCGTATTATATTTTGAAGGAAGCTATTTATGATTGATATTCAAATTCTGAACAAACTGAACGCACCAACACGGGAGAAACGGCTGGAGAACCTGAAAGCGGTTCTCAAAACGACGCAGTTCCCGCCGGAGGTGCCGCAGTACATCAACAATCACATTCACACAACATATTCGTTTTCGCCCTACTCCCCCACCGCGGCGGTCTACGCCGCACGGATGGAGGGACTGTGCACGGCAGGCATCATTGACCATGACTCCATTTCCGGCGCGCGGGAATTTCTCGCGGCAGCGGAACTCGTCGGGATGCCGGTGACGGTCGGAATGGAATGCCGCGCCAGCATGGCCGGAACGGCGCTGGAGGGCCGTCGGACGAACAATCCCGATCAGGCAGGCGTAAGCTACATGACGATTCAGTCCGTGCCGCACGACAGAATCGACGAGGTCAACGCGTTCTTTGCGCCGTACCGCGAGGCCAGAAACCGCCGCAACCGCGCGATGATTGAGAACATCAACGCGCTTCTGGACGGGATTTCGCTGGACTATGACCGCAACGTTCTGCCGCTGAGCGAAGCAGCAGAGGGCGGCGGCGTGACCGAGCGCCACCTCATGTACGCGCTGGCGAAAAAGATGGTGGAAAAGGCAGGAAAGGGCCAGGGGATGGTCGAGTATCTCGGCTCCATCGGTCTGAACCTCAGCGAAAAGCAGAAAAAGCAGATGCTGGACACGGAATATCCGTTCTATGAGTATGATCTGCTGGGCATTCTGAAGTCCGCGTTTGTGCCGAAGATCTATATCGACGCAACGGACGAGTGTCCGAACGTGCGCGATGTGGCAAAGCTGTGCGAAAACGTGGATGCGCTGCTGTGCTACGCGTATCTGGGCGACGTGACGGCGTCCGTCACGGGCGACAAGAAGGCGCAGAAGTTTGAGGACGACTATCTGGACGATGTGATTGCGTGCATCAAAAGCTGCGGCATTCGCGCCGTGACATACATGCCGACGCGCAACACGCCGGAGCAGCTGGCACGCATCCGGAAGCTCTGCGACGAAAACGGTCTGATTCAGGTCTCGGGCGAGGACATCAACTCCCCGCGGCAGTCGTTTGTCATCCATGCGATGGAAAATCCCATGTTCGCGAATTTGATTGACTCGACGTGGAGACTTATCCGGCACGAGCAGGGACAGTGTGCCCTGTAGGTGAACATACAAAAGCCACCCCCGCTTCCCGCGGGGGTGGCGGCAGTTTTACGGAAAACAGGAGGAGCAGACATGCAGGACAGAACCTATCTCGGCGTTGAGCTTGGCTCGACCCGCATCAAGGCCGTGACCATCGACGACGCATACCGGCCGGTGGCCTCCGGCGGCTATGTCTGGAAGAGTGCGCTGCGCGACGGCATATGGACGTATGATCTGGATGAGGCGTGGCGCGGTCTGAAGGCGGCGATCGCGGAAATTCTGGACCGTGAGGCCATTTGCGCGGCTGGTATCTCCGGCATGATGCACGGCTATCTGGCGTTTGACCGCGAATGGCGGCTGTTGACGCCGTTCCGCACATGGCAGAACACGATCACCGCGGAAGCGGCGGAACGGCTGACGGCCTGCTTCGGCTTTAACATCCCGCAGCGCTGGTCTGTTGCGCACCTGTATCAGGCGATTCTGAATGGTGAAGCGCATGTGCCGCAGATTGCACACATCACGACGCTGGCCGGATATATGCACTACATGCTGACGGGTGTAAACGCAGTGGGTATTGGCGAGGCGTCCGGCATGTTCCCGATTGACAGCCGGACGATGGATTATGACAGGGCGATGCTGGAAAAATTCGATGCGCTGATTGCGGAGCTGCCGTTTACGGCGCGGGACGTTCTGCCGAAGGTGCTCTGCGCCGGCGCGGACGCGGGCTGTCTGAGCGCGCGGGGCGCGGAGCTGCTGGAGCACATGCTCCCCGAGGGCCTGCCGTTCGCGCCGCCCGAGGGCGACGCGGGCACCGGCATGGCGGCGACGAACGCCGTTGCGCCGCGAACCGGAAACATTTCGGCGGGCACGTCTATTTTTGCCATGCTGGTGCTGGAGCGCCCCCTACAGCGGGTCTATCCGGAAATTGACATGGTCTGCACGCCGTCTGGAAGTCCAGTCGCCATGGCGCACGCAAACAACTGCACCGCGGACATGAACGCGTGGGCGGGCGTGCTGCGTGAGAGCGCGGCGCTGTTCGGCGCGGAGGTATCGGACGACGCGCTGTACACGCGGCTTTACCAGTCTGCATTGGAGGGCGAACCGGACTGCGGCGGGCTGATTGTGTGCAATTATCTCGCCGGCGAGGGCGTGACGCATCTGGACGCGGGCTGTCCGATGGTCCTGCGGAAGCCGGACAGCCGTCTGACGCTGGCAAATTTCTTCCGCGCGCAGCTCTACGCGGCCATGGCCACGCTCCGGCTGGGAATGGATCTGCTGGCGGAGGAGCACATCGCGCTGGACGTACTGATGGGGCACGGCGGACTGTTCAAAACGCCGGTCGTGGGTCAGCGGCTGATGGCGGCGGCATGCGGCGTGCCGGTCAGCTGCATGAAAACGGCTGGCGAGGGCGGACCGTATGGCATGGCGCTTCTGACGGCCTATCGCATGGAGCGCGCCGGAACGCTTGAGGAATTCCTCGCGCACCGCGTTTTCGCAGACGCAGAGGTGCAGACCATTGCGCCGGACACGCACGACGCGGCCGGATTTGAAGCATATCTGCGCCGCTTTGTGCGCGCGCTGGACGTGGAACGCGCCGCCGTGGAACGACTGTAGGCACTCCCCTGCCCAAGCCGCGCAGGATTCCGTCTGTACGCCGCTCCGGCGCGGCCGGAGTTTGCAGCATATCCATCTCTGTCCCGCCCCGCCGCGCTTGCGGCGGGGCGGGATTCGTGCTATACTGGGCTTATCCGTCAGAAGTGATCCACAAAAAGGAGGACCCCACGATGGCAAAATACATCATGGCGCTGGACGCCGGAACCACGTCCAACCGCTGTATTCTCTTTGATGAGCGCGGCCGGATCTGCAGCGCCGCGCAGCGTGAATTCACACAGATTTTCCCGAAACCTGGCTGGGTTGAGCACAACGCAAACGAAATCTGGGCTACACAGCTGGGCGTGGCGGTGGAGGCCATGCAGAAAATCGGCACATCGGCGGCAGATATTGTGGCAATCGGCATCACAAATCAGCGCGAAACCGCCGTCGTCTGGGACAGAACGACCGGCGAGCCGGTCTGCAACGCCATCGTCTGGCAGTGCCGCCGCACATCGGAATACTGTGACAGTCTGAAGGCGCGCGGTCTGACCGAAGCGTTCCGGCAGAAAACCGGACTTGTGATCGACGCTTATTTCTCGGCGACCAAGGTGCGCTGGATTCTGGAAAACGTGCCGGATGCGCGGGCGCGCGCCGAGCGCGGCGAACTGCTGTTCGGCACGGTGGACAGCTGGCTGATCTGGAAGCTGACCGGCGGGAAACGGCACGTGATTGACTATTCCAACGCGTCACGCACCATGCTGTTCAACATCAACACGCTGTGCTGGGACGAGGATATTCTGCGCGAGCTGGACATTCCGGCCTGCATGCTGCCCGAGCCGGTGCCGACCAGCGGTATCATGGGCGAAACGGACCCGACGCTCCTTGGCGGGCGGATTCCGATCGCAGGCGCGGCAGGCGATCAGCAGGCGGCGCTGTTCGGCCAGACCTGCTTTAACCCAGGCGAGGCGAAAAATACATACGGAACCGGCTGCTTTTTGCTGATGAACACCGGAAAAAAGCCCGTTTTTTCACAAAACGGGCTGGTTACGACCATTGCGTGGGGGCTGAACGGCGAGGTGACCTATGCGCTGGAGGGCTCGATCTTCGTCGCCGGAGCGGCAATTCAGTGGCTGCGCGACGAGCTGCGTGTCATCGAATCCGCCGTGGACTCGGAATACATGGCACGCAAGGTGCCGGATACAAACGGCTGCTATGTTGTTCCGGCGTTTACGGGCCTCGGCGCACCGCACTGGGACCAGTACGCGCGCGGCGCGATTGTCGGCCTGACGCGCGGGTGCAGCAAGTATCACATCATCCGAGCAACGCTGGACAGCATCGCCTATCAGACGAACGACGTGCTGACCGCCATGCGCGCGGACTCGGGCATTGAGCTGACGGCACTGCGCGTGGACGGCGGCGCAAGCGCGAACAACTATCTCATGCAGGCGCAGGCCGATCTGATCAGCGCGCCGGTCATGCGCCCGACATGCGTGGAGACCACGGCCATGGGCGCGGCGTATCTGGCGGGACTGGCAGTCGGCTACTGGCCGGACAAGGAGGACGTCGTCAAGAACTGGGCTGTTGATCAGGTATTCCATCCGCAGATGGACGCGGACACGCGCACGGCGCATATCCGCGGCTGGAACAGGGCCGTCCGCTGTGCCTACGGCTGGGCAAAGGAAGATTAACTTATCGATAAAAGCCGCCGCACAGTCCGGAAAACGGATTGTGCGGCGGTTTTGCGTATCCAAATTTTCTGTCCGGCAGGCATGTGCGGCAATCGTTTATGCCTTCAGAAGCATGTCGCCGGCCTTGTAGATATCGCCCGCGCCGACGGTCAGGAGAATATCGCCCTCGCGCGCGTTTTCGCGGAGCCACGCCGTGACCTCGGGCAGGGACGGGCAGTAGACGCTGTCTGGAATCTCCCGTGCCAGATCCTCAGAGCTGACGCCGACGGTATTCTGCTCACGCGCGGCGTAGATATCGGTCAGAACCGCGACGTCCACAGTTCTCAGCTCGCGCACAAAATCGTCAAACAGCGCGCGCGTGCGCGTGTAGGTGTGCGGCTGGAACGCGCAGATGATCCGGCGGTAGCCCATCGAGCGCACGGCATCCAGAAGCGCGTGCAGCTCGCCGGGGTGGTGCGCATAGTCGTCATAGACGTCCGCGCCATGAAAGCTGCCCTTGTACTCAAGGCGGCGGCCCGCGCCGTGGAACTCAGCCAGCGCGCGCGCCGTGTCCTCGCCGGAAATGCCGAAGCGCCACGCGGTCGCCGCGGCGGCCAGCGCGTTCATGGCGTTATGCCGGCCGATGACGCCCAACTTCATATGGCAATAGTGCACGCCGTCGCAGAAAACATCAAATTCACTGAAATTTTCAGAGAAGTTCGCGCCGTAAACGCAGTTTTTCTCTGAAAAACCGAATGTGGTATACGCCATACCGCGCAGTGCGTCGGCTGTGTTCCGGTCGTCACCGTTGGCGATGATCACGCCGTTTTCCGGCACCAGCTGCGCAAAGCGGCGGAACGACTGCTCCACATCAGCCAGATCCTTGAAAAAGTCCAGATGGTCGGCGTCCACGTCCAGAATGACCGCGACGGTCGGATAGAAATTCAGGAACGAATTACAGTATTCGCAGCTTTCCAGAATGATGGTATCACCTCTGCCGACACGGTGTCCGGCGTGCAGCAGCGGCAGGAAGCCGCCGATCATGACGGTCGGGTCGCGCTGCGCCTGAATGAAAATATGCGTAATCATTGAGGTCGTCGTGGTCTTGCCGTGGGTGCCCGCCACGCAGATCGCGTTGCGGTAGGCACGCATGATATGGCCCCACGCCTGCGCGCGCTCGAAAATCGGGATGCCGGCGGCGCGCGCCGCTGCGATTTCGGGATTGTCGTTATGGGCGGCGGCAGTGCGGATGATGCAGTCCGCGCCGGTGATATTGTCGGCGCTGTGGCCGATGTGGACGGTAATGCCGTGGGCGATCAGTTCGTCGGTGGAGACGGAGCTGTTCATATCGGAGCCGGAAATCTGCATGCCCATGCTGCTGAGCACCAGACCCAGCGGACGCATGGACACACCGCCGATGCCGACCAGATGCGCATGCCTGCCGGCGACCAGATACTGGTCAATATTTTTGCTGCCGGATGCAGAAGTCATTTTGTGAACCTCCTGAGAAATTCATATCAAAGGATCAGGAAGCGGGAATATCCCGCATATTTTTATAAGCACTGAGGTGATATTATATACTGTTTTCATGCAGAATACAAGCGAAACCTTACGCGCAGAGCCGTTTTTTCATTGTCCGGATGGAACTTTTCCGTATTTCGCGCAAAAGCGCCGCAAGCGCCGGACACAAGCGAAAAAATCTGCCGTCACGGATTTTGGGTGTTGATTTTTCTCCGGCCAGATGTTATACTATCTGGGCACGGAGGCTTAGCTCAGCTGGTTAGAGCGCCTGCTTCACACGCAGGAGGTCGATGGTTCGAGTCCATTAGTCTCCACCATCAAGCGGCACCCAAATAGATGCCGACGCGAAAAGCCCAGAAGTTTCAACGACTTCCGGGTTTTTTTGCGCCCAATTTTTGAAGTCGGAAAAAAAGATATCAAAAAGGGTTTCGGCAAAATCAGTGGACTTGAACCTTTACGCACGCGATTTTGGGCCGCTTTTCCGGAGTTTTTTCGGGAAAGCGGCTCGTTTTCGCTCTCGGCAAAATGTAGAATTTGAGCAGGCTTTTTTGTTGGTGTTGCCGAATGCGCACTCCAAGCACAGATGCCGGCACGTTAGCCCGCTGTGCGGCATTTCAGACGTTAAGACCGCAGGCAAGCCCCATCCCCACTTCAGGACGAAACCACGGCGTATTGGCAATGCTGGGACGCGAGAAAGCAAAGCACCCGCTGCAACGCAGCGGGTGGTCGTTTATCTGCTGGCTCTCAGCAGAGCATCGGTTTTTAATGTCACACCCATCATGTCCTTGTGGGCTTCGCGGGTGTCCCGGCAGAGCGGCGAGAGAAACGTCAGCGCGTTCTGAATCTGGCTTAGATCAGCTGCGGAGAGTGTATTCTCATGCAGATGATGCAGCACCATGTGATAGGACTCGCGGAGCTTCGCGTCCACGGACGGCTGAAAGAAATAGTTTGAAATCAGGCCGCCAATCAATGCGGCTTCGTTATCGGTGTACTGCATGGTGATTGCCCTCCTCTGCAAAGCTCAAACAACAAACGCTGGCATCATACCACAAGATGCAGTACCGGTCTATTCGCAAACTGACGAAATATTGAATTACAAACCAGGATACAAAATGAAGCGGCGTTTCACTCTCTCCTGAAAAGAGGGTTGAAACGCCGCTTTTTTCTTTTCTTAAATTTGAAACCTGAGACGAAGGAGGTCACAAAAATGTCTGTATTCCGTGTCGAGAAAAACAAAGGTTACACGGTCATGTCCAACCACCATCTCCGCAACCATGCGCTGTCCCTCAAGGCAAAGGGTCTGCTCTCGCAGATGCTGTCGCTGCCGGAGGATTGGGATTACACGCTGCAGGGGCTTGCGCAGATCAACAAAGAGAGCATCGACGCCATCCGCGAAGCTGTGCGCGAGCTGGAACGTGCCGGTTACATCAAGCGCAGCCG
>CAKUJN010000092.1 GCA_934661735.1 uncultured Oscillospiraceae bacterium
GGTAGGCAGACCATCTTCATTTTCTCAAAGGAGGATATTTTTTCTGGGCATAGCTAAAGCTTTTTGGTACCACCGGCTTTGCCGGTGGTTTTCTTTATACAAAAAATCCGGTGCGGCTCAGCCGCACCGGATTCTTACTGTCTGCTGATTACTGCTTCTTCAGCTCTCTCATGCACGCGCCGCAGATGTTTTTGCCGTGGAACGCAGTCACATTTTTGGACTCGCCGCAGAAAATGCAGGTCGGCTCATACTTCCGAAGAATGATTGACGTGCCGTCGACATAGATTTCAATTGCGTCCTTTTCCGCAATATCCAGCGTGCGGCGCAGCTCGATTGGAAGGACGATGCGCCCGAGCTCATCGACCTTACGGACAATACCTGTTGATTTCATTATTTTTACCCCCGTTAAATCCCCTGTATTCTGCCGGACGCCGCTGCGCGGTGATTCGGCAGAACCGCAATTTTATCCATTTCAAGATACCACCAAATTGTGGACAAATTGTGAACAAAAAACATGAAATAAAAATTATATTCTTCGAGGTGCACTATGGTTCTTTCCGTCATCTGGCTCTGCATGGCGGCGGCGGCACTGCTGTGCGGATTATTCACCGGAACCGGCGCTGCTGTCGGCGCAGCCGCGCTGACCGGTGCGCAGGGCGGCGTACAGCTCGGCCTGTCGCTGGCCGGAGCGATCTGCCTGTGGAGCGGACTTGCCCGCGCGATGCAGGCGACCGGCCTTGCCGAAGGGCTGTCGGCGTTCCTGCGGCCGCTGCTGCGGCGGCTTTTCCCCCGTGCATGCCGCGACGCGGAGGCGGCAGCCGCCATCAGCGGCAATTTTACCGCGAATCTGCTGGGCCTCGGCAACGCGGCGACGCCGATGGGCATCGCCGCCGTGCGGCGGATGCAGGCGCTGGACGGCACGCAGACGGCAGGCAACGAAATGTGCCGTCTGATTGTTCTGAACACCGCCTCCATTCAGCTGATTCCGTCCACCGTCGGCGCGCTGCGTGCGTCGCTCGGCGCAGCGGCGCCGTTTGACCTGCTTCCGGCGGTGTGGGTCACGTCGCTGCTTTCCGTCTGCGCGGGACTGCTTGCCGCGCGCATCATGGAGGGCCGGAGCAGATGACGGAGCTTCTGATTCCGATTCTCCTGATTTTTGTATGCGCGTGGTCGCTGCACAAAAAGGAGGACTTCTACTCGCTGCTGACGCTTGGCGCGCAGGACGGCCTGCGGCTTCTGTTTTCCATCATTCCGTCGCTGATCGTGCTGATGAGCGCCGTCTCCATGCTCCGCGCCAGCGGTCTGATTGACCGCATGAGCGTTTTTCTCGCGCCGGTCTGCGGATGGCTGGGCATTCCGCCGGAGGTTGTACCGCTGATGCTCATCCGGCCTGTCAGCGGAAGCGCGGCGCTGGCCGTGGGAGCGGAGCTGATGCAGGCGCACGGGCCGGACTCGCTGGTCGGCCGGACGGCAGCCGTGATGCTGGGCAGCACGGAGACGACGTTCTATACCATCAGCGTCTATTTCGGCGCGGCCGGCATCCGCAAAACGCGCCATACGCTTCCCGCGGCGCTGATCGCAGACGTGACCGGCTTTGCGGCAGCGGCGCTGACGGCCCGTTTTCTGTTTTAAGACTGTACATTTCCGCAAAGAATTGCTATAATAGCTCAGAATCATGTACGAATGAGAGGAATTTCCATGGAACAACTGCTCGACCTGATTTCCCGTCAGGTTTCCGACGCGTTTGCCGCCGCCGGCTATGACGGCGCCTACGGCAGGGTCACGCTTTCCAACCGCCCCGACCTGTGCGAATATCAGTGCAACGGCGCTATGCCCGCCGCCAAGTCATATCACAAGGCGCCGATTCAGATCGCCGAGGACGTCGCGGCGCAGCTTGCGGAAAACACGCTGTTTTCCGAGGTCGCGGCGGTCAAGCCGGGTTTTTTGAATCTGCGCGTGTCCGGCGAGGAACTGGCCGCGTACCTGCGCGAAATGTCCGCGGACGATCACTTCGGCGTGGAGCCGGAGCGCGCGCCGCGCACGATTGTCGTAGACTACGGCGGTGCGAACGTGGCAAAGCCGCTGCACATCGGCCATCTGCGCTCGGCCATCATCGGCGAGTCCGTCAAGCGCATCTACCGCTTCTTCGGAAACCGTGTCATCGGCGACGTGCATCTGGGCGACTGGGGCCTTCAGATGGGGCTTGTCATCGAGGGCCTGCGCGAGCGCCATCCGGAGCTCCCCTATTTTGACGAGAGCTTCACCGGCGAGTATCCCGCCGAAGCGCCGTTTACCATCTCCGATCTGGAGGAAATCTATCCGGCGGCCTCCGCGCGCAGCAAGACGGACGAAGCATTTGCGCGCCGCGCGCATGAGGCGACAAAAAAGCTTCAAAACAGGGAGCGCGGCTATTACGACCTGTGGCAGCACATTCTGCGCGTGTCCGTCGCGGACCTGAAAAAGAACTACGGCGCGCTGGACGTGACGTTTGACGTGTGGCTGGGCGAAAGCGACGCGCAGGCGTATATTCCCGAGCTGCTGAAAATCATTAAGGAAAAGCATCTGGCTGTCGAGTCCGACGGTGCGCTGGTCGTGCCGGTGCAGGAGGAGGGCGACGCAAAGGAAATCCCGCCCTGCATTCTGGTCAAGTCCGACGGCGCGACACTCTACGCCACGACCGATCTTGCAACCATCATCCAGCGCGAGCACGACTATCATCCGGACAAGCTTCTGTACCTGACCGACAAGCGGCAGTCGCTGCACTTTGAGCAGTTCTTCCGCGTTGCGCGCAAGGCGGAGCTGATTCCGCCCGCGACTGAGCTTCAGCACATCGCCTTTGGCACGATGAACGGCAGAGACGGCAAGCCCTTTAAGACGCGCGAGGGCGGCGTCATGCGTCTGGAACAGCTGATTCGTGAGATTACCGACTATGTCACGGCCAAGATTTCGGAAAACCAGACGGTTTCTGACGGGGATCTGCCAAAAACGGCGCGCATGATCGCGCTGGCGGCGCTGAAATACGGTGATCTGAGCAATCTCGCCACAAAGGACTATGTCTTTGACATCGACCGCTTCTCGTCGTTTGAGGGCAACACCGGCCCGTATATCCTGTACACGATCGTCCGCATCAAGTCCATCCTCGCCAAATACACCGGCAGCGTTGCGGATGTGAAGCTCCTGCCGCCTGTCGGCGACGAGGAAAAATCGCTGATGCTGATTCTTGCGCGCCTGTCCGACGCGCTGCGCGCCGCATGCCGCGACGCCGCGCCGAACGCCATCTGCGCGTATATCTACGAGCTGGCCGTGGCGGCAAACAAGTTCTACCACGACGTGCGCATCATCTCCGAGCCGGACGAGGCGCGCAGGGCGAGCTATGTTGCGCTGATTGACCTGACGCGCCGCGTGCTGGAGCGCTGCATCGACCTGCTGGGCTTCTCCGCGCCGGATAAAATGTAACGCTGAGCATGCCTGCCGCCCAGCGGCAGGCATGTTGAGCGTATCAACAGGACATCCTGTAAATGCGGCGGCTGACGCCGCAGACTTCAAAAACAAAAGAGAGGTATTTATGCTGAGCTTTCACGCGCCGAGCGTAGACGACTACGACTGGCTGTATCCGGTTTTGTACCGCGCAGGACTGCCTGGGGCGGACAATACGTTCCAAAACATGTATTTCTGGGAGTGCTATTACGGCGACGTCGGCATGGCCGAGGGCTTTGCCACGCAGCACATGACACAGGACGGCCGAGAGGTCTATCTCTATCCGGCTGGAAGCGGCGACGTGCGCGCGGCGCTGGAGGCCATCCGGCAGGACGCCGCCGAACGCGGCGGCGCGCTGCGCCTGCGCGGCGTGACGCCGGACAAGCGCGCGGAGCTGGAGGCGCTGTATCCCGATAAATTCCGCTTTACGCCGTACCGCGACTCCTATGACTATATCTACACGGTCGAGGAGCTGACCGAGCTGCACGGCAAAAAGCTTCAGGCCAAACGCAACCACTGCAACCGCTTTGAGGCCGACCATCCAGACTATACGACCGAAATCGTGACGCCGGAGAATCTGTACCGCTGCCGTGAGATGGTGGAAAAATGGTACGCCGTCCATGAGTGGAACGAGCAGATTGAGCAGGAGAAAACCGCCATCGCGCGCGCGTTTGACGCGTTTGCGCATACGCGCATGGACGGCCTGATGGTGATTGAAAACGGCGAGGTGCTGGCCTTCTCGATGGGCGCGCGGATGAACGATCAGTATTATGACGTGTGCTTTGAAAAGGCATATTCCGCCATCAACGGCGCCTACGCCATCATCAACCGCGAGTTTTCGCGCATGATCGCGGGAAAATACCCCGAGGTGCGCTTCTTGAACCGCGAGGACGACATGGGCGAACCCGGCCTGCGGCAGGCCAAGGAGTCGTACCAGCCGACGCTGCTGCTGGAAAAATACTTTGCCGACTGGCAGGAGGGCGAATGATGCGCTTTCAACGGGCAAAACAGACGGATCTGCCGCAGCTTCGGGCGCTCTGGAAGCAGGCGTTCGGAGACAGCGAGCAGGAGCTGGACGATTTTTTCCGCATCGCCTATCCAGCGTGCGAGCTGTTCATCGCGCGCGACGACGGGCAGATTGCGGGCATGGCCTGTGCCATGCCGCAGAGCGTCTGCTGCGGCGAGGCGTGCGTTTCCGCGGCATATCTCTACGCCGTGGCGACGGACGAGCAATATCGCAATCAGGGCGTATGCCGCGGGCTGATCGCGCATGTGGAAAAGGAGCTGAAAAAGAAATACGTTTCCTGCGTGCTGCTGGTGCCGGAAAATGCGCAGCTGGCGGGCATGTATGAAAAGCTGGGCTATCATGGCCGCGAGCGCGGCAGCAGAGCCGTTTCCGCGCCGCCCGCAGCTGGCCGCGCCGAGCGGATGGACACGGTCGCCTACGCCGGTCTGCGCGAAACGCTTTTGTGGGACGAGCCGCATGTGCGCTATGCAAAGGTCTGGCTGGACTATGAGGCATGCGAGGCGGAGTTCCATGCTCTGCGCATGGGCGCGGGCGCGGGCTGCGCCGCCGCGGCGCGTCTGCCGGACGGGACGGTGCGCGTAGACGAGCTGCTGCCGGATGAACGCTTTCTGCCCGCACTGGTGAAGGCGATGCCCGCGGAGCGCTATGTCCTACCGGAGCGCAGCGGCGCAATGGTCAAATGGCTGGACAGCGGACCCTCTTGGACGGAAATCCGCGTGGGGTTTGATTTCGGCTGAAGCGGTTTGCCGGCCGGCAGCCAGAGGGCTGTTTTTGCGGCAGCGCATTCCACGAAGTCTTTCCGGTTGGCACCGGAGTGCCGAATTTGCGGTGACACCGCAACCGTCGCTCCGCGGGCATTCGTCCTCACAAACTCCACATTCCTCGCCCCGCCGCAAGCGGCAGGTCTCGTCCGTTCCGTTGCTCGTCCTCTCCAAATTGCAAACGCTTCGCTGGTTTGCAATTTGGTTCCGTCTGGCTTGTCAGAAAAAGTGGGCAAAAAGAGGCGCTGGATACGAATCGGGTTGTACCGCGGTGCCACAGAACAAGCCCGTAGAAGAACGCTGCGGCCAGCACACGGAAGCCTCTCTGCAAAGCTGTACTACAGCGCCGCCTGCGTGGTGGCAACGCTCGCATCGATGGCAGTTGCCGCGCAGGGAGATGGTAAAACACGCTGCCGTAGAAACAACAACACATCTACGCATTCGCCGATGGTGCAGAATATTTGCGTTCTATTATAAATGTTTGTAGGGGCCGATGCCCATATCGGCCCCTACAAACGTATGTGAAAAAACGAACAGGGCGGACAGGGTCGTCGGCCCCTACACGGTGCTGTGCAAAACATTGCTGAAGGCACAGTGCCGCATCAACGCCAGTCCGGTGCCAATCGGAAAAGCGCCGCCAGCGGCACGGCGGCGGCTTTTCGAAAGAGAATCTTAAGCTTACGGTCACAATTTGTTGATTCCTGCGGGCGGTTTTGTGCTATACTGTAAGAAAAAGGACAATTGTCCGCATTCTGGGAGATTTTTATGCACAGGCAAACGGAGCTGACGCAGAGACAGCAGAAGCTGCTCGCCGCGCTCGCCATTGTAATTCTCATTCTGCTTGCTGCGGCGATCTGCGTCTTTGTCGGCGCGCCGCTGCTGCGCTTTGCAGCCCAGCCGGAAAAGTTCCGGAGCTGGGTGGATTCTCACGGCTTCGGCGGACGGCTGGCCTTTATCGGGATGGTCGTTTTGCAGATCATCGTCGCGATTATCCCTGGCGAGCCGTTTGAAATTGCGGCGGGCTATGCCTTTGGCGCGCTGGAGGGTACCGTGCTTTGCATGCTGGCCGGAGCGCTGGGCAGCGTTGCGGTCTTTTTTCTGGTGCGGCGGTTTGGTGTACGGTTGGCGGAGGTGTTCTTCCCGCGGGAAAAGCTTCGCTCGCTCCGCTTTCTGCGGACCTCACCCGCGCGGAATCTGCTGTTCCTGCTGATTTTCATGATTCCAGGCACACCGAAAGATCTGCTGTGCTACTTCGCCGGACTGACCGATCTGCCGTTCGGGGTGTGGCTGCTGATCTGCTCGTTCGGACGGTTTCCATCCATCATCACATCCACCGTCGGCGGCAGCGCGCTGGGCACAAAGCAGTATGTCTTTGCAGTCGTCGTTTTCGCCGTCACGCTGCTGATCAGCGGCGCCGGCCTGCTGATTTACGGAAGAATCTGCAAAAAGCACGCACCGGCAGCTCCGGACGCAGAACAGGAGGCCAAGCCATGACCCGTCAGGACCTGATCGCATACTGTCTGACCTTTCCGGACGCATATGAGGACTATCCGTTCGGCAGCGCGGGCGAGGCAGACTGCTGGACTGCCATGCGGCATCTGAAAAGCAAAAAGACGTTTGCGTTTCTCTTTGAGCGCGGTGGCCTGTTTGTCAACGTCAAGTGTGAGCCGGAGCGCGCGGAGCTGCTGCGACAGCTTTTTGACGGCGTCACGCCCGCGTATCACATGAACAAGAATCACTGGAACTCCGTCCGCATCGGCTCGGATGTGCCGGACGACGTGGTGCAGGAAATGATCGACAGGAGCTATCGGCTCACCAAGTCCGGAAAATAGCCGCTTTTGCCGGTTTTGAAACAAAAAAGCTGGAATGTAGCATTTTTGCGCATTCCAGCCTTTACTTTGTTCGGAAATCAATACATTTTTGCGCCTGCGGGGATGTGCGGATCGAGCATCAGAAGATGGAGCTTTTCGACGTCTTCCTCGTGGTGGACGGCACTAATCAGCATACCGCAGGAGTCGATGCCCATCATGGGTCTGGGGGGCAGGTTGGTGATGGCGATGCAGGTCTTGCCGACGAGTTCCTCCGGCTCGTAGTAATCGTGAATGCCGGAAAGAATCACTCTATCGGTTCCAGAACCGTCGTCCAGCACGAATTTCAGAAGTTTTTTGGACTTTTTGACCGCCTCGCAGGACTTG
>CAKUJN010000093.1 GCA_934661735.1 uncultured Oscillospiraceae bacterium
CGTTGTAATAAACATGAAAGTGCGGCTTGTGGTGCTTGTCAGTATCGCTGAAAATCATCTTGATAACGATGTTATAGAATCTGCAAAGTTCCGGCATGATTTCCTCCTCGCTTTTCCCGTGTCCAAAATCGTACTATCATTGCTCCGGTAATTCTATTATGCCATATTATTTTTCTAAGTCAACAATGAACGCTCTCCTTGAACAAAAAAGTTATGCCGATGCCAAATCTTCCGATATTTGTTTTATCAACATCGGTCAACTGATGTTACCGAATGGTATTTCGCACTTACAGATTGGTAATATTCCGTAATTTATCTCTTATATAATAATACAATTTATGCAAAATCACGAAATGAACATCGCATCGCCGAAGGAGAAGAAGCGGTATCGCTCCTGCACGGCGGTCTGATAGGCATTCAGGATATGCTCGCGGCCGGCAAACGCGGAAACCAGCATGACCAGTGTGCTCTCCGGCAGATGGAAGTTTGTCACCAGCGCGTCCATGGCCTTGAATCGATAGCCAGGGTAGATAAAGATATCGGTCCACGCAGACTTCTCTGTACATGTGCCATCCTCATCGGCAAGCGATTCCAGCGTCCGGCAGGACGTTGTGCCGACACAGACGACGCGTCCGCCATTTTTCTTCGTCTCGTTGATGATATCGGCCGCTTCCTTCGGCATCATGCAGAATTCACTGTGCATGTGATGCTCGGTAATCTCGTCGGCCTTGACGGGCCGGAACGTACCGAGACCGACGTGAAGCGTGATATAGGCAAGCTTTACACCCTTGTCCTCGATCTTTTTCAGAAGCTCCGGCGTAAAGTGCAGACCAGCCGTAGGCGCGGCGGCCGAGCCGGTGATTTTGGAATAGACCGTCTGATAGCGCTCGGCGTCCTGAAGCTCCTCCTTGATGTACGGCGGCAGCGGCATTTTGCCAAGCTGTTCAAGAATCTCAAGGAAAATGCCGTCATAGTGGAACTGTACCAGCTTGTTGCCATCCTCGCGCTCGCCGATGACCGTCGCTGTCAGAAGTCCGTCGCCGAACGACAGCTCGGTACCGGTGTGCGTTTTGCGCCCAGGCTTTGTCAGGCACTCCCACACGCCGCCGCCCTGATCCTTGAGAAGCAGGACCTCGACCGCACCCATGGTTGGCACGCGGTGACCCAGCAGGCGCGCGGGCAAGACACGGGAATTGTTGAGAACCAGACAGTCCCCCGCGTTCAGCAGGTCGACCAGATCGTAGAAATGCTTATGCGCGATTTCGCCCGTCCGGCGGTCCAGCGTCATAAGACGCGAGCCGTCACGGCGTTCCAGCGGCGTCTGCGCGATCAGCTCCGGCGGCAGATCATAATAAAAGTCATGCGTTTTCAACAAATATTCCCTCTTTATTTCGTGAATTTTTCCAGAGTTCTCACATTGACAGCGACTGCCGCATAGGATATCATGGAAGCGTTGATTCTCGCAGACATATGACCGCACAGAGCGGACATATTTCGGAAAGAATTCAGACACAGTGCCCATATTATAGTACATTCCAAAGTTACAATCAACTGTAACTTTTCCGCAAAAATCAGCCAGATAGGAGCGAGACAGATGAAAAAGTTCAAGGTAGGCATTATCGGAGCAACCGGCATGGTTGGACAGCGTTTTGTGCTTCTGACCGCCAACCACCCATGGTTTGAGTTGACCGCCCTCGCGGCCAGTGCGCACAGTGCGGGCAAAACCTACGCCGAGGCCGTGGGCGGCAAGTGGAACATGTCCGATCCGATTCCCGCGCACGCGGCGGAAATGACGGTTCTGGACGCGGAGGCCGACGCGGAAAAGCTGGCTTCGATGGTCGATTTTGTTTTCTGTGCCGTCAACATGAAAAAGGACGAAATCCGCGCGCTGGAAGAGCGCTACGCAAAGCTCGAGTGTCCTGTCGTTTCCAACAACTCCGCCCACCGCGGTACGCCGGATGTTCCGATGGTCGTGCCGGAGATCAACCCCGAGCATATTCAGATCATCGACGCACAGCGCCGCCGCCTCGGCACAACGCGCGGCTTCATCGCCGTCAAATCGAATTGCAGCCTGCAAAGCTATGTCCCCGCGCTGCATCCGCTGATGAAATACGGCCTTGACCGCGCGCTGGTCTGCACCTATCAGGCCATTTCCGGCGCGGGCAAAACGTTTGAAACCTGGCCGGAGATGATCGACAATGTCATCCCCTACATCGGCGGCGAGGAAGAAAAGTCCGAGCAGGAGCCGATGAAGCTCTGGGGCCATATCGAAGGCGACCGCATCGTCAACGCAGTCGAGCCTTCCATCACGGCACAGTGCCTGCGCGTGCCGTGCTCCGACGGGCACATGGCCGCGTGCTTCATGAGCTTCAAGGACGAAAAGCCGTCCATCGAGCAGATCAAGGCCGACTGGACGTCTTTCCGTGGCCGCGCGCAGGAGCTGCACCTCCCGTCCGCGCCGAAGCAGTTCCTGCACTATTTTGAGGAGGCCGACCGTCCGCAGACAAGGCTTGACCGGATGCTGGAGGGCGGCATGGCCGTCTCCATCGGCCGCCTGCGCGAGGATACGCAGTACGACTATAAGTTTGTCTGCCTGTCGCACAATACGCTGCGCGGCGCCGCGGGCGGCGCGGTACTTCTGGCGGAGCTTCTGTGCGCGGAGGGCTATATCACGGCAAAATAACGCAAATCCGAAATCGAAAGGAGCGGTTGAGTGAATGAAGCAGCCTGTCTTTGAGGGCGTTGCGACCGCACTGGTCACACCCTTCAAAAACGGTACGCTCGACATTCCAACTTTGCAAAAGCTGATCGATTTTCAAATTACAAACGGCGTTGACGCACTTGTTGTCTGCGGCACGACCGGCGAGGCCTCCACCATGTCGCAGGCCGAGCAGCTCAGCGCCATCTCCAACGCGGTGCAGTACGCGGCGGGGCGCTGTAAAATCATTGCAGGGACCGGAAGCAACTGCACGGCGCACGCAGTGGAGATGAGCCGGCTGGCCTCGGCCATCGGCGCGGACGCAGTTCTGGTGGTGACGCCATACTACAACAAATGCACGCAGTCGGGCCTTGTCGCGCATTACAGCGCGATTGCTGACGCAATTCCGGTTCCGGTGATTGCCTATAACGTCCCGTCGCGCACGGGCGTCAACATCTCGGTCGACACCTATCGCGAGCTTTCACACCATCCGAATATCAACGGCGTGAAGGAGGCTGCCGCCGGCACTGCGAAAATTGCGCGGACGCTGGACGTATGCGGAGACGATTTCTTCGTCTGGTCCGGTAACGACGACGAAGCCGTTCCGGCGCTGTCTGTCGGGGCCAGAGGGCTGATCTCCGTCCTTTCCAACGTCCGTCCGGCACAGGCTGTGGATATGGTCAAAAGCGCTCTGCGCGGCGACTACGCGCGCGCCGGACGGCTTCAGGTAGAGCTGATGCCACTGATCGACGCGCTGTTCTGCGAGGTCAATCCCATTCCGGTCAAAGAGGCCATGCGCCTGAGCGGCTTCGATGTCGGACTCCCCCGTCTGCCGCTGACCACGCTGACCGAGGCAAACCGCGAAACGCTCCGGAAGCTTCTTCAATAGAGAAAATGCCAGCCGCTCCTGTGAGCGGCTGGCGTCTTTATGCGCTATTCTTCTGTCAGAGGGTAGACCTCCAGATAGTATTCCTCCTGATTCGGGTCAAGCTCCGCTGTCATCACGCCGTTTTCCGCGTCAAGGCCGAGGTTTTCCCGCACAATTTCGACCAGTCCGTGCGTTTCAACAGCCGCCGTCTGGCGTGTGAAGCTCAGATTGCTGCCAAGTCGCGTCAGGATTTCAAAGCCGTCGACGTTTTCGTTTCCTGCACCGGCGCCACCGAAATTGTAGCTGTTTTCCTTCCGCGCCGCCAGCTCGACCGTAACGCTGCCGCCGGCCGGAATCGTCACATCAAACGCAGCATAGCACACGCGGTTCATCGTGGCCGCCTCGCCGATCATCTGGTCCAGACGGCCGCTCTGATAGCGCTCGGCCGGATGCTCGGAAAGCAGACCGTACTGCGTCAGAAGCTCCGCCGTGCAGCGCAGAAGCAGGCGTTCGGACTCCGGCAGCGCCTCGGTGTCGTCGTAGACAAGCACACCCCAGTTGTCCACATAGTCCCGCACCGTCAGCGCAATCAGCTCGCCGAGCGTCATTTCCTCGCGCACGATATCCACGCTGAAGCCGTCCAGCTCCTCGCCTGCGTCGCAGCCGCCGTCCTGATAGCCCTGAATACGGATAGGGCCGATGTCCTCGCCCAGAACGGCAAGCAACCGCAGATCCTCATCCAGCTGCTTCAGATGCTTTCGTGTGAAATAGCTGTAAACTGTCTCACCAGTCTGGTCATCATGGCCGACGCCGTTGAAGTTGTAATTCAGGATCGTCGTTTTGCTTTCATCGCAGGTAAAAAGCGCCGCCAGTGTCGCCGCCTCGAGATCCGGCGCCTGCGTATTTTCAAAGCGGTAGACAATCACACGCTGGTTCAGCTCCGGTGCACTTGAAAGCGTGTTGTTCAGATAGCTGCCGTCGGCAAGGAGCGCTTCGTATTCGGTCCAGGATTGATAAAGCCTCGGATTCCATCGTTCGCCATCGTCCGCCTCTGGGCCGTAAACCGACTGGAAGCCGCCGGCATACGCCCCCGCGTAAAGCTGCGTTCCGGCAGGCTCCCCGTCAATCGTGAGCGACGGCGCATAGCGGCTGAGCCCGCGCAGACTCGCGGCAAGCGGCCAGAGCGCCGTAACGCGGATATCCGTATCCGAGCTGTTCGTCAGAACATACCGGTCGGTCAGCTCAATGCTCCGGTCGTCCACGTGATAGGTGTACGTCTGACCGCTCTCGTCGGTAAAGCTCTCGTCATATCCGGTATAGGGCGCGAAATCGATCGTCAATTCGCGCTCCGCCGAAACCGCGCTGTTTTCCTCCCGCAGCGTCAGCGGAAAAACCGGTCCCGCGTAGGACAGGAAGCTGCTCATTGCATTGTGCGTGCCGCCGTCCGCGCCGGAGGCTCCCTCCTCAGCCGCACCGGAGGTGTCGGCGCTCGGCGCTTCCATCGGCGTGGCAGGACCGGCGCTGCCTGCGCCGGTTGTGACGAACTTCCAGAAGCCGAACAGACCGACTGCCAGTACTGCGCAAGCAGCCAGCGCCGCGTATCTGCGCCAGGCCGGCTTTTCCGCACGGTAATCCTCACTTTCCGCCAGATATTCCGGTTTTGCAAGCCCGATTGCCTCAAATAGCTGCTGTTTCGTCATACCGTAAAGCCCTCCCTTTGCAGATGCTCGCGCAGCTTTTTGCGCGTTCGGTGCAGAACCACATTCACGCCGCCAGCGTTCATGCCGCACCGCTGTGCGATTTCCTCCGCCGTTTCACAGAAGAAATAGCGCCGCAGGAAAATCACGCGCTCGCGTGCCGCCAGCGTGCCAAGAAATGCGTTGATGCACTCCCCCAGCTCCGCCGCCAGCGCCGCGGACTCTACACTTTCGCGTCCATCCGCGCACTCGCCCAGCTCGTCCAGCGCCACCTCCAGCGCACCGCCGCCGCGCTTCGCGGCCTGATTCGCCTTGACGCGGTCAAGCGACAGATTGCGCGTAATTGCCGCAAGGAACATCTTCAAAAGCTGCGGCCGCTGCGGCGGCATGGCGTTCCACGCGCGAAGCCATGTGTCGCTGACGCATTCCTCCGAATCCTCGTGCGAGCATAAAATCCGGTTTGCAACCGTGTAGCAGTAGCCGCCGTATTTTTCATCTGTTTTTTCAATAGCCGCGCCGTCGCGCTGCCAGTACAGATCAATGATCTGCGCGTCCTCCATACGCGTTCCTCCTTTCCCTTCTATCTGCAAAGACGAAATCTGCCGGACAGAATTACACCTGTGTGAAAAACCTCCCGAAAGAATTTTTCGGGAGGTTTTGTACCTTACTTGAGAATTGCCTTGTGGAAAACCTTCTTGCCCTTGCGGATTTTCAGGCCGTCCTTCAACTGCTCGGCTGTAAAGCACACGTCAATGCTGGCGACCTTTTCGTCGTTGACGACCACGCCGCCCTGCTGGACCAGACGTCGGCCCTCGCCCTTGGACGGGACAAGGCCGCACTTGAGCAGCAGATCCAGCACCGCGATGCTGCCGCCGGTCAGATCGGCCTCCGTCAGCTCAGTCGTGGGCATGTTCGAGTCGTCGCTTCCGCCGGCAAACAGCGCCTTTGCCGCCGCGTCTGCCTTATTGGCCTCCTCCTCGCCGTGGACCAGCTTTGTCAGTTCGTAGGCAAGGATTTCCTTCGCGCGGTTGAGCTGGCTGCCCTCCCACTTGTCCATCTCATCAATCTGCTCAAGCGGCAGGAACGTCAGCATGCGGATGCACTTCATGACGTCCGCATCGTCGACGTTGCGCCAGTACTGATAGAAATCAAACGGAGAGGTCTTGTTCGGGTCAAGCCAGACAGCGCCGGAGGCGGTCTTGCCCATCTTCTTGCCCTCGGAGTTCAGCAGGAGCGTGATGGTCATCGCCTGCGCATCCTTGCCCAGCTTGCGGCGGATCAGTTCGGTGCCGCCAAGCATGTTCGACCACTGATCATTGCCGCCGAACTGCATGTTGCAGCCGTAATGCTGGAACATGTAGTAGAAGTCGTAGGACTGCATGATCATGTAATTGAATTCCAGGAAACTCAGGCCCTTTTCCATGCGCTGCTTATAGCACTCGGCGCGCAGCATGTTGTTGACCGAGAAGCATGCGCCGACCTCGCGCAGCAGGTCAATGTAGTTCAGCGGCAGCAGCCACTCGCTGTTGTAGAGCATCTGCGCCTTACCCTCGCCAAAGTCGATAAAGCGCTCCATCTGCTTTTTGAAGCATTCGGCATTGTGATTGATGTCCTCGGGCGTCAGCATTTTTCGCATGTCTGTACGGCCGGAGGGGTCGCCGATGCGCGTCGTGCCGTCGCCGATCAGGGCGATGGGCTTGTTGCCCGCCATCTGAAGGCGCTTCATCAGGCAAAGCGCCATGAAGTGGCCGACATGCAGCGAATCCGCCGTGCAGTCAAAGCCGATGTAGAACGTGGCCTTACCGTTGTTGACCATCTCACGGATGGTCGGCTCGTCCGTGACCTGTGCGATCAGTCCGCGCGCCTGAAGTTCTTCGTAGATTCCCATTTCTGCTCTCCTTGTATCTGAAATTTAAATTTTGCATATAAAAGCCCTCTGTCCACAGATTGCGGACAGAGGGCGAATAAACGCGGTACCACCTCTGGTTCACCGCACCCTTGCGGATACGGCCTTACGGAGCGCCAATACGCCCCTGCGCGATAACGGGCGCACCCGACACACTCCTACTGAGACTTCCGTTCAGAGGGCGGCTCCG
>CAKUJN010000094.1 GCA_934661735.1 uncultured Oscillospiraceae bacterium
TGGCTTGCGGTACAATCCGATCCGCGTCCAGCGCCTCTTTTTGCCCACTTTTTCTGGCAAGGCAGAAAAAGTGGGTCTGCGAAGCAACCGTTGCGGTGTTGCCGCACCAATGGCAGTTCCGGTGCAAACCGGAAACGTCGGGCGGACAGGGGCGTCCGCCCCTGCGGTCTGCGCGGCAGAATCGCCGCCGGAGGCAGGGCAGCTCCCGCCGAGAATCTGCCGCGCCGGCGGAAAATAAAAAAATCAGCGCCGCGGCTGCGGCGCTGATTTTTGTTACTTATCCGCGGTTCTGGCGCAGCCGGTGCAGCTCTGCGACGGGGGGATGCAGCTGTCGGCTCTGGTGGGGAAGAACGCGTCGATCGGAAACTCGATCTGGCTGAACATGTCACAGGGGCTTTCGTTGCCGCCGACGCCGCTCTGTGCGCACTGCTTGGTGGGGATGCAGTAGTCAAACGTCGGGATCAGCAGCTGCGTTGCGCGCTGCAATCGCGTGATGGAGAACTGGCCGATTGTGACCAGAAGCCTCCGGCACTCGCCCTTGAGCACCAGATCCTGATCAAAGCACGCGAGAATCGCGTCCGGAATGACCGGCGTGTCTGGATTGCAGCAGCACGAGCACGCGTCCTGTACGCCGGAGCCGAGAATGATGGGGTCCACGACCTCCACCACGGCGGTCGGCGCGCTGCAATTGGCGATGGTCTGCTTGGTCAGGCAGCCGCACTCACGGCTGACAAAGGTTTTCGCGCTGCTTTCGCCGCCGAAGAGGACCAGCCGCTTGGAGAACACGGCAAGACCGGTGATGGTGTTGGGGCAGCCGTTGGAAACACACGTTTCACCGACCACGCGGTAGTAGTAGGTGATTTCTACGGTAAAATGTCCGGTGTTGTAGGGCACCGGCTCCACCTGGATGCAGACGTGGATCAGCTCGACGTAGCGCGCCCGTGCGCTGGACGCGCCGTCCAGCGCGCTTTGCGAATCCAGCGTTAAGTACACGCGCAGATCCTCGATACAATCCTTGGCCAGACAGCTGTCTGTGATTTTGTCCGTATGCACACAGACAGCCTCACGGATCCCGCGCAGATCACAGGCCGGAGTTGCTTGACTGGTATCAGACATCGGATTACCTCCCTGAATAGATTGAAAGCACAGGCTTTCATAACAGTTTATGCCGAAGCGGGCAAATGTGAAACTTCTTCCGGCGCTGTGCGGGGAGATTTCTGCCGGTGCGTAGACAAATCCCAGCGGATGTGGTAAAATCAGTGTAAATAAAATGGTGAGGTATGCCTGCACATGAAAACCGACATCATGGGACTGCAATTTGACAACGTGACGATGGACGAGGCGCTTGCGCGCGCGCAGGAGCTGCTCTGCGGGCAGAGCGCGGCATGTGTCGTTACGCCGAACGCCGAAATCGCCTATGAGGCGCTGCATGACGCGCAGCTGCGCACGCTGCTCAACAGCGCGGAGCTGATGCTTCCGGACGGCGCGGGGGTGGTGCTGGCCTCCAGACTCCTGAAAACCCCGCTGAAGCAGAAGGTCGCGGGCGTCGATTTTGCAGCGGGGCTGCTGCGGCTTCTGGCGCGGGACGGGAAAAGCGTCTATCTGCTGGGCGCGAAGCCGGGGGTTGCGGAGCTTGCGGCGGAAAAAATGTGCGGGCAGAATCCCGCGCTGAAAATTGCGGGCCTGCACGACGGCTATTTTCAGGACGAGGGGCCGGTTGTTGCGGAAATCAACGCCTCCGGCGCGGATGTGCTGTTCGTGTGTCTGGGCGCGCCGAAGCAGGAGCTGTTCATGCAGCGGCACCGGCAGGAGCTGAACGTCAGGATGATGATCGGCCTCGGCGGCTCGCTGGACGCGTTTGCCGGAACGGTGAAGCGCGCGCCGGGATGGATGATCCGTCTGAATCTGGAATGGCTTTACCGCCTGATCAAAGAGCCAAAGCGCTTTGGCCGGATGCTCCGGCTGCCAAAATATCTTTTCGCCGTTATCGGCGCGCGGATAAGCGGGAGGAAAACATGGGAAAACTGATCGTGCTGGAGGGAACCGACGGAACGGGCAAATCCACACAGCTGAAGCTTTTGACAAAACGTCTGCAAAGCGAGGGAACGGATTTCCGGAAATTGCAGTTCCCGCAGTATCTTGAGCCGTCCTCAGCGCTGATCCGGATGTATCTGGGCGGCGAGTTTGGCAGCTCGCCCGACGACGTCAACGCCTACGCGGCCTCCACATTCTATGCGGTGGACCGCTATGCGTCGTATAAAAAGGTCTGGGGCGAATACTACCGGAACGGCGGGCTTCTGATCTCCGACCGCTATACGACCTCAAACGCCGTGCATCAGGGCGGCAAGGTGCCGCCGGAGGAGCGGGAGGAATTCTTCCGCTGGCTGTACGAGCTGGAATATACGCGCATGGGTCTGCCGAGGCCGGATCTGGTGCTGTGTCTGGACATGCCGATCGAGCTGGCCGAGCAGCTGATGCGCCGCCGCGAATCGCAGACCGACACAAAGGCCGACATTCACGAGCGGGACGAGGCATATCTGATGCAGTGCCGCCGGACGGCGGCGGAGGCTGCGGGATTCTACGGCTGGACGACCGTTTCGTGCGCGCGGGACGGAAAAATCCGCACGCCGGAGGACATTCATGAGGAAATTTACACACTGGTGAAAAAATGTCTGGAGGAAACAAAATGAAAGCTGCAATGCTTCTTGGAACGGGCTTCGAGCCGCTGGAGGCGGTGGCTCCGTGCGATATTCTGCGCCGTGGCGGTGTGGATGTGACGCTGGCGTCCATCGGCGGCCGTCTGGTCACGGCCGGACACGGCATCCGCATCGAGGCCGACTGTACGCTGGACGAGCTGGACGCGCAGGCGCTGGATATGGTGATTCTGCCCGGCGGACTTGGCGGCGTGGAGTCGATTCTGGCGTCGGAGCGGGCGATGGCGCTGATTCAGAGCATGTATGAAAACGGGAAATTCGTCGCGGCCATCTGCGCCGCGCCGACGATTCTGGCAAGGCTGGGCATCACCGACGGCCGTCAGGCGACGTGCTACCCGGGCATGGAGGGACAGATGGGCGGCGCGCAGATGCAGCCGTGCGGCACCGTGCGCGACGGAAAGGTTCTGACCGGACGCGCTGCGGGCTCGGCGGAGGAATTCGGACTGATGCTGCTGGCCGCGCTGAAAGGTGAAGCGGCCGCGGAGAAGGTTGCAGGAGAGATCGTATACAGCCGCTGAACGCGGAGAACGGAGGTAGTATGTCCGACCGTGACGATATGAATTTTGAGCTTCCGGAGGATGAGCTTGCAGATGTGGATATTTCCGATCTGGAGGGCATGTCTCTGGATGAGCTTCTGGCAAGTACAAAGGAGGATCTGGCCCGTGTCGACGCGCTGATGGGCGCGGACGCGGCGGACGGCGATGCGCCGGACGTGCCGCAGGACGCCGGACAGAAAAAGGCGAGCGGCAATACCATGCCGCTGTTTGAGCGGACGCCGTCGGAGGAATACGCCGATCCGGAGGCGGAGGCCGAGCTGCCCGAGGAGGACGCATCCGAGCGCCCGCGGCTTTCACCGGCGCTCCGGACGCTGCTTTATGTATGCTGCGTGCTGGCGGCGTCAGTTCTGCTGGCGGTTGCCGCGTGGACGTGCGCCGATGATGTGCTGGCGCTGACAAAGCCGGACCGCGAGGTCAGCGTGACGGTCGGCGAAAACGAGACGATTGCACAGATCACCGACGATCTGCGTGACAAGGGCCTGATTCAGTACGGCTGGCTGTTCAAGTTCTACTGCTGGTATTCCCATGCCGAGCAGAAAATTGAGCCCGGCACCTATACGCTGAACAACCTCTATGACTATCATGCGCTGGTCAACGCTATGCGCGCGGGGTCGGTCGAGCGGGCAAGCGTTCAGATTACCATCCCCGAGGGCTATGAGTGCGACGATATCTTCTCCGAGCTGGCCGCCAGAGGTGTTTGCAGTATTGAGGAGCTGGAGCAGGCTGCGGCCGAGCATGAATTCGACTATGACTTCCTGACGGAGCTGCCGTATGGCGACGCACACCGGCTGGAGGGCTATCTGTTCCCCGACACTTATCAGTTCTTTGTTGGCGACGATCCGGTGAACGTGCTGGACAAGTTCCTGAAGAACTTTGACCGGAAGCTCACGCCCGAGCTTCGCGCCGTTGTGGATGACGTCAACGCGATGATGGAAAGAAAAATGGAGCAGAACGGCTTTACCGCGGCGGAGATCGCGGCAGGGAGGCTGAACCTGCACGATATCATCATCGTGGCCTCGCTGGTGGAAAAGGAGACGGCAAAAACGTCCGAGAGCGCGACGATTGCGTCGGTCATCTATAACCGCCTGTGCAGCAAGCTTTATCCCTGCCTGCAAATTGACGCGACAATCCAGTATGTCCTGCCCGAGCGCAAGGAGATTCTGTCCAACGCCGACAAGGCGTTCATCAGCCCGTACAACACCTATACGAACGCGGGCCTGCCTGCGGGACCGATTGCAAACCCGGGCATCAACTCCATCCGCGCGGCGCTGTATCCGGCGGATACGGACTATTATTTCTATGCGCTGGGCAGCGAGGGCGTCCATGTGTTCTCACGGACGTATTATGAGCATCAGGAGGTCCTTGGCGAGAACAATGACTGAGATGAGAAAAAAGCCGGAGCTTCTGGCTCCGGCAGGGGATATGGAAAAGCTGAAAATGGCGGTGCTGTATGGCGCGGATGCAGTGTATCTGGCGGGAACCAGCTTTGGCATGCGCTCGTTCGCGGGCAATTTCACGCCCGACGAGCTGCCGGAGGCCGTGCGCTTTGCGCACAGTCACGGCGTGCGCGTGCACGCGGCGGTCAACACCATGCCGCGCGGCGACGAGACTGCGCATCTGCCGGAGTATCTGCGGCAGCTGGATGCAGCGGGCGTGGATGCCCTGATTCTGGCGGAGCTGGGCGTGTTTACGCTGGCGGGGAAATACGCGCCGAACTGTGAGCGGCATGTGTCCACGCAGCAGTCCATCGCAAATGCGGTCTGCGCCTCGGCGTGGCATAATCTTGGCGCGCAGCGCGTCGTGCTGGCGCGGGAGCTGTCGCTGCCCGAAATCCGCGCAATCCGCGAGGGCACGCCGCCGGAGCTGGAAATTGAGACGTTCTGTCATGGTGCAATGTGCGTGTCATATTCCGGCCGGTGCCTGCTGTCCAATTATATGACCGGCCGCGACTCCAACCGCGGTGAATGCGCGCAGCCGTGCCGGTATCAGTACGCGCTGATGGAGGAGAAGCGCCCTGGCGAGTATTTTCCTGTTTTTGAGGACGAAAAGGGCACCTATATCATGAATTCCCGCGATATGTGCATGATCGACCATCTGGACGATCTGATGGACGCGGGGGTGGACTGCCTGAAAATTGAGGGCAGGGCAAAATCGGCCTATTATGCGGCAATTGTGACGGGCGCGTATCGCCATGTGCTGGACGATGTGTCCGCCGGCCGCGCGCCCGACCCCGTGTGGCGCGATGAGGTGGAGCATGTGTCGCACCGGCACTATTCCACCGGCTTTTACTATGGCCAGCCAGGACAGTATACCGAAAGCTCGCGATATATCCGCCAGTGGCAGATCTGTGCCGTGGTGGAGAGCTGCGACGCGGCGGGAAACGCCGTATTGAGTCTGCGCAACAAGTTTTCGCGCGGCGACACGCTGGAACTGGTCGGGCCGGACTGCAAGCCGTTCGAATGGACGGTGGGGGAGATGGAGGACATGGAAGGCGTGCCGCTGAGCGAGCCGCGCACGCCGCAGACGCGCTTCCGCGTAAAGCTCCCGCGGCAGGTGCCGGAACTGTCGTTTGTGCGCCACGCTGTGGAGCTGTCGGCGAAATAGCGCGGCAGACAGGGAACCTGTGAGGGCGTAAATACGGTATCAGCGCCGCGGTGCCGGCTGGCATCGCGGCGCTCAAATACAATTTTTAATCAGAAAGGGTGGTTTTTTATGACAATGAATCGTGTATGGAGGGTGCACGCTTCCTGACCCTCCGAATATTTTTTGGAGGAAACAAAATGAAAAACCAGATTACCATTCGCGAAGCGGTCACGGAACAGGACGTGGCGCGCTTCTGGGAGCAGCTCCACGCCTATCACAGGAGAGATATTTTCTCTGCGTCCGATGCGGAGGAGCTGGATCACTTTCTCGGTTCGGAGTACCACGATCGTGTGATGGAGGTTCACGGCAGGGCGCAGGACCGCTGCCGCTTTCTGTTCTTCCGGCGGGACGGACGGGACATCGGCTTTGCCATGCCCGTGATCTTCACGTCTGAGGACGGCAAGTGCTTTATCATGGAATTCTGCATCTATCCGGAGTTCCGCGGCGGCGGAACGGGCAGGGAATGCGCAGGAGTACTTCTGGACTGGGCAAAGGAGCACGGCGCGCTGTATGCCGAGCTGAACTATGGCGGCAGCGAACGGAGGCGGCGTTTCTGGCAGGCTGCCGGCTTTGTGGAGAACGGAGCAGACGAGTGGGGCGAGCCGCTGATGCTTCTGCCGCCGGAGGAAGAGATTCCGATTACCGTGGAAACGCTGGCAGAACCGGACGATTGGCAGCTTTTGAAGCTGGAAAACGGATTCAAAAGAGAAATCGGAGAGGAAGCGCTGACGGAGGAGCGGCAGAGACGGCTTCAGCAGGCGGTCAGAGCGGGGAAAATCACCTTTTTCATCGCCAGACGAGGCTATCGCGCGGTGGGAATGTGCAGCGTTTCCAAATGCTATTCGACGTTTTCGTGCGCGGATACGGGCATATATGAGGATTTTTACATTGAGCCGGTGTTCCGCGGACGCGGAATCGCGCGGGCGCTTGCGCAGACGGCGCAGCGGTGGGGGAGAGAAAACGGCCTTGCCAGCATGAGCGTCACCTGCGCGCCCTGTGACGAGGGAATGTATCAGGCGCTTGGCTTTGACGTCCGTCTGGGCGGCACATTTGTGCATCTGAGCTGAAAGCGCGGCAGGGTTCCGCAGAGTGCATAAAAAATCTGTGCGTGAATAGGGAAAGGCGACGTCATCCGTTGGATGGCGGCGTCTTTTGCATCAGTGGTGCGTGGACGTGCCTGTATGTTGCCCTGCGCGCCGCAAAGGCCGGCGTTCAGTCAGCATTTTCGTTAGCATTTTGTGCCGGCAGAGCATGCTTGATCAACGATCAGATCGAAAATGCAGGAATACTCCGGCGGCTGCGCCGCCTCCATATGGGTTCGGTCCGACATACGAATAACCAAAAAGAAACCATCCATTCGGATGGTTTCATTTTGGTGACCCGTACGGGAATCGAACCCATATTACC
>CAKUJN010000095.1 GCA_934661735.1 uncultured Oscillospiraceae bacterium
GGGTTTCAGGGGCTTTTCCCCTGACCATAGAATAGCACACTTTTGCACATTTTGCAACAAAGCCGTTTGGAAAATGCGCTCTCATTTGTTTAACTTTTTGTGAACACCACTGGAAAGTGCCAGTTTGTCTACAAATTCCGGAATACTGTACCCGAAATAGCGCGCCAGAATTGCAAGATTTCGCGTACTGATGCTCTTTTTGCGGCCGCACAGCAGTGCGCGCAGTGTGCCGGCGTCAATGCCGGTTTCACTGGAAAGCGTGTTCGCGTCTATCCCCCGCGCTCCCAGCAGCTGCGTCAGTACCGCCGCTGCATTCTCATAGCTTCGCATCATTGCGCGGCTCCGCGTCCTCCAGCAGCACTGTCATGACCATCTGGAACAGCCGCTCGGCGTTCTTGTGGAATGCCTTGCCCAGCGCGCGCGCCTGCTGCTGCGTCGGTGCCATCAGCTCCAGCGTCATCAGATTACTGATCTCATCGTCCAGTCCCATCACGATGGAAAAATCTCCGCTTTCGCGCGGAATGACCTCCGTCCGGATCAGACTGTCGCGCCTGATCTCGCGGTTGAAGCGCTCCACCGCCGCGCGCGCCCGCTGCATGACCGGATACGCAATCGCATCCGCCGTGACAGACTCGGCCTCGCGTCCCTTTTCGGTGATCACAAACTGATCGTGCTCCACCTCCTCCAGATGTCCTGTTTCGACCATCTGCGGCACGGCGATGCTGACGTCAAAGTAGCTCAGCTTGTCGTCCTGATAGCACAGCTCATAGATTTTCTGCAGCGACAGCGGATAAATCGCATTTGCCGTGACAAACAGGATCAGCACCTTTACATCCAGCATATCCTGAATAAAGCCACGCTGTTCCATAACACATTCCTCCTGCTGGCAAACATTACTATCGTCTGTTCAGTATATCACAGTTCTTCCAGAAAACACAAGCGTTTCGCGCGTTTTGTCTCTGCCGCTGGCAATATTTACAGCTTGTTTTCTGCCAGCGTCTGGCGTAAAACGAAAGCGAAGGAGGTAATACCAATGAAAAGAAAAATCTGTACATTCTTTCTCCTGCTGGCACTCATCGCCGCCGCTGCCGTTCCGGTGTCCGCGGCAGGGTGCCCGTCATGGCTGCTGCGGGGCGGCTGCACGACTGTAAGCCGCGTCTGCTTCGGCTCCGGCACATGTGCACCCTGCCCCGCCGCATGCCCGTTCCAGCCCGCGACTCCGTCCGAGCCGGAACAGCCCTCTGAGCCGGATGTGCCCTCCACACCGGAGCAGCCGTCCGAACCCGAGCAGCCCTCCGTGCCGGACACCGGCAGCAGCGTCTCCGCCTATGAGCAGGAGGTCGTCCGTCTGGTCAATGCCGAGCGCGCGAAGTACGGTCTTTCCGCCCTGACGCTGCGCGAGGACCTGTGCTCGTATGCCCGCGTCAAGTCGCAGGACATGCACGACAACGGCTATTTCAGCCACACCAGCCCCACCTACGGTTCTCCATTCGCCATGATGAAATCCTTCGGCGTTACATATTCCCACGCCGGTGAAAACATCGCCATGGGCTATTCCACACCCGAGGCCGTCGTCTCCGCGTGGATGAACTCTGAGAGGCACCGTGCCAACATTCTCTCCGCGTCCTATACGCAGCTTGGCGTCGGCTATGTCGTCGACGGCGGCTACTGGACGCAGTGGTTCGTCGGCTGATTGCACCCTGCAAGACATTCATTCATAAACCAACCGCCTCACGCCCCTGTTCCCTCCGGAACAGGGGCGCATTTTTCGCCTGTTTCACATAGTATATGGCGGAAAGAAGGGATGCTATGCTTGAGAAAATTGCCGTACTCGGCGGCGACCTGCGTCAGACATGGCTGGTGCAGCAGCTGGCGCGCAGCGGCTTTGATGTCGCCGCCTACGGCGTGCCGCAGCTTGCGGACACGCACAACGGTCTGCACGAAACGCTCACCGGTGCCATCGCGGTCGTCCTGCCGATGCCCGCACTGACAACGGACGGCTGGATTCGTGCCGGACAGCCGATTCCGCTGCGCTCGGTGCTGGAATGCCTGCGGCCGCAGACGCTTGTGTTCGGCGGTATGCTGGATGCCGCGCGCGAGCTGCTGGCGGAATATCCGGTGCGCGTGCTGGATTATGCCGAATCTTCCGCGCTGGCGGCAGGAAACGCCGTGCCGACTGCCGAAGGCGCAATCCGGCTGGCCATGGAGCAGCGACCCGCGACGCTGGATCAAAGCCGTTGTCTGGTCATCGGCTTCGGCCGCATCGGCAAGGTCCTTGCCGACCGCCTGCGCGGCCTGCACGCGGCCGTCACCGTTGCCGCCCGAAAAAGTGAGGACCGCGCGCTGTCCGAGGCGATGGGTTTCGCCGCCGACCGGACGGGACTCTATCTGCGCGGCCTTGGACAATACGACTGCATATTCAATACCGTTCCCGCGCCGGTCCTGAAAAAGGAGCATCTGGCCGCCATGCAGCCGGACTGCCTGATTCTGGACCTTGCAACCGGCGGCGGCCTTGCGCCGGAGCTGACCGCGCCCGAACGCCCGCGCTATCAGCTCGCTCCAGCGCTTCCTGGGCGCTTTGCGCCGCAGACGGCGGCTGAGGTGCTGCGGCGTTTCATTCTGGAAACCCTTTCCGCGATGTAAAAGGAGGCTTTATGCAGACAGTCAGACTGGGCTTTGCCATGTGCGGCTCATTTTGTACCTTTGAACCCGTCCTGCGCCAGATGGAGCATCTGGCCGCGGAGGGCTATGACGTCGTTCCCATTTTGTCCGAGGCAAGCTTTTCAACCGATACGCGCTTTGGCAGCGCCGAAAGCTTCCGCAGCCGGATTGAAACGATCTGCGGCCATGAAATTCTCCATACGCTTGCACAGGTCGAGCCGATCGGCCCGAAAAAGCTGCTGGATATTCTGGTCGTCGCGCCCGCCACCGGCAACACGCTTGCAAAGCTGGCGCACGGGATTGCCGACACGCCGGTGACGCTCGCTGTCAAGGCGCATCTGCGCAATGAAGCGCCGGTCGTCCTTGCCGTTTCGTCCAACGACGCGCTCGCCGCCAACGCCGCCAATATCGGCATGCTTCTGGCGCGGCGGCACCACTATTTCGTCCCCATGCGGCAGGATGCGCCGCAGAAAAAGCCGCGCTCGGTCGTGGCAGACTTCACGCTTCTGCCCCAGACCGTGGAGCACGCGCTTTCCGGCAGCCAGCTTCAGCCGATACTTCTGTAGAAACCGCCGTCATTTCCGGCTGTCACCGGAGGGTTAGATTTGCGGCGTGACCGCAGCCGTTGCTTCGCAGACAATTTTACAGTACACCCTGTAGGGGCCGACGACTCTGTCGGCCCTTTTGTCCGGATTCACCGAGCTATCATGCGTGCGGCAACACCGCATTCTGCGGCACCTCCGGTGCCAGCCGCCCTTCGATCCGGCGCAAAAAAGGAAGCCTCCCTTGAGGCTTCCTTTTTCATTCGTTTCACCGCATCAGCCCGACGCAGTCATAGTACGGCTTCGACGCGATCAGTTCTCTGTTCTCCTTGAACGCATTGTGCTGAAGCGTAATCACCGCATAATCGCAGAGCGCCATTGCCTCCTCCAGCGAATGGTTTTCATATCCCGCGACCTCGCCTCTGATATACGGCTCGCATGCAATCACCTGATAGCCGCGTGCCTTGAGGATGTCCGCAAACCGCACCGACGGGCTCTCGCGCGTGTCGTCGATGTTCGCCTTGAAGCTCATCCCCAGAACCGCGATTTTCGCGCCCTGCGCAACGTCCCTTGCAATCCGGTCGGCAACCCATTCAGGCTTTCCGTCGTTGACCAGCCGCGCCTCGTAAATCAGCGGCGTGATATCCTCAAACTTCTCATGGATAAACCACGGGTCCACCGCAATGCAGTGTCCGCCCACGCCGACGCCCGGGGTGTGTACATTGACTCGCGGATGGCAGTTTGCCAGCTCGATAAGCTGAAATACATCAATTCCCAGCCGGTCACAGACCTTGCTCAACTCGTTTGCATAGGCGATGTTGATATCGCGGAAGGTATTTTCCGTCAGCTTGCACATCTCCGCCGTCAGATCGTCCGTCAGCCGGATTGCGCCCTTTGTGACCACCTTTTCGTAAATGGATTTCGCATATTCCGTACTTTCCGGCCGGTTTGCGCCGATAATGCGGTCGTTTTCACGCAGTTCAATCAGCATCCGCCCTGGGATAATCCGCTCGGGGCAGTGCGCCGTCATGAATTTTTCCGGCGCAAGGCCGCTGACCTCAGACACAATTCGCTCCACCTGCCGTGTCGAATACGGAGGCGAGGTAGATTCCAGCACGCAGAGATTTCCCTCGCGCAGGACGCTTCCCACCTCGCGCGCGGCAGACTCGACAAAGCGCATATCCGATACGCGCTTGCCGTCGGCCGTCTCACGGTACGGCGTCTGCACGGCGATGATAAACACGTCGGCAGGCTCCGGCTCTGCCGAAAAGTGCAGTCGTCCCGTCGCCATCGCCTGTGTCATGGCCTCCTGAAGTCCAGGCTCCACAATATGGATTCTGCCCGCGTTCAGCTGCCCGACAACCTCCGGCTTCACATCAAAGCCGCAGACCGTATAGCCCGCCAGCGTAAACGTAATCGCCGTCGGCAGGCCGATATAGCCGCAGCCCATAATTTCAATTTTCTTCATTCAGGATTCACTCCTCTGTATGCAAATCGTCATACATCGGTATTGTATCCCAAAATTCACACTTTTGCAAGCAGATCCTGCACACGGTCGGTCTTTTCCCACGGCAGCTCCAGATCCGCGCGGCCAAAATGGCCGTAAGCCGCAGTCTGCCGGTAAATCGGCCGCCGCAGGTCCAGCGTCTGGATGATCTCTGCCGGCCGCAGGTCAAAGCACTCGCGTACCAGCGCCGCCAGCCGTCCGTCCGAAACCTTTCCGCTGCCAAAGCTGTCTACCAGCACCGAAACCGGCTGCGCCACGCCGATGGCGTAGGCCAGCTCCAGCTGGCACTTGTCCGCAAGCCCCGCCGCGACCATGTTCTTCGCAATGTAGCGCGCCATATACGCCGCGCTGCGGTCAACCTTGGTCGGATCCTTGCCGGAAAACGCGCCGCCGCCGTGCGCGGCATAGCCGCCGTAGGTGTCGACAATGATTTTCCGCCCCGTCAGGCCCGAATCACCCGCCGGCCCGCCGATGACAAACCGTCCGGTAGGATTCACCAGAAACCGCGTGCGCTCGTCCAGCAACCTTGACGGCAGATTCGGCCGGATGATCTGTTCAATAACCTCGCGCCGCAGTTCGTCAATGGCGATATCCGCTGCGTGCTGTGTTGAGACGACCACCGTGTCAATGCGCTCCGGCATTCCATCCGCGCCGTACTGTACGGAGACCTGGCTCTTTCCGTCCGGCCGCAGCCACGGCAGCTGCCCGCTTTCCCGCGCCGCCGTCAGCGCGCGCGTCAGATTGTGCGCGTAGGAAACCGGCGCGGGCATCAGTTCCTTCGTCTCCCTGCACGCAAAGCCAAACATCATGCCCTGATCGCCCGCGCCGGTCTGCGACGCATCGTCATACGACACGTTGACACCCATGGCGATATCGGGCGACTGATGGTCCATCGCCACCAGCACATTGCAGCTGTGCCCGTCAAAGCCCATCTCCGGCCGGTCATAGCCCGCCTCACAGATGGCCTCGCGCGCGATCTGTGCGATGTCAACCTGGGCCGTAGTTGTAATTTCGCCCATGACCAGCGCCATGCCAGTCGTCACGGCGCTTTCGCATGCGACGCGCGCCATAGGGTCCTGTGCCAGAATCGCGTCCAGCACGCTGTCGGAAATGCGGTCGCACAGCTTGTCCGGATGACCTCCGGTCACGGATTCCGATGTGAAAATACGTTTGCTTTCGTTCATGTTTTTTCCTTTCCGGAAACAAAAAAATACGCGCTTTGTCAAAAGACAAAGCGCATGAGATTTTCATTCCCTCATCTTTCGATTACTTCGCCGGATTTGGCACCTTGCATAACGCAGGTTGTCGGGTTTCATCGGGCCGTTCCCTCCACCACTCTTGATAAGGCTATTCAGTTAGCGGCTATTATTCTACCCGCTTCGCCGGAAAAAGTCAACCGTCAAATCATAGCTCCGCGGATTTTTGTCCATACTCTCTGTGCCGGCCCCGCCAGCCGGACAAAGTTCATAATTTGTCTGTAGACTTTTCCAGTACATTCCTGTAAGATAAGCAAATAGGAGGGATTGAAATGAACGAATTCCGAAAACGCCTTGAGCGCTTCATCCTGAAAAACCGCGGCAAAGGCATTCCCAATCTGATGCTGTACATCGCCATCGGCAATATCGCCGTCTATGTGCTGACACTGATCGACCCGAGCCGCTTCATCTGGGGCCTTCTGCGCTTCAGCGGCATTGATATTCTGCACGGTCAGATCTGGCGTCTGTTCACCTATGTGTTTACCTATCTTCTGGATATCAGCTACACCGGCGGCATCAGCATCGACGTTTTCTTCGGTCTGGTCACACTGATGTGCTACTACCAGTTCGGCAAAATTCTGGAGAGCTACTGGGGCCGCTTCAAGCTGAATCTCTATTATCTCACCGGCATTGTCCTGATGGATATCGCCGCGCTGATCTTCGATGCCACCGCCTCCACATTCTACCTCAATATCAGTCTGTTCCTCGCCGTCGCAACCATTGCGCCGGAGGCGCGCGTTCTGCTGCTGTTCTTCATTCCCGTCAAGATGAAGTACATGGCATGGCTCTACCTCGGCTTTACTGGGCTTTCGGTCGTAACAGAGATTATGCGCTACGGTCTGCTCAGCTTTACCTGGCTCCTGCCGATTCTGATGCTGGGCAACTACTTCATTTTCTTCGGCAGCGATATCCGCAACATCTTCCCCAACCGCCGCCCACGCCCGCAGCCGCCGCGTTCGTCGCCGCAGCGCCCCAACGCGAACTGGGCAAACGGCTATCAAAGCAAAACCGGCGAGCGCCCCTATCACCACAAGTGCACGGTCTGCGGCCGGACGGATACGGATTATCCGAATCTGGAATTCCGCTACTGCTCCAAATGCAACGGCTATTACTGCTATTGCATGGATCATATCAATAATCACGTTCACATCCAGTAAACACCGCGGCGCTTTCCATACGGAAGCGCCGCCTTTTTCCCGCCGGCGCCGCAGCCGTCGCTCTGCGGATGATTCTGCACGGCACCTTGTAGGGGCCGATGCCCACATCGGCCCTCTTTTCCGGTATTCACCGGAACTGCCTCTTTTGCAGTTACAC
>CAKUJN010000096.1 GCA_934661735.1 uncultured Oscillospiraceae bacterium
ACGAGCCTATAGGCTCAGCCCAGGTCATGCCCCAAGGGGGCTAGTGCAAACCACCGGCACGGCCGGTGGTTATGATTGCACAGGTTACAGTTCACCGCGGCGGACGGCGGCGAACAGCTCGGTGTGATAGGTCAGATCCCGCATGGGGATAAACTGTCCGCCGGCAATCAGGGCGAGAATTTCGTCCTCGTCGGCCCAGCGGATGTCACAGACCTCCTCGGGCTGTAAAACGGCATCGGTGAGCGGGAAATCTGCCTCGAAATACCAGATATCCAGCAGCCCGGGGAATCGCCATTGCGGCGGGTCCAGCCGGACCCAGCAGAAGTACGTTCCGCCGGAAAGCGTCAGGCCGAGCTCCTCGTGCAGCTCACGCCGCATACCTGTAAGGCTGTCCTCTCCGGCCATGACCGCGCCGCCAGGCGCTTCCCATAAAAGCCCTCTGCCGATGTTCGGCGCGCGGCGCGTGATGAGCCACTGCCCATGCGGATTGCGAATCCATGCCTGCGCGGCCAGATGATAGCAGCCGTCCGGAAGCGCCTGCCCGCGTGCGATCTGTCCGCCGGTTTTCTGACGGTTTTTATCGTAAATATCCCAGAATTCCACCTGTGTGCCTCCCGTTTCCGTCTGCATTCTGCGAAACCATGATACCGCCTTTTGTGCGCGAAAGCAAGTGTTTTACACGCAGGAACGGTCAGAAATAGTCTGTGATCATCAGCGGCTTTTCAAAGAAAACCTGCTCCAGACGGCCGTCGTCGCAGAATACACGCAGTGCGGGGAAGAAACGCTTTGCCATGTCAAAGCGGCAGACGCCGCACAGCAGGGCGGAAAACGCGCTGATTTCCAGCTCGGCATCCGGCTGTGCGTCTGTGCGCGAGACACAGACAGCACGGTCATGTTCAAAGCGGACGGAAAAGCAGCCATCGTTTTCCGGAATCTGCGCGTCGTGCAGACGAAGCGTGATCGTGCCGCTCCCGCGGTAGCGCGCACGGCGCAGCGCCTCGGCGGCGTTGATAACGCGGACCATGCCGGCCGGCTCCAACTCCCAGCACACCGCGCCGAGAGACCATTCCGGCATGAGATACTGTATGGCCGGCTCGGCGGGAATCCGGAATTTGACGTATTGATGATCGGCGGCAAGCCGCGAAAACAGCGTCATCAGGCCGTGGTAACCCTCCGGCGAGGAAAAACAGAAGCGGCTGCAAACCAGGTTCCGCCCGTCCGGCTCCAGTGCGAGCCGGAATGTTGTGTAGGCCTTCGGCGTACCAGAGGCATCGAACCAGACGTAGGTGAATTCCTGCTTTGCGGCGGGATCGCAGCGCAGAAGCCAGTCATAATCTGCCGCTGTATGCTGAACCGACATGTTATAGTAGGCCTCCCACTGTGCATCCAGCGCGCGCACCTCATCCAGAAGCGGCGCGGCAGGTGATGCAAGGCGGAGCGTTCCCGCATCCTTGAGCGGAGGCAGCTGCGGAAGATGCACAACGGTGCGATAGCGCTGCACACAGCTTTCATAGCCGAATTTTCGATAGTACACGGTGGAGAACGGAAACAGATAGGAAAAGACATAGCCGTCACGGTACATTTGCGGAAGCGCCTGCTGGAAGCACGCGCGGATGCCGCCGGAGCGGCGGTGCTGCGGCAGTGATGCAACGCCACCGATGCCGCCCGTTTTGCAGACCGCGCCATCAAATTGGACGGCAAAATCCGTGATATAAATTGTGCTCATCATCTCGCCGGCGTCTGAAAACGCTGCCCAGATCTGCGGACGGTTCCGTTCGGGCGCTGGCAGTGTGGAACGGTCAAGTGGTGATTCAAACGCGACGGCAAAAAGCTCGGCGGCGGGACGCTCGGCGTCGGCAACGGGGCGGACAAGCATGGCAAGACCTCCGGTTCCGGTATTTTCGCGGATAAGCCGCACGGCGGCTTTTCTGTAAGTATGATTATAGCACAGCCGGAGGAAAAACGGCACGGCGGGCGGACGGCAGTGGTTGCCATTTTTTGTCCGCGCTTGTCAAAGACGAAAAACGCCGTTGCATCTGTCCGGATGGGAATCTATAATTTCAGTATCAGAGCCGGAAACGGAGGGACGGAGCATGGTGCGGGCAGAAAAAGAGGTTGTCCTGTATTTTGCGGGATGGAATCTCAATCGGGAAAATACCGGACACAGCGGCGAGGTATGCGCGCTGCCGTGGGAGCATGTCAGCTGCATCAACCATGCGTTCTGGGCGGTGGAGCCGGCGGACGGAACGACGGAGACGTCAGTGCAGCGGCGGATGCGCAGCATGCCCGCGCGGACGGCGTGGCGGAGTGTCCCGCTGTATCCGGAATGTGACGAAACGGATACTGCACCGAGTGCAGTATCACCGGAACTGCCGCGCGGACATTTTGCGCAGTATGCCGCGATGCACGCGCAATGGCCGGATGTGCGCATCCTGCTTTCCATCGGCGGGTGGACGCGGTGCGGTTTCTTTTCCGAAATGGCAGCCGAGCCGGCGGGGCGCGCGTCGTTTATTGAAAGCTGCCTTGCGGTGCTGCGGCGTTATGCGTGGCTGGGCGGATTGGATATCGACTGGGAATACCCCGCGTGTTCGCGTCCGGCGGACGCGAACGATCCGGACGGGGACGAAGGCTGCGTCGTTTTTGCGTCGGAGAACGCAGATCGGGAGAATTTTACGACGCTTCTGCGCGAGCTGCGCGCGGCGATAGATGCGGCGTTCGGAAAAAATGAAAAGCGCCTTACGGCATGCGCCTCGGGTGCGGTGGACGGCGCGCTGGCGCGGCAGAACTGGGCGGCGGCAGTACCGTATCTGGATTTTATCAACGTTATGAGCTATGATCTGGCGGGCGTATGGGACGGTGTCAGCGGCCACGCCTCCGGCGCGGCGAAAACCGCAGAGGCGGTGGCGTATCTGATGCAGTCGGGCGTTCCGGCAGAGAAAATCTGCATCGGTTCGCCGCTTTACGGGACGGTCATGCGGCTGAAAGACATGCCGGACGGGCCGGAGTCGGTCTTCGGCGCGCCGGTGGAACCAGTGCGGCCCGTGCGGACACCGGTAAATGAGACGATGCTGTGCCGCTTCGCGGCCGAGGCCGTCAGCGGCTATACGCTCTGCGAGCGGGACGGGCGCGTCGTGATGGACAGCCGCTTTGACCGCGGTGGGGGCGGATGGCACACGGAGTATGACGCGCAGAACGGCGCGGCGTGGATGTATAACGATGCGGAAGGCTCAAAGTACGCACGCTGGTTTATTTCCTATGAGGACCCGCTGTCGTTGCAGGAAAAGCTGGATATGATTCATAAAAACGGCCTTGGCGGCATGATTGTCTGGGAGGCGGATCAGGACACGGAAAACAACGCGTTTCTTGCGCAGATGGGCAGAGCTCTGCGTGCAGACGATGATAAATGAGGTGGAAAAGCTATGCAGTACGGTCATTTTGACAACCGGAACAGGGAATATGTGATCGACCGTGTCGACGTGCCAGTGTCGTGGACGAATTATATCGGCGTCGGGGACATGTACGGTGTATTCAATCACACGGCGGGAGGGTATCTGCTTTATAAAACGCCGGAATATCACCGGATTACGCGCTTCCGTCCGAACGGCGTGCCGATGGATGGACCAGGGCACTATGTCTACATCCGTGACGACGACACAGGAGAATACTGGTCGATCTCCTGGCAGCCGGTGGGGAAGGACAAGGCAAAATACTCCTGCCGCCACGGGCTGAGCTATGTGAAATATCTCTGCGACTACGGCGATATCCACGCCGAGCAGAAGCTGTTTGTCACCATGGACGAGTCGGTCGAGCTGTGGGATGTGCGGCTGCGCAACGACTCGGGCCGTGTGCGGAGGCTTTCGGTGTTTTCCTATCTGGAGTTCAGCTTCCATCAGGTTCCGATGGACAATCAGAATTTCCAGATGAGCCTTTACGCCTCCGGTAGCCGCTATGACGGCGGCGTGATTGAAAACGATCTGTATTATGAGGAAAACGGGTATCAGTTCTTTACCTCAAATTTTGAACCGGACGGCTTTGAGTGTGTGCGTGACCGTTTTATCGGCCCGTACCGCACCGAGCGCAATCCGCTTGCTGTGGAGACCGGCGAATGCAGCGGCGCATATCAAAAGGGCGGCAACCACTGCGGCGTGCTGAAAAAAGCGCTGACGCTTGCGCCGGATGAGCAGGTAAGGCTGCTGTATCTGCTGGGCGAGGGCGGCATTGCGGCCGGCAAAGACGCAAAAGCGCGCTGGACAGTGGAAAAGGCGGATGAGGATTTTGCGCGCCTTGCGAAATTCTGGGATGACAAGCTCAACTGCCTGCAAATCCGGACGCCGAACGAGGGCATGAATACGGAAATCAACATCTGGAACCTGTACCAGAGCGAGATCAACGTCATGTTCTCGCGCTTTACCTCCTTTATCGAGGTGGGCGGGCGCGTGGGCCTTGGATACCGGGACACGGCACAGGACGCGATGATGGTGCCGCATTCCAATCCGGAAAAGTGCCGCGGGCGGCTGATCGAGCTGCTGCGTGCGCTGACAAAGGAGGGCTACGGCCTGCACCTGTTCGAGCCGCGCTGGTTTGAAAAAGACGCGCCGCAGCAGTCGTTCAAATCGCCGACCGTTGTGCCGACACCGGATAAGAGTCAGATTGTCCACGGACTGAAGGACGCGTGCGCGGACGACGCGCTGTGGCTGGTTTCGGCAATTGTGCAGTATGTGCGTGAAACGGGAGATTTTGACTTTGTCGACAGCGTCGTCACCTACGCCGACGGCGGCGAGGGGACGGTATATGAGCATATGCGGCGCATTCTGGACTTTTCCGCACGTCAGGTCGGACAGAACGGCATTTGCAGGGGGCTGCGTGCCGACTGGAACGACTGCCTGAATCTGGGCGGCGGCGAAAGCGCCATGGTCAGCTTCCTGCACCACTGGGCGCTGGGGAATTTCGTCGCGCTGGCAAGGCGCATGGGGCGCGAGGCCGACGCCGCGCAGTACGAGGCGATTGCGGCGTGCGTAAAAGCGGTGAGCGAGGCGGTTCTCTGGGATGGAAAGTGGTATATCTGCGGCATTACGGCCGGCGGCCGGAAAATCGGCACGCAGGCGGACGAGGAGGGCCGCGTCCACATGGAGAGCAATACCTGGGCAGTCGTTTCCGGTGTAGCGGACCGTGCGCGCGGAATCCGCGCCATGGACGCGGTGGACGAATATCTCTATACGCCCTATGGCCTGATGCTCAACGCGCCGTGCTTTACAAAGCCGGATGACTCGATCGGCTTTGTCACGCGCGTCTACCCAGGGCTCAAGGAGAATGGCTCGGTGTTTAGCCATCCGAACCCGTGGGCATGGTGCGCAGAGGCGATGCTTGGCCGCGGAAGCCGCGCCATGAAGTTCTACGACGCGCTGTGTCCGGTTTTGCAGAACGATAGAATCGAGATCAGAAAGGCGGAGCCGTATACCTACTGCCAGTTTATTTCCGGCAGAGCGCACAGCACTTATGGCGAGGCGCACCATCCGTTTATGACCGGCTCGGCCGGATGGGCGTATTATGCTGCGACACAGTATCTGCTGGGTGTGCGGCCGGACTTTGACGGGATCATTGTCGACCCGTGCATTCCGGCAGACTGGAAGGAATTCTCCGTGACGCGCCGGTGGCGCGGAGCGGAATACCGGATTCATGTGACGAATCCGGACGGTGTGGAAAAGGGCGTGCGGGAAATCAGAGCGGACGGGAAGGCGGTCGCGGTTCTGCCGGTTCTGCCGGCGGGGAGCGTCTGTCACGCGGAAGTCATTATGGGGTGAAAATATGATTCAATTTGGTACCGGCGGCTGGAGAGCCGTCATTGCGGACGAGTTTACAAAGGCGAACATCCGGCTTCTGATTGCGGGGCTGTGCCGCCTGATGCACAAAGGGGGGCACGACGGCGCGGAAATCTGCGTCGGCTATGACAGGCGTTTTCTGTCCAAGGAGTCGGCGCACTGGGCTGCAGAGGTCATGGCGGAATATGGATTCCGGCCGTATGTGATCAACCGCTCGTCGCCGACGCCGCTGATGATGTTCATGGTCAAAAAGCGCGAAATGCCCTACGGCATTGCCGTCACGGCCAGTCACAATCCCGCCATTTATAACGGTATCAAGGTGTTTACCGCTGGAGGCCGCGACGCCGACCGCGAGGTTACGAATCAGATCGAGGCGGAGATTGCACAGATTGATCCGCAGAGCATCCGGTCGATGGACTATGACGCGGCGCTGGCTGCGGGTATCATCACCGAGCACAACCCGACAAATGAATACATCGACAGTATCCTCTCGGCCATCGACGTGGAGACGATAAAGAACGCGCAGCTGCGCATCGCGCTGGACCCGATGTACGGCGTGAGCCAGACAAGTCTGAGCATGATATTGATGACCTGCCGGTGCGACCTTGAAATTATCCACGACCGGCACGATACGCTCTTCGGCGGCAGGCTTCCCGCGCCGAACGAGGAAACGCTGGGGCCGCTGGCGGCGGTGGTGATGGACCGCTATCGCTGCGATCTTGGCATTGCGACTGACGGCGACGCCGACCGGCTGGGGGTGATCGACGACGAGGGACAGTTTGTCCATCCGAACAAGCTGCTTGTGCTGCTGTATTACTATCTGGTCAGATACCGCGGATGGAGCGGGCCGTGTGTGCGGAATAATTCGACCACGGTGCTGCTGGACCGCGTGGCCGAGGGACTTGGGCAGAAATGCTATGAGGTTCCTGTAGGCTTCAAATGGGTGTCGGCGAAAATGACCGAGACCGACGCCATCCTCGCCGGCGAATCGTCCGGCGGCCTTGCGGTCAGGGGGCACATCTCCGGCAAGGACGGCATTTATGCCGCGGCGCTGCTGGTGGAGATGCTGGCTGTGACGGGTAAAAAGCTGTCACAGCTCTATCGGGAAATCTGTGAGCAGTACGGTGAACTGAGCTATGCCGAGGCATCGCTGCGCATGACACCGGAGCGCAAAAAGGAGCTTCAGAAATATCTGTTTGAGGAGATGGCCTGTCCGGCGTTTGAAAACGTCGACCACATCAGCCGCGAGGACGGCTGTAAGGTCTATTTCAGGGACGGCAGCTGGGTGATCTGCCGCTTCTCCGGCACCGAGCCGCTGCTGCGCATGGCGGCTGAGGCGGAGACAGACGCACAGGTGCGGCGGTATATCGCGGTATGGAAGGACTTTTTGCAGCTGTAGACGGGAAAAAATCCGGCGGGCTATTGC
>CAKUJN010000097.1 GCA_934661735.1 uncultured Oscillospiraceae bacterium
GGTGCAATCGGCAGTATGCTTGCCATACTTTTCTATGTGGTACTGCGCAACCGCATGATGATATATGTGGAGGATCGCGCATATCGGGGAGAGCGCTCATATTCGAACAAATGACGATGGCCGCCGTAATGTGAATTCGCTGCGGCATGTCAGAACCGGTGCGAAGGTTGACATTTCTTCTACGGTCCTCTAGAATGGTTGTGCTACAAAAATATACCGGCATGCAGGGGGAGCGGCGGCACATGGACAAAAATGAGATTGTAATTCTTCACGGGACAGATTATCAGCAGATGGCATTCCGGCTGATGCGGGAAATTGATTTGCAGGGGGACATCGGTGCGCGTTCCCTGCGGATCGGCATCAAGCCGAATCTGGTTCTGGACGCGCCTGCGTCGGACGGCGCGACCACGCATCCGGAGCTGGTGGCCGGCGTGATCGAATATCTGCGGCAGGAGGGCTTTGAAAACCTTGTCGTGCTGGAGGGCTCGTGGGTCGGCGCGAAAACCTCGGCGGCCTATGTGACAAGCGGTCTGCGGGACGTGTGCGAGCGGTATGGCGTTCCGTTTGTGGATTTGCAGAGGGACAGCGCGCACGGCTATCATGCCTTTGACATGGACATCCGTGTCTGTGACCAGGCGATGGCGCTGGACTACCTCATCAACATGCCGGTTTTGAAAGGACATTGTCAGACGGGGATCACCTGCGCGCTGAAAAACGCGAAGGGCCTGATCCCGAACAGTGAAAAGCGGCGCTTTCATTCCATGGGGCTGCACCGGCCGATTGCCAATCTCAATACGCTTCTGCCGAGAGGACTTGTGCTGGTGGACAACATCTGCGGCGACCTCGATTTTGAGGAGGGCGGAAATCCGGTCACCATGAACCGGATTTTCTGCTGCAAGGATCCTGTGCTGTGCGATAGCTTTGTCTGTCAGAGCATGGGCTATCGCGTGGACGAGGTGGAATACATCGGCCTTGCCGAGCGGATGGGCGTCGGATGTGCGGACCTGTCGCGGGCGAAAATCACCGCGCTGAATGAAAGCAGCGCGGCGCCGCAGCAGTCGACCCGCCAGATCCGGCGGCTGGCCGGCTACGCGGCGCCGGACTCCGCGTGCAGCGCCTGCTATGGCTCGCTGATTTACGCGCTGCACAAGCTGGAGCAGGAATACGGCCCGCTGGAGCTGCCGCAGAAAATTGCGATCGGACAGGGCTATCAGGGCAAAACAGGCGAAACCGGCGTCGGGCGCTGTACCTGCGGCTTCCGGCATACGGTTTCCGGCTGTCCGCCGACGGCCGCCGATATCTGCGATTTCCTGCGCAGCGAGGTTTTGCGATAACAGCGCGGAAGCTTTTGTGAAAACGCTGCGGCTGTACAGAACATAAACAAACCGCCTTTGAACCGGAAATTCTGTTCCGAAGTGAAAACTGCACCGGCTGCGGCGAATGTGTACGCGCCTGCCGGTATGGCGCGATTTCGCAGCAGAACGGGAGAATTTTCCGGCATGTCTTGCAATGCCGGCATTGCGGCGCATGTGCACAGGCGTGCATTTATCACGCAGCCAATGCAGTCGGACAGATGTACACGGTCGAACAGGTTGTACAGATGTGCAAACGGGATTTGCCGTTTTACCGTCAATCCGGCGGCGGCGTGACGCTTTCGGGCGGCGAGCCTTTTGCGCAGCCGGCGTTTGTGCAGGCGCTGCTGCGCCGGCTCAGGGAGGAAGAAATATCCACAGCGGTGGAAACGACGGGATTCGCGCCGACGCAGGTACTGATGAATTCTGACGTGGATCAGTTCCTGTACGATTTCAAGTGTCTGGATACAGTGCGGCATCAGTCGTTAACGGGCGTTTCAAACGAGCTGATTCTGAACAATCTGGAACAGATCAGCATGTGCAGAAGCGTGACGATACGTATGCCGCTGATTCCGACGTGCAATATGGATGACGATCTGCTTCAGCGGACGGGGGCATATTTTTCAAAGCTCGCGATTCCGCGGGTGCATCTTCTTGCGTATCACACGCTGGGCGAAGGAAAATATGACCGTCTCGGTCGGAGCTATCCGATGGGAGCGGTCAGACCGCCGGATAAAGCACAGATGGAGTACGCGCGGCACCTGTTGAGCAAATATGTTCAGGAAGTTCAGATTATAGGATGAAAAGCAGAGCGGGGACACTTGAGGCCGCGCCTGAAGCGCCTGTCGAATCCCGCAAGGCTGCAAAAACTGCCGCTGTATCTGGCCATCGGCCGGATACAGCGGCAGTCTTACATTTGACGCATGTCCTTGTCAGGCTGTTCGTCTGTACATCCGGCTGACGGATGCGCAAACGGAGTATTCTCCCAGCGCGCCGTTACCAGCGGCGGCGGTAGACGCTGGGCGGCATCTGCTCGCGTGCCTTGAACAGCTCGATAAAGTGTCCGATGCTGCCGAAGCCGACATCCATCGCGATCCGGCTGATCGGCAGGTCTGTGCTGCGCAGAAGGCGCTTTGCCTCCTGAAGGCGCACGGTCGTCAGATACTCGTTCGGAGACAGACCGACGCTCTTGCGGAACAGCTTCTGCAAATAGAACTTATTGACAGAAATCTCTCTGGCCAGAATGTCCAGAGAGATTTTTTCCGCATAATGACAGTTGATATACTCCCGCGCCGTCTGTACATAGGCCGGAAGCTCGCCGTGGCGGGTGCTGGGGTCGGCGTAGAGAATGCAGCTGGACATAATCCCCGTCAGCAGCGAGGCCGCGCGCACGTCGTCCGTCAGCGTGCCGTTTGCGTTGCGGTAAATATCGACCAGCATTTCGATATTGCTCCGGACGCTTTCGTCCACGCCTGTGTCGACGACCGGCCGGCCGTCGTTCTGCTGGAGGAACAGCTCATAGTACTTCCGGCATTCTCCGCCGAAGAAATGTACCCAGATGATGTGCCAGCTGCCCTCGCCGGGGTCGGTGTAATAGTGCTGATGCTTCATGCAGTCCAGCCAGAAGATCTGTCCGCTCCGCACCGGATAGCTTCTGCCGTCGTATTCCAGAATACCGCCGCCCGAGACGCAGTATTTGATCAGAAACGACGGTAGCATTTCACGCTCGGTATAGTATTTCTCCCGACAGGGGAATACCCCGAGCTCCTGAACAAAGGGAATGGATTTTTTTGCTGCCTGTGTTGCTGTGGGTGAGAGCCATACGAAATTCGGCTCGAGATCCAATGCGTAGCTGAGCTTGATCTGTTCCATTTCGGTTCCTCCGATCCACTTTCATGTTTTGAGAATCGCAAGATGCCAAGATACCGGAATTTTGTGTCAACTTTATTGGCAGACAAACCATATTCTTTGATGCTATATTCAGAATACCAGAAAACATAATAAAAAGCAATGACATGTCCGTGCGATTTTCGGTTATTTTATCTAAAATCGGTTTGCCTATTTCGTATCATATGAATCAGGCGGCAAAATGAGAATCGCACAGGCGTCGCCGGTGCATCCGCAAAATAAGCGACATTGCTGCTCTGCGGGTGTCCGGAAATCGGAGGTTGGGGGGAAGCATTATGGAACAGTACATCCTCGAGCTGAAGGGAATCACCAAGATTTTTCCAGGCGTCAAGGCGCTCAATCGGGTCAGCTTTCAGCTCAGGGCCGGCGAAATCCATGCGCTGATGGGCGAAAACGGCGCAGGCAAATCGACGTTTATCAAGGTCATCACCGGCGTGCACCGCGCGGAGGAGGGCGAAATGTATCTCGACGGCAGGCGGGTCGATTTTCGCTCGCCGCTGGACGCGCAGAACGCCGGCATTGCCGCGATCTATCAGCACGTCACCAGCTATCCGCATCTGACCGTTGCGGAAAACATCTTCATGGGGCATGAGATCCGGAAGCACGGCATCATGCAGTGGAAGAAAATGAATGAGGCGGCCGGTGCGCTTCTGCGCCAGCTGGATGCCGACTTCCAGCCCACCGCGCGCATGGGCTCGCTGTCGGTTGCGCAGCAGCAGATGGTCGAAATCGCAAAGGCGCTGTCTACCAATGCGCGCATCATCATCATGGATGAGCCGACGGCGGCGCTGACCAAAAACGAGTCCGAGGAGCTTTACCGGATTACCGAAAAGCTCCGCGACGACGGAAAATCCGTCATTTTCATCTCCCATCGTCTGGAGGACATGTACCGGCTGGCCTCCCGCGTCACGGTGTTCCGCGACGCGCAGTACATCGGCACCTACAATGTCGCCGAAATCCAGCCGCCGGAGCTGATCAAGGCCATGGTCGGCCGCGAGGTCAGCGACCTGTTTCCCAAGCCCGAGGTCGCACCGGGGGCCGAGGTGCTCCGCGTGGAGGGGCTTTCCCGCACCGGCGTTTTCCGCGACGTCAGTTTCAACGTCCGAGCGGGTGAAATCGTCGGCCTGACCGGTCTGGTCGGCGCCGGACGCACCGAGGTCATACAGACCATCTACGGCGTGGAGCGTTACGACGCAGGCCATGTCTTTGTCGACGGAAAAGAGGTTCACATCCGCAGACCGCAGGACGCGATGCGTCTGGGTATCGGCCTTCTGACCGAGGACCGGCAGAATCAGGGCCTGATTTTGGACTGGGGCATCGGACGCAACATCACGCTGCCCGAGCTTGGCAGAAAGTTTTCGAAGAAGGGCGGCATCACCAGCGAGACGATTGAAAATCAGGCAGCGAAGCAGCTGGCCGAGGAGATTGATGTCAAGGCCGTCACGGTATTCGATCCGGCAAGCTCGCTCTCCGGCGGCAACCAGCAGAAGGTCGTCGTGGCAAAAGCACTGGCAAGCGATCTGAAGCTTCTGATCATGGATGAGCCGACCAAGGGCGTTGACGTCGGCGCAAAGGCCGCCATCTACCGAATTATGGGCGAGCTTGCGCAGAAGGGCATTGCAATTGTCATGATCTCCTCGGAAATGCCCGAGCTTCTGGGTATGTCCGACCGCATATATGTCATGTGTGACGGCCGTGTGACCGGCGAGCTTTCGCGCGCCGAGGCCACGCAGGAGAAAATTCTGGAGCTTTCGATGCTCAAGCACAGCGGCGCGGCATCTGGCTGAGGGGGAATCGGAATGAAAGAGAAAAATGGCTTCAGGAGCTTCTGGAAAAAGCTCTCCGGCTCGCGTGAGTTGAGTCTTGTCGCCGTACTGGTGCTGCTGTGTGTAATCATCCAGCTGCGCAACAGCACCTTCCTGACGGCAAAGACCATTGCGGACCTGCTGAAAAACTACTCCACCACCATTACCATTTCGCTTGGCATGATGAGCGTCCTGCTCATCGGCGGCATCGACATCTCTGTCGGCGCAACGCTGGCGTTTTCGGGCATGTGCGCGTCGCTGATGATGCGCGACGGCGTGTATTCCAGCACGCTGGTCATGTTTCTTGTCTCCATCGCCATCGGCACCGTCTGCGGCATGCTGGTCGGCCTGATCATCTCAAAGGGCGGCGTGCAGCCGATCATCGCCACGCTCGGCATGTGCAACATCTACCGCGGCGCGACGTATATTGTCTCCGACAGCGCATGGGTCTCCGCGTATCAGTTCCAGAGCTCGTTCAAGGAGTTCGCACAGACGAACACGCTGACCGGCGGACTGATGAACAATCTGGTGTTTATCACGCTGGTCTGCTATGTCGTGTTCTTCTTTGTCATGAAATGGACGACCTTTGGCCGCCGCATCTACGCCGTCGGCTCCAACCCAGAGGCCGCCGCCGTCAGCGGCATCCGCATCAGCCGCATCCGCTTTCTCGTCTATACAATCGCCGGCGCGTTCGCCGGTCTGACCGGCGCGATGTACACGGCGCTGTATGCCTCGGCCATGAGCGATATGGGCGCGGGCATGGAAATGGATGCCATCGCCTCGTGCGTGCTCGGCGGTGTCAGCCTCAACGGCGGTCAGGGCAGCGTAGTTGGCGTGCTGCTCGGCTCGCTGACCATGGCGGTCATCAGCAAGGCGCTGCCGCTGATCGGCATTTCGCAGTTCTGGAAGGACGCCATCAAGGGCGCGATCATTCTGGTGGCGATCATTGTCAATGTGATTGTCCAGCGCGCCATGGATCGCAACACCCTGAAAGTGAGGGAGATCTGATCATGGAAATGAAAGCCAGACGCAACATTCTCGCCGTGCGCGAGCGCTCGTGGAAGCAGGTCGTATTCCGCTGGGAGTCGCTTCTGATTGTCCTGTTCCTTGCGGTCAACATCTTCAACATGAGCATTTCCCCCAATTATCTGGACGCGCAGGGCCTGTTTACGGCCATCAGCACGTTCCTGCCCAAAGGCTTCATCGCCTTTCCCATGGCCTATCTGCTGGTTCTGGGTGAGATTGACCTGTCCGTCGGTTCCACGGTTGCGCTTTCGGCTACGCTGATGGCCGTCAGCTATAACAGCGGCGTGCCAATGGGCGTGGCAATCCTCATCGCGCTGGGCTGCGGCCTTGTCTGCGGCCTGCTCAACGGTCTGATTCTGGCAAAGTTCACCGAGCTTGCGCCCATGATCGTGACGCTCGGCACCATGACGCTCTATCGCGGCATTTCGCAGATGATCCTTGGCAGCGAGTCCTCCGGCGGCCTGCACAACTGCCGCTGGTTTTATGATATCTATTACGCGCGCATCGGGCCGGTTCCGTATATTTTCCTTGTATTCTGCCTGGCCGCCGCGGCCTTCGGACTTGTCCTGCACAAAACGGTCTTTGGCCGCCAGGTCTACGCGATCGGTTCTAACCGCGTCACGGCGCTCTATTCCGGCGTTCCGGTTCAGCGCGTCCGCATCATCTGCTATGCCATGACGGGACTGATCTCCGGTCTGTCCGCCATCCTGTATGCGTCGTGGATGGGTTCCATCCGCTGGGATATCGCCACGGGCTATGAGCTGGAGGCCATCTCCATGGTCGTCCTCGGCGGCATTTCCACGGCAGGCGGCAAGGGCAACTTCCCCGGCACGGTCATTTCCATCTTCACCATCGGCCTGCTGAAATACGGCCTCGGCCTGATTAACGTTAACTCACAGACGATCCTGATGATCATTGGCGCGATCCTGATCCTGGTCGTCATGCTCCCCAATATCCGCGACTCCATTGCCGCGCGCAGAGCCGTCGAGGCGCAGCGGCAGAAATCGGTATAAGCGCCCCGAGCGTTTATATAAAAATAAGGAAAGAAGGAAAAATCATGAAAAAACTGATCGCATTGCTTCTTACCCTCGTCATGGTGCTTGGCCTTGCGGCA
>CAKUJN010000098.1 GCA_934661735.1 uncultured Oscillospiraceae bacterium
CGCATATACTGCTCCTGTGTCAGGCTTGACATTGTAAGCTGCCGTTGGGGAAGGGGCTATTCAATAGCCTTTTATTCAGCCCTTCCACAACGCAACAAAATAAAAATTTTGTTGCGTTAACAGGAGATATATGTTATAATCCGGTTATCAAGGGCTGCGGCGGCGCATTCTGGCCGCTGCCGGCGGATTGGAGCTTTTACATGGAACGGCTACAGGACTGTCCGCAGGTTCTGCGGGAATTCTTATCCTATCACGAAACGATCAAGGGTCAATCAAAAAAAACGGTTTCCGAATATTATCTTGATCTGCGCATGTTTCTGCGCTTTGTGCGTCTGATGCGCGAGGAGCTTCCGTACAACACACCGCTGGAGGATATTCCGATCAAGGATATCGATCTGGAATTTGTACGTAGTATTACCTCGACCGAGGTGTTTGATTTTCTGTCGTATCTTGCAAACGACCGCGAAACCGACGCCTCGCCCGAGCACGGTATCGGCTCCGCCGCCCGTGCGCGCAAGCTCTCGGCGATCAAATCGTTCTATCAGTATCTGACGTCCAGTACCAAACAGATTACGGAGAATCCGGTAAAGGATATCGAATTTCCGCGAATCCGTAAAAGTTTACCGAAATATCTGACGCTTGAGGAATCCAAAGCGCTCCTTGCCGCGGTCAATGGCCCGAATCAGGCGCGGGATTTTGCCATTCTGATGATTTTCCTCAACTGCGGCATCCGCCGCTCCGAACTGGTCGGCCTGAATCTGACGGACGTGTACGAGGACCGTCTGCGCGTTGTCGGCAAGGGCAACAAGGAGCGCATCGTCTACATGGGTACCTCCTGCCGCAAGGCAATCGACCGGTATCTCGTCGAACGCAACAAAATCGTGCTGTCCGACAACCGCGCCCTGTTCGGCTCGCGCGACAAAAACCGCATCAGCGTCACTGCCGTTCACCGGCTGGTCAAGAAGCACCTGCTGGAGGCCGGAATCGACCCGACACAGTTTTCCGCGCACAAGCTTCGCCATACGGCCGCGACGCTGATGCTCTCCAACGGCGTCGATCTGAAAACGCTTCAGGAGGTTCTCGGACACGAGAACCTGAACACGACGCAGATTTACACACACATCGAAAGCACCGAGCTGAAAGTCGCAGCCGAGGCCAATCCCCTCTCCAAATTCAAAGTTTGAAGCAAACATCAAATTGTCTGCAATTTATGCGGGAAAATTCTGTAATTGCGTCTATTTTTCGATCATTTCCGGTAAAAACTTGCAATTTCCGGACGCCTTTGGTATAATGTCAGCGCTTGCGAAAGCTGCAAGAAAACAAAAAGGTGTGTGGAAGCTATGGAAAAAACAAAACGCCGCTTTGGTGATCGCAAAGACGGCAGGCTCCTGCGTGAGCTGGACGGGATGCACTTCATTACCCCGCTGATCTACCCGAACCGGTGCGACAACGAGGCGTACATCTCCGAAATGATCGATCTGACCAACATCAACGCCTATCTCGAGCGCAAAAACGCGGAGGAAACCGAGTTCCGCTATACCATGTTCCATCTGATCGTCGCTGCGCTGATCAAAACGATCACGCTCCGTCCGAAGATGAACCGGTTTATTGCGAACAAGAATTTCTATCAGCGCAATGAGGTCTCCGCCTCCTTTGTGGTCAAAAAGCAGTTTGCCGACGAAGCTGCCGAGGCGCTGGCCGTTGTCCACGCAAAGGACGACAGCACCGTCGACACCATTCACGAGGATCTGCGCCATCAGATCATGGACTGCCGCGACGTGCACAAGGTCGACTCCTCCACCGACAGCATGGACATGTTCAACCGCATGCCGCGCTGGCTCGGCAAGTTTATCGTCTGGGTGCTGACGCGGCTGGACATCCACGGCATCGTTCCGGCCAGTCTGATCGAAACCGACCCGTATTACTGCTCGGTCGTACTCTCCAACCTCGGCTCCATCAAGCTGAAAAGCGGCTATCATCATCTGACAAACTGGGGCACCTGCTCGATCTTCTGCATCATCGGCGAAAAGTCAAAGCGTCCCGTGTTCCACGACGACGGCACGTTTGAAATGCGCGAAATGCTCGATCTCGGTCTGACAATCGACGAGCGTCTGGCCGACGGCTACTATTACGCCAAAACCATCCGGCTGCTGAAAAAGCTGCTGGAAAATCCGGAGCTGCTGGAAACGCCCGCGAATCAGGAAATCGAATATTGATCGAACGCTCCGGAGCCGAATTGCTCCGGAGCGTTTTTTAATCCGCTGCCGGTATCGTTGGGTAGGGATCTGCGATTGAGTAATAAATTTCATACTGCCCGCCGCTTCCCGCAATGGTCAACACAAGATTCCATTTTTCCAGCGGCCATGCGGTATCACGGAGCGTAAGCGTCCATTTTTCATCCGCCGCCGGCTCGTCGCCGCGCTCAAGATAAGCCGCAAATGCCTCAAAATAGTACGGGTCGTCCCCCATCCTGCCGTTTACGCGCGCGTCCTCCGCAAGGAAGGCGTCGATAACGTCTTCGCTCAGGCTCTCGTCCCAGACAGCCTCGCTCATTTTCCGGCAGACCGCCTGATGCACGCGCTCGCGCCGCTCGGTCTCCATTCGCGCCTCGTCAATTGCCTTCTGCTCCCGATCCGCGGCGGATATACAGAAGCACCAGCCGTAATTTTCGGAAAAAAGCGCAATCCGTCCGTCCACCTCGCCATAGGGCTGGCCGGTGCATGCAAAATTGGCCTCCTCGTTTTCAGCCGGCTCCGCGGTGCTTTCGACGACAGAGCGGATGACGCCCTTTTGCGTAAGGCGTGTGATCTGATCGTCCGTCAACGGCTCATCCATGCAATAGTAATAAAGCGTTCCGTCCAGCCGCAGCATGTGCTGCAGATGCGAAATCGCCCACGGCTCCTCCTCTGCCTCTGCCGGATCATAGCTGTCACAGTATTTCCATCGTCCTGTATTCTGCCGCAGAACCAGATGGCCGTCCAGATAGCCATAGTAGTTGTCGCTGATTTCCCAGTTTGCCTGACCGTCCTTTGACGGATGCTCGCTTCCACTCACACGGGAGTCGAGCTTTCCTGCCAGAATGACATTGTTGATCTCGTCCCAGCTGAGATACGCGCCGGTCGGATAGTGAAGCTCTCCATCCAGCATAAACATCGCCGGCAGGTCGGCGTTAAACGGCTTCTGCACTTTCCCCGTCAGCGTACAGGCGGCAGCCGCCGTACACAGCGCCAGTGCCAGCACCGCGGCCCATACAGCCGTGCGCGGCCTGCGCGCGATCATGGAGATGCGCTCGCGCAGCGTGCGCTTCCCCGATGTCATTGTCGTCGCGCAGAACAGGAGATTTCTCCGCGCGCGCCGTCCGGAAATCAGATCCAGCAGCGTCCTGCCGTATTCGCCGCGTGCCTCGTCGCCCAGCAGCCCGAGCACGGCCTCGTCGCACGCAAGCTCACAGTCGCGCCGGTTCAGCGCCGCGGCCAGCCAGACCAGCGGGTCAAACCAGTAAACTGCGATGCAGACCATCCGCACCAGCGCCCAGTTCCGGTCGCCGCGCTGTTCATGCGTCAGCTCATGCAGCAGAATATAGCGGTTCGGCGTTCCGTCCGCGTCCAGCGCCTCCGGTGTCAGATATACAGCCGGATGCCACAGACCGAACAGGCACGGCGACGGCAGAGCGTCCGCAACATATACCGGAATCGCCGCGTCCGTGCCGTCCACACGGCGGCGCACACGCCGCAGCCGCACCGTAAAGGCCAGATTCTGCGCCAGCATCCACAGGGCTGCCGCGCCCGTTCCGGCCGCCCAGACCGTCAGAAGAATCTGCGTCGTCGGGACGCGCCGCGCTGCTTCTGCGGCGGCTGCGGGCGTCTCAGATACTTCCGTGCCGTCGGCTGACACGTCAGAGGCGGAATCGCCGCGGGTTGCTGGAAGCGTTTCGCGGAACGTGACCTCGGGCACATAGTTCATGACGCTGGTGCGGCTTGTCGTCAGAGTCACCGGCATCAAAAGCCGCAGCGCGACCAGCAGCCACATTGCATACTGCACCTTTGGACGGATTTTCCCGCGCAGGACAAAGCGCAGCGCCGTCAGAACCACAATCAGGATGGACGAGGTCACCAGAATCTCAAAGGCCATTTCCAGAATTCTTGTCTGGACGTTGTAATCAAGCATGCTCCTGCTCCGCCTTTCTCAGGATTTCATACAGCTCGTCCAACTCATCACGGCTCAGCGCGCTGCGTCCGACAAAGTTGCTGACCAACATGCCGATATTGCCGCCGAAGGCGCGTGAAAGCAGCTGCCTCGTCTCTGCATACGCCGCGTCCTCGCGCCGGACAGCCGGATAATACTGCCGCGGCCGGTCGCACTCAAACCGGACGATCCCCTTTTCCGCCATGCGCGCGATGAGCGTCTTGATCGTACTGGCCGACCAGTCCGTTGTCGTCTGTAAACCGGCGATCAGCTGTGTCAGCGTCTGCGGTGCCTGCTGCCAGAGCTGCTGCATGACGGTCCACTCGCTGGCGTTGAGATGCACTTCCATGGCCTGCACCCCTTTCGTCTACATCTGTAAACCAAACATACCACAAAGGTCTACATCTGTCAACCTCCAATTTGCAGAAACAGCCGCCCACAGGGCGGCTGTCCGGTTACTTCGCTTCCGCGATTTTTTCCTCGGTATCCTTCAGAATTTCCGCGCGAAGCCCCTTGAGATATGGTGAAAACTGCACGATATCCATTGCGTATGTCCGGTTCAGGTCATACTCATGCGGCTCCCAGGTGTCAATCGGCGATTCGTTGTGCTGAATCACCGCCTCCAGCTTGTCCAGCGACTTGTAAAGCCGCGCCTCCGGCGTTTGCAGTGCATCCATCTCCGCATACAGCGCGCGCATTTCCCCGCTGACCGGCTCAGGCAGTGACCGCACCCACGAATCCAGCTCGCCGGACTCCCTTGCCTCATCGGCGTCCGTTTTCAAAAACGTTGGAATGTCGCCGGTAAAGCACTCGCCCAGATCGTGAATCAGGCACATTTTGACGACCTTATTCATATCCAGCTCCGGAAATTCGTCCGCAATCCACATCGCCATCAGCGCGATGCGCCAGCTGTGTTCGGCCACGGACTCATGCCGTCCCTTTGAGGTATAGCAGTGCCGCGTCTCATCCTTCAGCCGCTCGGCCATATGTAGCGCGTTCAATAATGCTCTTGCTTCCATATTGCTTCCTCCGTATTCTCCGGCGCTCAGGCCAGCGTGAATTCAATCGCCTCGCGGATGTTCCGCACGCGTATCAGCTCCATCCCATCCGGTGCGGTGATCTGCGACGTGCCGTGCCGCGGGATGATGCAGCGCGTAAAGCCAAGGCGGGCCGCCTCGCTCAGACGCTGCTGAAGCGCCGTGACCGAGCGAACCTCGCCCGTCAGGCCAACCTCGCCGATGGCCGTCATGGCGCTGTCTATCGGCTTGTCGCGGTGGCTGGAGGCCGCCGCCAGAATCAGAGCCAGATCCGCCGCCGGTTCGTCCAGCTGAAGCCCGCCGATGACGTTAATGTACGCGTCGCACATGCCGATATTCAGTCCTCCGCGCTTTTCCGCCACCGCCAGAAGCAGATTTGCACGGTTAAAATCAAAGCCGTCGGTTGTCCTGCGCGGCACGTTAAAGCTTGTCCGCGCAACCAGCGCCTGCACCTCAGCCAGCACCGGCCGCGTCCCCTCCATCGCGCAGGCGACGCAGGTGCCGGGCGCGCCCTTCGGACGCCCCGCCAGAAGCATTTCCGATGGATTCGGCACCTCGGCAAGACCGTGCTCAACCATCTCAAATACGCCGATTTCGTTTGTCGAGCCGAAGCGGTTCTTTGCCGCACGCAGAATGCGGTAATTGCTTGCCTGCTCGCCCTCAAAATACAAAACGCAGTCCACCATGTGCTCCAGCACCTTCGGGCCGGCAATCGCACCCTCCTTGTTGACGTGGCCGACCACGAAAACCGTCACGCCGGTCCCCTTTGCCAGCTGCATCAGCGCCATGGTGCATTCCTTGACCTGACTGACGCTTCCAGGCGTGGACGGCGAGTCGGGATTGTAGAGCGTCTGGATGGAGTCGGCAATCAGAATGTCCGGCTGGACCTCCTGTACCGCCTCCAGAATCGCGCCGATGTCCGTCTCCGATAGCACCAGCAGATTCTCGCTGTCCACCGAAAGCCGTTCGGCGCGCATTTTGATCTGGCGTTCGCTCTCTTCGCCGGAGACGTACAGAATTTTCAGTGTCCGTCCCAGATACGCACAGATTTGCAGCAGCAGCGTCGATTTGCCGATGCCAGGCGCGCCGCCGACCAGAATCAGCGACCCGCGCACGCCGCCGCCGCCAAGCACGCGGTCCAGCTCGCCCATGCCGGTGGAAAAACGGATTTCCTCGCCGCTTTCCACCTCGCGCAGCCGCCGCGGCGCGGCGCGGCCGGATACGGCGCGCGGTGCGCCCTTTGTACCGGACGTGGACTTCTGTTCAAACTCCACGATGGAATTCCACGCGCCGCACGCGGGACATTGCCCCTGCCAGCGCGGCGTTTCATTGCCGCAGTTTTTACAGTAGAATACGGTTTTAGACTTCATTCGTACTTCCCTCTTCGCTGATATATCGGATCACCGCGCCGCAGATCGCCGCGGTCAGCTTAATCTGATGTGCGTCGCTGCAAAGCAGCTGTTCCTCGCGTGCGTTGGACAGAAAGCCGCACTCGACCAGAATCGCCGGACAGTCCACGTGCTCCATCAGATACACCGACTGTGAGCGCTTGATCTGCCGGTGATTGTCCGGCTCTACGCCCTCGCGCAGCGCGTCCTGTGCCAGCTGCGCAAGTGCCTGACTGCCATCGGTCCCCGCATAGAATACCTGCGCGCCGCTGTATTTCTGCTGCGTAAAAAAATTCTGGTGAATGCTCAGCAGCAGCGCGTGATTCGTCTCCTGCACCATTTTTGCACGGTTTTTCAGATCGGACGACTTCTTTTCTGAAATTGTGCGGCATTCGCCGGTATAGACCGCCGTGTCCTGCTCGCGCACCATCCGCGTCCGAACGCCCGCAAACGCCAGCAGGTCGCGCGCGCGAAGCGCAATCTGCAAATTGACGTCGCTCTCGCGCGTACCGGCAATGCCGGTCGCGCCGCCGTCCTC
>CAKUJN010000099.1 GCA_934661735.1 uncultured Oscillospiraceae bacterium
GCCTGACGGACAGCAGCAAACTGCGTGGGGCCAAAGTCGCACTGGAACATCAGCTTGCCGTAGCCGTTACGGGTGTAGTGGCAGTAGCTGTAGTCGCCGGTGTCAACCATGTCGAGCGCGGCGTTGATCTTGTCGCCCTCGGACAGCTGGGACAGGAAGTTGATTTCGCCGGTCTTGAACGCGTCCATCATGGTGTCGTCCTCGGCCTTGACGATAACGATCGTCTGGATGGAGGGCTTGACGCCTTCAAAGTTGCCGTTGTAGTTGGGGTTGATCTCAAGCGTAGCGGTCAGAGAACCGGTGTCGAGGCTCTTGATCATGTACGGGCCTGCAGCAACACGGCCTTCGTACACATAACGGGAAGCGTTGATCTCGTCGGCCTTCAGCTCGCCGCCGTCCAGATACGCGCCGTTGCCGTCGTCCTTGACGGTCAGGTCAGCGGAGGAGTACATCGGCAGGTACAGAGGAGCCAGAGAAGCATAGCTGAACGCATAGTAGTAGTTGGCGTAGTCAGCCGCGATCTGGATGGAGTAGGTGTACTCGTCCAGCAGGCGGAGACCGGCCAGCTCCTTGGTCTCGCCGTTCTGATAGGCGTTGCCGCCGACAATGGAGTCGGAGGAGACCGTCGCACCGGCTTCCTTGGTGGCCGGAGCATAATAAACCAGAGCATAGGCGACATAGTCAGCCGCGGTGATGGGCTCGCCGTTGTTATAGGTCAGGCCCTCGTTGATCTTGACGGTGAAGGTGATGGTGCCGTCGTCATTGGCAACCTCGTCGATGGAAGCGGCGGTGGTCGCATTCATGACCATCTGGCCGAACTGATCGAAAATGACGGTGTCATAGTCGTTGATCAGGTCGCGGACGAGCTTGTCGCTGGCGTTGTTGGTCCACCAGGCGTTGCCGAGGTCACCGGAAATTTCGGTGGTGCTGCCGTAGATGACCTTGTTCTCACGGGTCTCGACAGCAGGCGTTTCCTCAGCGGGCTTTTCTTCCTGAGCCGGAGTCTCGGCAGCGGGAGTTTCCGCAGCGGGAGTCTCAGTTGCAGGCTTTTCGGCGCTGGTGCAGCCGGCAAACATGGACGCAACCATGACCAGAACAAGAAGCAGCGCAAAAAGCTTTTTCAGATTCTTTTTCATTTTTATCCTCCTGTTAAAAATATATAATTTACTGTGATTTCACACAGAAAATTATTCCTTCTGCCAAATCTGTTGCCCCGTCGCGGACACCTGTCAATACGCCGGAAACATTTCAGATTTTACTAATAATATAGCACATTTGCCGCGCAGAATCAACAAAAATGATTTTTTTGCGGCATTACGATTCGTTTTTTCCCCGCAGCCGTCCACGCGGTCCGACGTTTCACGGCCGGTCCGTGTCCGCGGCGCCGTCCGGCGCGCCGAGAGCGGCGCATCGCGGCGGAGTGTGCGTCTGCGGCGCACGTTCGTCTGCGTTGCCGATATCATAGCAGAGACAACGCATAATTGCAACCGCTTCCGCGCACTTTTTCCTGCCAAATTTCAGAAAAAGAATTGTGCGCAAATCTGTGAATTATAGCAACACTGCGCCCCGTCCGGCAAACCGGCGGGGACTAAATGCGGTTTTCCGCCAGCCAACCGGAAACAGCCGTCCCGATTTCGCGGATGCAGCCCGCGTCATATGGCAGGCGGATGCCCGAATCGCGGCACAGCTCGGCAAACGTTTTGGTGCCGCCCGCGTCGACGAAGCGCAGATAGCGCTCCCATGCATCCTTCCGATCCCGCAGCGAGGCGATCCAGAACTGGAACGCGACGGTCTGCGCCATGCAGTAATCAATATAGTAAAGCGGATAGAGATAGATGTGCAGCTGCTGCTGCCAGCCCGCGCCGCGGCTGTAGAACGGCAGGTTGTCAAAATCAATCCACGGGCGGTATTTCTTTTCCAGCTTCAGCCAGACCTCGTTGCGCTGGTCGGGCGTCAGGTCCTCGTTTTCATACATCAGATGCTGGAACTCGTCGACCATGCAGCCGTAGGGGATGAACATCAGGCTGTCGGCGCAGTGATAGTATTCATATTTCTTTGTCTGCGCGCCGAAGAAGTACTTGTGATAATCCTGCGTCAGGAATTCCATCGACATCGAGTGGCACTCGCACGACTCCATGTTCGGCTGGTGCAGCTCGTCCGGATAGTTCTTCTTATACGCGCGGAAATCAGCAAATGCGTGACCGGCCTCGTGCGTCAGCACGTCCACGTCGCCGGCGGTGGCGTTGAAGTTGGAGAAGATGAACGGCACGCGATAATCGGGCAGTCCCGTGCAGTAGCCGCCGGGGGCCTTGCCCTCCTTGGACAGGACGTCGAACAGCTCGCCGTCAAACATCACGTCGATGAACTCGGCCGTCTCGGGACTCAGCTCGTGGTACATCCGCCGTCCAGCCTCCAGAATCTCGTCCGGCGTGCCCTCGGGCGCGGCGTTGCCGTCGGGGAACATGACCGAGTCGTCGTAGAGATAGAGCTTGTCCACGCCGATGCGCGCCGCCTGGTCCTTTTTGATCTGCGCCACGATGGGCGTCATGTCGTTTGCAATCTGGTCGCGGAACGCGCGCACATCCTCTGGGCCGTAGCAGTTGCGGCCCAGCCGGTCATAGCCCAGCTGGATATAGTTCTTGTGGCCCAGCTTTCTGCCCTGTGCGTTGCGGCAGCGGACGAGCTTTCCATACAGGTCGTCCAGCTCCTCGCGGTGCGTGTCAAGGAGCTTCGCCCGCGCCTCCATTGCGCGGCGGCGGACAGATCTGTCGGGGCTCAGCAGATACGGCCCGAGCTTCGGCAGCGGCATCGTCTGTCCGTCAAACTCAACCATGGCCGAGGCATAGAGCTTCTGATACTGGGACGCCAGCCGGTTTTCCTCCTGCATCAGCTCCATGATCTCGGGCGAAAACGCGCGCACGGAGATCTCCAGATTCGTAAACAGGAGCTTTCCATAGTGCTTTTCCAGCTCCGGACGGAACTTTGAGTGCAGCATCGCCAGATCGATCTGCTGTCCGATCTCGCGGAGCTGCGGACCGGCCTCGTCGGCAAATTCGTTTTCCGCATCATAGAATTCATCGCGCGTGTCCACCGTGTGGCGGATGTAGGCGATGGTCATCATCGTCTGCGCCGAACGCGAAATTTTTTCAAATTCGTCGTATGCCGCAATCTGCTCCTGTGCGCAGGAGGCGTTCTGAATCCGCTCACGGCAGCGGTCTGCCGCAGCGCGGACGTCCGCAACCGACGGACGGCGGTAGGGCATTTCGGAAAATTTCATCATAGTCTGCCTCTTTCGTTCATTATAGTGTCATATTAAAAAAGTACCGGTTCTGTAAAGCATAGCATACTTTCTGCGAAGATGCAATTTTTCTTTTTTGGGATGACAGGCGCCGTACCGGCCGGCGCAAGCGTGCGCGCAGCAAAAACACCCGCGCCGGAACCTCCGGCGCGGGTGCTGATCCGGTCCTTCGACATGTTCAGGACAGATATTCCCTTTCCAGCTCGCGCACCATCCGCACATAGCGCTGCTTGCAGCGCGCATTGCGTCCCGCCTGAATGTCGGCGTAGCACGCGTCCAGATATTTTTCGCGGATTTCCGCGTATTTTTCCGCGCGGTTTTCGCACACATTGATGCACGAGACAATCCCCGGGGCGATGTTATAGTACTCGTCAATCAGCGCCGCACCATCGTCGCAGCTGCGCAGATATCCGTCGCGGAATGCGCGGAACGCCGTCAGCTCGGCACAGTCGTCTGGCAGGCCCTGCGCCTCGCACACCGCCGTGGTGATGAAGCACAGACCCAGGAATTTTTTACGGAAGCCGCCCGCAATCGAGTCGTAATCGCCCAGGAAAAACGGCGATTTCGGATAGCGCGCAACCCATTCGCTCTGTAACTCCTTACAGAAATCCTCACTGATGGAAAGCTCCAGCCGCCGCGTCATCGGCACCAGGAAAATGGCGACGATAATCTTGTCGTCCTCCAGCATTCCCGTCTGCGCGGCCTTGCGCTTCCAGCGGTCGTCCGCGCGCCATGCCGCCTCCAGATCGTCCAGAAGCTGCTTTGCCGCGCGCCGCGTCAGCTCGCCGCGGCGGTTCTCCTGCGCGCAGATCACACGGTCCAGCTCGCGCAGGACCGGCGCGCAGCCCGCCTCGTACACCTCAAACGCCGGTGCAAACTCATCGCGGGTGATTTTCCGGTTATAGCCCGCATAGCCGCTGATGCAGCCGGCCAGACGTCCTGCCGCCGCGCGGAACGCGGCCTCGCCCTCGTCCTCCGCCAGCTGCTCGACCGGCTCCGCCGTGCCCGCAGCCAGATCCTTCTGCGTCAGCCGCGCGCCGCAGTACATGCAGGAGAATTCCTCCAGCTCCTCCGGCACAGTCAGCTCCTCCAGACATTTCGGGCATTTTCCGGTTCGATACGCTTTTTCGCTCATACGCTTCCCCCGCTTTTCCGTAGTATTCCATGGACATATTTTTTCACAAAACGCGCCGTATGTCAACCGCCGGGCAAAAAGTTCACATCCCCCTGCCGCGCAAAAGCCCCCTTTCCGCAGAAAGAGGGCTTTTCGTATCAGGATTCCGCCGGTATCAGCAGCACATACGCCGTCCCGTCCGACCCTCCGGCAGACGGCGTGTAAAGCTCCGTCTCCATCGTCCCGTCGTCCGCGCAGGTCTCGGCAATCGCATCCAGCGTCTCCGGCGCGACAGCATACAGCGTTCCCGCGCCCAGCGCCTCGCCCTGCACACCGTCCAGCTCCGGCAGGCTTCCGCCCACCGTCCGGACAAGCAGCACCGGCGCGCCGTATTCGTCCGCAAGCGCCGCATAGTCCGCCGTTTCGCTTCCGCCGAAGCCCTGCCCGCGGCTGTCCGTGCGCAGCGCAGCGCCGAACGACGCACTGGTTCTCCCGCCGCGGCCGAAGCCGGGCGTTTCCAGCACGCCAAGCGCGCCCAGAATGACCACCGCGGCCACTGCCGCGGCCGCCAGCGCGCCTGCCAGCCACGGGAATCGCCGCTCGGCGCGGCGCGGCTCACGGCGCACCTGCTCCATCACGCGCGCCGTCAGCGCCTCCGGTGCCTCGGCGTCCAGCGACGGAATCGCCCCGTCGATCCGGCTCAGCTCGTCAAAAAGGCGGCGGCATTCGGGACACTGCGCCAGATGCGCCTCCAGCGCCTGCGTCTGCTGTGCGTCCAGCTCGCCGTCCAGCCTTGCGCTCATGGCCTCAAGCGCCTGTTCACAGTTCATGGCAGCGTCACCTCCTCCACACTTTCTTCTGACGAAAACAAATTCATCTGGTTCCCGCTTTTCAGAATATTTTTCAGAGAAATTCTCGCGCGTGCCAGCCGTGATTTGACCGTACCCGTCCGCACGCCCAGAATCTGCGCGATCTGCTCATACGGCAGATCCTCGATCACACGCAGCGTCAGGATCTCGCGGTGCTCGGGCGAAAGCGCCTGCATCGCCTGCGCCAGCGCGCGGCGGCGCTCACCGGCGACGGCGCGCTCCTCCGGCCCCTCCGCCGTATCCGGCAGCGGAAGCTCCGTCTCGCCCTCATCGTCATTGAGATGCAGCGGCACGGTCTGCCGCCGCTTCTGCGCGCGCAGAAAATCGATGCACACATTGCGCGTCAGCCGGTAGAGCCATGTGGAAAACTCCGCGCCGAACTGATATTGCCCAAGCCCGCGCCATGCGCGGATAAACGCCTCCTGCGACAGATCCATCGCGTCGGCCTCGTTGCAGCATATGCGCAGACAGAGATTGTATACCTGTCTCTGATGCGCCAGCACCAGCTGCTCAAACGCGCCGTCGTCGCCCTGTGCCGCGCGGCGGATCAGCTCCTCCTCCCGCATCTTCATCACCTCAGATCTCTTTGAATACCCCTTGCGATGGCCTCAATGTCGTCCATCGTGCAAATGGCTGAAATTTTTTCCTTATAATATCCGCTGTACGGCACGCCGCGCAGATACCACGCAAAGTGCTTTCTGGCCTCCAGACACGCGATGTGCTCGCCCTTGTCCCCGCGCGCCAGCTGAAACTGCCGCAGCGCAAGCTCCACGCGCTCGTGAAGCGGCGGCAGCGCCGGAATTTCCCTTCCCGCAAGCGCGGCCTCGATCTGCGCAAACACCCACGGGTTTCCAAACGCGCTCCGACCGGTCATGTAAAGCGGCGCGCCCGTGCGCGCACGGCAGCGCAGCGCTGCCTCCGCATCAAAAATATCGCCGTTGGCCGCGACCGGAATTCCGACCGCCTCACGCACCTCGCGGATGCAGTCCCAGTCTGCGATACCGGAATAGAGCATTGTTTTCGTCCGTCCGTGCACCGCAACCGCCGCCGCGCCCGCGGCCTCAACCGCCCGCGCAAGCTCGACGCAGTTTTCGCTCGATTTATCCCAGCCGCGCCGCATCTTGACCGTAACGGGCACCGGCACAGCCCGCACAACCGCCTCAACAATCCGCGCCGCCCGCTCCACGTCGCGCATCAGCGCGCAGCCGTCGCCGTTGTTGACGATCTTCGGCATCGGGCAGCCCATGTTGATGTCAATAAAGTCCGCGCCGCCCGCCTCCAGCGCCAGCGCCGCGCCCTCGGCCATGACGGACGGTTCGTTCCCGAAAATCTGCGCGCCGCAGATTCCGACCGGCGTCCTGCGCAGCAGACTCAGGCTCTTGCGGTCGTGATACACCAGCGCCCGCGACGAAACCATCTCCGTCACCGTCACCGCCGCGCCCAGCTCCGCGCAGACCGTGCGGAATGCGTAATCCGTCACGCCCGCCATGGGCGCGAGGATCGTGTGTCCGCGGATTTCCAGATTTCCCAGTTTCATAGCGTCCTCTCCAAAGCGGCGCGTCCTGCGCGCGTGCAAATTAAAAATAGTATAACACACGCCGCGCCCGGAGACAAGAAAAAACAAAACCCGCAGTCGGCGCTCCGCGGGCAATTTTACACGGCAGTCTATAGGGGCGGACGCCTCTGTCCGCCCGTTTGTCCGGTTTCACCGGACTACCTCTTTCGCGGTGACACCGCAACTGTGCCTCCGGCGGCTCGTCCTCACAAACTCCAAGCGACGCTTCGCTCTGCATACGTTCGGCTAAGCCAATCGCGCGG
>CAKUJN010000100.1 GCA_934661735.1 uncultured Oscillospiraceae bacterium
TCTACGGATTCGCCGGTGGTGCAGAATATTTGCGTTCTATTGTAAATGTTTGTAGGGGCCGATGCCTACATCGGCCCCTACAACATGCTGTGCATGGATATTAGCTGGTTGGGTATTCCGGAAATGAGCAGAAACGGGATTGATGCAGTCTGCCCGCAACTGCGTGTAGTACATTCGTCGGAAGCGAAAGCTATCGGAACGGTCGCAATCCTGCGCCCGAAGAGGGCGTCAAATAAAATCGCGCGCGTCAGCGCGCAATATAGCGCGTCTCCAAGCGCATCTTTTTGCCTACTTTTTCTGGCAAGACAGAAAAAGTAGGTCGCCGAAGGCACAGTTACAGTGTCGCTGTAAAAACGGCAGTTCCGGTGAAACCGGAAATTGAAAAGGGCCGCTGCATGGCAGCGGCCCTTTGGCTTTACATCTCCCGCCGGCCCTCCAGCGCGCGCAGGAGGGTCACCTCGTCGGCATATTCCAGCTGACTTCCCACAGGGATGCCGTAGGCCAGCCGCGTGACCTTTACGCCGATCGGACGCAGCAGGCGCGACAGATACATCGCCGTAGCCTCGCCCTCGGTGTCGGGGTTTGTGGCCATGATGACCTCCTCCACGCCGCCCGCGCCGACGCGCGCAAGCAGCTCGCGGATGCGGATATCATCCGGTCCCACGTGGTTCAGCGGGGAAATTACGCCGTGCAGCACATGGTACACGCCGTGATACTCGCGGGCGCGCTCCATGGCGATCACATCCTTCGGCTCGGCCACAACGCAGATTTCGCTGTGGTCGCGCTCATCGTCGGCACAGATGGCGCACAGCTCCTGATCGGTCAGATTCTGGCAGACCGGACACAGGCGCACCGTCTTTTTCGCGTCGATGATCGCGGCGGCGAAGCTCTGCGCCTCCTCCTCGGGAAGCGACAGCATGTAAAACGCCAGACGCTGCGCAGTTTTGCCGCCGATGCCGGGCAGGCGGGCAAACTGTTCGCTCAGCCGCTCCAATGCGGCGGGAAACGCCCGCATCTCAGAACAGGCCGCCCAGATTCAGGCCGCCGGTCAGCTTGGACATCGACGCGGCGGAGTCCGCCTCGGCCTTGCGCATGGCCTCGTTGACAGCCGCAACGATCATATCCTGAAGCATTTCCACATCGTCGGGATCGACCGCCTCGGGGTCGATCGTCACGCGCACCAGCTCGCGCTTGCCGCTGACGACCGCGGAGATGACGCCGCCGCCCGCGGTGGCCTCATACTCCTTTGCCTCCATCTCCTCCTGCATCTTCAGAAGATCCTGCTGCATCTTCTGCGCCTGCTTCATCATCTGCATCTGGTTTTTGCCGCCCATGCCCATCGGCATGCCGCCGCGATATCCGCCCTTTGCCATGTCTGTTTCTCCTTCTGTATCCGATTATTTGATCGTAAAAATATCCTCGTGCCGGCCGCCGAACGCAACCAGCGCGTCCATGGGGTCCTTTCCGTCCGCGGCAACCTGTCCGCGCAGCGCAAAGCGCACCTGCACGGGTCGTCCCAGCACGGCGGCCGCCTTCTCACGGATGAGCTTTTCCACATCCGGCCGCTTGATAATATCCTGCACAAACTGCGTATCCGTCACCAGCGTCAGCTCGCCGTCCTTCAGCATCGGCCGGATCGGCCCGTTCGGTGCGAAGAAGCCGCGCTCCCGCACGCCGAGCGATTCGCGCAGGCTTGCCGCCAGTTCCGGCCAGAAGGCCGTCTGCGCGGGCGCCGCCTGCCGCGCCGGAGGCTTGGGCGCCGGTGTCAGAGGCTGCTGCGGCGCCGCAGCGCCGCGTTCGGGATCATCCGCGTCGTCGGGGAACGGCGGACGGTCGTCGTCATCGTCGTCCGCTCCCGCCGTCTGCGCGGGCACGGGTGCACGGAGCACCGCGCCGGAGGCGAGCTGCTGCTCAAGCCGTCCCACGCGGGCGCTGAGCGCCGCCATATCGTTTGTAAGCTGTGGCTGACACAGCTGTAAAATACACAGCTCGGTGTCGATGCGCGGGCTTGCGCTGCGCGAAAAGCCCTGCGACGTCTGCTGAATCAGCGCGGTCATACGCAGAAGCTCGTCTGCGGAAAACCGGTCCTTCAGCGCCAGCGTCTCGCGGTCGGAGCACACGCCCGTCAGCATGGAAAGACCGCTTTTCGGCGCGGTTTTCAGCATCAGAAGATCGCGGCACAGTGAGGCCAGCTCGTCCAGCAGCGCCGCCAGATCCTTGCCCGAGGCATACAGGCCGGAAAACAGCGCCAGCGCGCCGGCGGCGTCATGCGACGCGACGGCGGAGAGCAGCTCGCCCGTTTTCCGCTCGCCCGCAAGGCCGAGCGCCCGGCAGACCAGCTCCTCCGTCACTGCACCGTCCGGTGCGGCGGAGGCGCACTGGTCAAGCAGGCTCAGTCCGTCGCGCAGCGCGCCGTCGGCAAGCCTCGCCAGAAGCTGAACCGCCTCCGGCTCCAGCTCAATGCGCTCCTGATAGGCCACATAGTTCAACCGCGAGGCGATATCCTCCTGCGTCAGCCGCCGGAACGAAAACCGCTGGCAGCGCGAAAGAATCGTCGCGGGCACCTTGTGCAGCTCGGTCGTGGCCAGAATGAACAGCAGATGCTCGGGCGGCTCCTCGATGATTTTCAAAAGTGCGTTGAACGCCGCGGTGGAGAGCATGTGCACCTCGTCGATGATGTACACGCGCATGCGCACCTCGCTCGGCGTATAGATTGCGTCGTCGCGCAGCACGCGCACGCTGTCCACACCGTTGTTTGACGCCGCGTCGATTTCCAGCACGTCCATACAGCTTCCGGAGTCGATTGCGCGGCACGACGGGCAGCAGTTGCACGGGTCGCCGTTCTGCGGATTTTCACAGTTGACCGCCTTTGCCAGAATTTTGGCGCAGCTGGTCTTGCCGGTGCCGCGCGTGCCGGTAAACAGGTACGCGTGGCTCAGACGGCCGCCCGTCAGCTGGGCGCGGAGCGTCTCGGTGACGCTTTTCTGTCCGACCACATCGGAAAATGTCTGCGGACGGTATTTGCGATACAGCGCCTGGTACACGAAGCGCCCTCCTCTCTGCACGGTCTGCGCCCTGCGGCGGCAATTTCGGCTGTAAAAAGCCGGCCCATGACAAGACTGTACACCCTTCTTCGAATGCGCACTCCACCCGTTACCCATACAGCCAGCTCGGAAACGGCTGCCTCGCGGCACACAGGGTGGTCTGCTTAGTGCTGCTTGGTTCCCCACCTGACACGGTTCACAGAGCCCCATTGCGCAAGACCGGATCTTCAACGCCGCTTATATGGGTCAGACGATACAATACGCACCCTCGGTTGGGAATTCCTCCCCGCTGTAGCGGATTGCGGGTAACAAGGCACCGCTATCTCCCCGAGTAGTACAGCCTTGTCATGGGCCGGTTCATGCCTTGACAAGAATTAAAATTGGAGCTCAGTCGAGTCTGGACTCAATAAAATCAACCAGTTCGCCGACGGTGTTGACCTTTTCTTCCATTTCCAGATCAACGCCCAGCTCTTCCTCCAGATCCATGACCATCTCGACGGTATCCAGCGAGTCGATGCCCAGACTCTCGAACGTGGTGTCGCGGGTTATCTCCTCGGCAGGAATATCCAGCTGCGCGGCCAGATAAGCTTGGATTCTTTGAAACATGATGATTCCTCCGTTGCGCACATTATGTAACAAGATAATGATACGGATTTTTCAGCCAATGTCAAGAGTAATTTCAGCGGCTGCCGCACAATTCCTCCAAAGGCTCAGTGCAGGAAGTCTCTGAGCTTTTTGCTCCGCGACGGATGGCGCAGCTTGCGAAGGGCCTTGGACTCGATCTGACGGATGCGCTCGCGCGTGACGTCAAACTCCTTTCCGACCTCCTCCAACGTGTGCGGCTTGCCGTCGCGCAGGCCGAAGCGCATGCGCAGAACCTCCTGCTCGCGGTCGGTCAGCGTCCCCAGAACCTCCTCCAGCTGCTCGCGCAGGAGGGTGTACGACGCCTCCTCGGACGGCTGAGACGCCTCGTCGTCCTGAATGAAGTCGCCCAGATGGCTGTCCTCCTCCTCGCCGATCGGTGTTTCCAGAGAAACCGGCTCCTGCGCAATCTTCATGATTTCCTCGACCTTTTGCAGGTCCATGTGCAGCTCGTCCGCAACCTCCTGCGTCGTCGGCTCGCGGCCGAGCGTCTGCACCATGCTGTGCGAGGTGCGCAGGACGCGGTTGATTGTCTCAACCATGTGCACCGGAATGCGGATGGTGCGCGCCTGGTCGGCGATGGCGCGGGTGATGGACTGCCGGATCCACCACGTCGCGTAGGTGGAGAATTTATACCCCTTGGTGTAGTCGAATTTCTCAACCGCCTTCATCAGGCCCAGATTGCCCTCCTGAATCAGGTCCAGCAGCTGCATTCCGCGGCCGACATAGCGCTTTGCAATCGACACAACCAGACGCAGATTTGCCTCGGACATGCGCCGGCGCGCCTCCGCGTCGCCGGCGGCCATTTTTTTCGCCAGCTCCAGTTCCTCCTCCGGCGTCAGGAGCTTGATCTTGCCGATCTCCTTGAGGTACATGCGCACCGGATCGTCCAGTCTGCCCTCGCCCAGATCGTCATAGTGCGCCAGCTCCTCGTCGGTCGGCGGCGCGGCCAGATTTTCGTCCTCGATGGTCTGCATCTCGCCGAGCGTCGGGTTTTCCAGATCACTTTTGCCGATCAGGTCCAGCACGTCGCTGACGTCGATTTCCACACCGGCGGCCTCAAGCACGTCGTAGAACTGTTCGGTCTGTTCCTCGGTGGCATCCACTGCGTCCAGCGTCTCCACCAGCTTCTTTGAGGCTATTTTACCGGTCTTTTTCGCTTCCTCCAGCAGTGCCGTCAGTCTGGTGCGGGCGTCGTCCGTCAGCTCCATCTTCGCCAGAAGTTCCTGATAGTTTGCCATAGTTCAGCCTCCGTATCCTTTTTTTTCTTTGAGTCTGCGGGCCATTTCCAGAAGCGCGCCGCCGCCCTCCTGATTCCGGCGCGCGTACTGCTGCCGGATCACGCCGACATAGTCGCGCAGCGCGTCCTCGTTGACCAGCTGATCGTCCTTGTTCATGACCGCCGAAAGATGCGCCATCTCCTCGCCCGTCAGCTGCGTTTCCAGCGCGCCGAGCGTAACCGGCGTGCCGGTTTCATAGCGCTCGCGCAGCGCGGCGTAGACCCGCTGGAACAGCGGGACCGACAGCTCCTCGGGCGCGAGCGGCGTCTGGGCAAACAGCGCCGGCTCCTTTACCAGAAGCCGCAGGAGCCCCTCTTCGGCCATGGCCGAGCGGACGTCGTCATAGCGCACGCCTTTGACGCGCGGCTGCTGCTGTCTCGCTGGCGTATAGCCGGCGGCCTCCTCCTTCTTTTTTTCGCGGGAGACGCGGCGGCGGTACGCCTTGTCGCTTTCCAGCTTCATGGCGTCATAGCTGACGCCCGCGCTTTCGGCCGCGCGGCGGCCGTAGACCTCGCGCTCGACGGCGCTTGGGAGCGAGGCGACAAATTCCGCCGCGTCGCGCAGAAACTGCACACGCTGGTCGTCCTGTGTCAGATCGTACTTCCGACGCAGCGATTCCAGCCGGTACTCCGCCTGATTCTCGGACTTGTCCAGCAGGAGGCTGAAGCGGTCGGCCCCGAATTTTTTCAGGAATTCGTCGGGGTCCTTCGCGCCCTGCATCCGCAGGATTCTGACCTGAAGCCCGACCTTTTCCAGCATCGGGATCGCGCGGCGCGTGGCGTTCTGTCCGGCCTCGTCGCCGTCGTAGATCAGCACCAGCTGGCTGGTGTATTTCGCCAGAATATTGGCGTGCTCCTCGGTCAGCGACGTGCCGAGCGACGCAACCGCGCAGTCAAAGCCGTACTGGTGCAGGGAAATGGCGTCCATGTAGCCCTCGACCAGAATGATGCGGCCCTGCCGGCTCTTTTTCGCCACGTTCAGGGCGAACAGATTTTTCCGCTTGTTGAAAATGATCGTCTCAGGCGAGTTGAGGTATTTCGGCGTCGAATCGTCCATCACGCGGCCGCCGAAGCCAATGACGTTTCCGCGCACGTCGATGATGGGGAACATCAGGCGGTTGCGGAAGCGGTCGTAAATGCCGCCCTTCTGCGACTTGACCGCAAGGCCCGCGTCCAGAAGCTCCTGCTTCTGATAGCCCTTTTTCACCATCGCGTCCGTCAGCGCCGACCACTCGTCCGGCGAAAAGCCGAGGCCGAAGCGCGTCACGGTCTGCCGCGACACGCCGCGTCTGACCAGATACGCGCGCGCCTCGCCGCCGCATTCGGCCATAAGCTGCTCGTGGAAGAAGCGCGCCGCGTCGCGGCTCAGTGCCCACAGGCGCTCCTGCTTTTTGTAGGTCGAGGCGTAGGCGCGGTCGTCCGGAACCTCCATGCCCGCGCGCTTTGCCAGAAAGCGCACCGCGTCGGGATAGTCCAGTCCCTCGATCTCCATGATGAAATTGATCACGCCGCCGCCCTTGTGGCAGCCGAAGCAGTAGTAGATGCCCTTGTCCGGCGCTACGGAGAACGAGCCGGTTTTTTCGCTGTGAAACGGGCAAAGCCCGAACAGATTGCTGCCCTTGCGCGTCAGGGAGACATATTGTCCGACGACCTCGTCGATGGGATTGCGCGCGGTCAGTTCATCCAGAAATGCCTGCGGAAATGCCATGGCCTGTTCTCCTTTCTGATTGATTTTCCGGCGGTGTTCTGCACAGCAGCCTGTAGGTGCCGACGACTCTGTCGGCCCTTTTGTCCGGTTTCACCGGACTGCTGTTGAATGCGGCAGCGCCGCAACCGTCGCTCCGCGGGCCTACTTTTTCTGTTGCGCCAGAAAAAGTAGGCAAAAAGATGCGCTTGAGGACGCGTCATATTGCGCGCTGACGCGCGCGAATTTTTGGCCGCTCCGCGGCCTGAACGCCCTCTTCGGGCGCAGGATTGCAACCATTCCGATGGCTTTCGGTTCCGGCAAGTGTACTACACGCAGTTGCGGACAGACTGCATCAACTTCGGTTCTGCTCATTTCCGGAATACTCGGCCGATTACGATATTGCACAGCATATTGTACAATAGAACGCGAATACTGTGCACTATC
>CAKUJN010000101.1 GCA_934661735.1 uncultured Oscillospiraceae bacterium
TTCTGACAAGCCAGAAAAAGTATGCCGCCGGAGGCACAGTTGCGGTCTCACCGCATTCAACGGCAGTTCCGGTGAATGCGGACAAGCGCGCCGATCTGCGCACCGCCCCCCCTACGGGGACGGAAGTTCTGGCGCAGCAGAAAAGGGAGCCGCCGGATTGCTCCGGCGGCTCTCTTTTCCATTTACAGCTTTTCCAGAACCATATCTGCGAATGCGCGGCAGGTGGGGTTTCCGCCCGCGTCCATGGCCGCCTGCACGGCGGCGTCCAGCCGCTCGGCCCTGTCGACCAGTCCGATATGCCGCAGAAGCATGGCCTCCGCCTTGAGAATGCTGGCGGGATTGGCATAATCGCCCAGCCCCTCCTCAATCAGACGCGGCGCGGAGCCATGGATGGCCTCAAACATCGCGTAGCGGCTGCCGATATTGGCGCTTCCGGCGGTGCCGACGCCGCCCTGAATCTGCGCGGCCTCGTCCGTCAGAATGTCGCCGTAGAGATTCGGCATCAGGAACACCTGAAGCTTCCCGCGAAGCTCCGGATTGACCAGATTTGCCGCCATAATGTCGACGTACCAGTCCTCCGCCGTAATCTCCGGATATTCCTGTGCAATTTCGTGGCAGATGGCGGAGAACCGCCCGTCTGTCTTTTTCATGATATTTGCCTTGGTGACGATGCTGACGCTGGTTTTTCCGTTCTGCCTTGCGTAATCAAACGCCGCGCGCGCGATGCGCCGCGTACCGGCGTCGGTCGTGACCTTGAAATCGACGGCCATCGTGTCGCCGATTGTCACGCCGCGGCTGCCAAGGACATATTCGCCCTCGGTATTCTCGCGGAAGAACACCCAGTCGATGCCCTGCTCGGGCAGGCAGACGGGCCGGACGTTCGCAAACAGATCCAGCTCCCGCCGGAGCGTGACGTTCGCGCTCTCCATCGTGCCGCCCTTCGGCGTGGTGGTCGGTCCCTTCAGCAGCACGTCGCATTCCCTGATCGCCGCCAGCACGTCCTCCGGCACCGATTTGCCCAGCGCCAGCCGGTTTTCAATCGTCAGACCCTCGATGCGCCGCAGTTCGATTTTCCCCGCCGCAATTTCGTCCGCGGCCAGCGCCTTCAGCACGCGCACCGCCTGCTCCATGATGATCGGCCCGATGCCGTCGCCGTCAATCAGCCCGATAACCGTTTTTTCCTTTTCCGCCATCTGTGCGGATGTCTCCGCAATGCGCTCCGCGCGGGCAAGCTGCTCCTCCAGCAACGTCCGGAACGCCGCGCACGCCTGTTCAATCTGCCTGTTCATACTCAATGCTCCTTTGTATAGGGAAGAAGGCCGCCCGCGCGCAGAATTGCGCTCTGCCGTTCGGTAAAGCGGCATTCGGCGCGGAAGCTCCGGCCGGTCGTCGTATCGGTTACGGTCATTTCGCCCGATTCCAGCGCTCTGTCAATGTCGTGCAGACACAGAACGCTCTCCTGCGTGATTGCGTCATAGTCTGCCGGATTGCAGAACGTCAGCGGCAGAATGCCGGCGTTGATCAGATTTGCCACATGGATGCGCGCAAAGCTCTTGCACAGCACGGCGCGCACGCCCAGATACATCGGCACCAGCGCCGCGTGCTCACGCGACGAGCCCTGTCCATAGTTGCTGCCGCCGACGATGATGCTCTGACCCGCGGCCTTTGCCCGCTCGGCAAACGTCGGGTCGCAGACCTCAAAGCAGAACTTCGACAGATACGGAATGTTCGACCGGTAGGGCAGGATCTTCGCACCCGCCGGCATGATATGGTCGGTCGTGATGTTGTCGCCGACCTTCAGAATAACCGGCGCGCTCAGCTCCTGCGGCAGCGGACGGCTCTTCGGGAACTCCTTGATGTTCGGGCCGCGCAGAACCTCGACATGCTCGGCCTCGGCCTCATCCGCAGGTGCAAGCACGGCGGAATCGTCAATCCTGAACTGCTCGGGCATGACAATCTCCGGCATGACGCCCAGCGTCGTCGGGTCGGTGATATGGCCGGTCAGCGCGGAGGCGACGGCCGTCTCCGGCGAAACCAGATACACGCCCGCGTCGCGGGTGCCGCTGCGGCCGAGGAAGTTGCGGTTAAAGGTGCGCAGGCTCACCGCGCCGGACGACGGGGAGAAGCCCATGCCGATGCACGGGCCGCAGCCGCATTCCAGCAGCCGCGCGCCGCTTGCCAGAATATCGCTCAGCGCGCCGCAGTCGGCCAGCATCGTCAGCACCTGCTTTGAGCCCGGGCTGATGGAAAGGCTGACGTCGGAGCTGATTTTACGCCCCCTGAGCAGCGCCGCCACCTTCAGCATGTCCATCAGTGACGAGTTCGTGCACGAGCCGATGCAGACCTGATCGACCTTGATGTCCGACAGCTCGCCAACCGGCTTTACGTTGTCGGGGCTGTGCGGGCAGGCCGCCAGCGGCGTCAGCGCCGACAGGTCGATGTCGATCACGCGGTCGTATTCCGCGTCTAGGTCGCTTGCCAGCGGCACATAGTCCGCCTCGCGGCCCTGCGCCTTCAAAAATGCCCGCGTCGTCTCGTCCGACGGGAAAATGGAGGTCGTCGCGCCAAGCTCGGTGCCCATGTTCGTGATGGTCGCGCGCTCGGGGACGGACAGGCTTCCGATGCCCTCGCCGCCCCACTCGATGATCGCGCCCACGCCGCCCTTGACGGACAGAATGCGCAGCAGCTCAAGGCTCACGTCCTTCGCTGTGACAAACGGACGCAGATGGCCCGTCAGATTGACCTTGTACATCTTCGGCATGGTGATATAATACGCGCCGCCGCCCATCGCGACCGCCACATCCAGACCGCCCGCGCCGAACGCCAGCATGCCGATGCCGCCGCCGGTGGGCGTGTGGCTGTCCGAGCCGATCAGCGTTTTGCCCGGCTTTCCAAAGCGCTCCAGATGCACCTGATGGCAGATGCCGTTGCCTGGGCGGGAGAACCAGATGCCGTGCTTTTTCGCCACGGACTGGATATACCGGTGATCGTCCGCGTTTTCAAAGCCGGATTGCAGCATGTTGTGATCGACATAGGCCACGCTCCGCTCGGTTTTCACGCGCGGAATGCCCATCGTCTCAAATTCCAGATACGCCATGGTGCCCGTTGCGTCCTGCGTCAGCGTCTGATCAATCTTCAGTGCGATTTCCTCACCCGCGGTCATATTGCCGGACACCAGATGCGCCGCGATGATTTTCTGTGCAATTGTCTTACCCATTTAGCCTCGCCCTCTCCAGCATACGCTGTCTTGCGTTGTGAATGTGTTCCTCGGTCCGCGCCTGCGCCAGACAGCCGTCGTGCGCGTCCAGCGCCTCCAGTATCGCCCTGTGCTCGGTCAGCACCTCGTGCGTGCTCTTGTGCTGGTCGATGGCCGCGCGGCGATAGCGCATCGTCTTGCGGTGCAGCGGCGTCAGCGTGTCAAAAATAACCGTGTGATGGCTCATCTGGCACAGCAGCTCGTGGAACCGGTCGTCCATCTCGCGGATGTGGTCGGTGTCGCCCTTGGTATAATAGAACTCCTGCAAATCGACCACATGGTGAATGTCCTCAAGCTCCTGCGGCGTGGCGTTCTGCGCCGCGTAATACGCGGCCAGCCCCTCCACGTTCTGCCGGATGTCCAGAATGTCCAGCAGGTCCTCGCGCGTAACGCCCAATACGATCGATCCCTTCGCGCTGTCCTCAATCAGCCTCTCCTGCTCCAGCCGGCGCAGCGCCTCGCGGATGGGCGTCCGGCTGACGCCCAGCTCCTCGACCAGCCGCAGCTCGGTCAGAACCGTGCCGCGCGGATATACGCCGAACAGGATATCATTTTCCAGACGGTCAAAGACCTGATCTGCCAGAGACGTTGTCTTATAGCCCATGATTTCCAGCCTCCTTACAGCTTCCGCAAACGGCCGCCGGAAAGCTCCTGAACCTTGCTTTCCAGCTCACGGTTTGTCAGCGACGTCTGACGGCCGTCCTCGTATTCCTTGTCAATCCACTGCTTCATGGCCAGCACCAGCGGGTCGTGCTTGTCGATCTTTTCCTCCAGGTCATAGTTCTGATCAATCCAGTAGGCAATGCCGGCCAGACCCGAGGTCTTGCCGATCTGCACCGACGCCGGACGGTTCAGAAGCTTTTTCGTGTCGAACACGTTGTAGATTTCCTCATCCTTCAGCAGACCGTCGGCGTGAATGCCCGCCTTGGTGACGTTGAAGTTCCGGCCGACCAGCGGCGTCATTTCGGGAATCTGATAGCCGATGTCCCTGCGGAAGAAATCGGCGATTTCGGTGATAACCGTGGGGTCCATGCCGTCCAGCGAGCCGCGCAGCGACGCGTATTCAAATACCATCGCCTCCAGCGGCACATTGCCGGTGCGCTCGCCGATGCCCAGCAGCGAGCAGTTGACGGCGCACGCGCCGTAGAGCCACGCGGTGGCCGCGTTCGCCACGCCCTTGTAGAAATCGTTGTGGCCGTGCCATTCCAGACATTCGCTTGGCACGTCGGAATAGTGCTGCAAGCCGTAGATGATGCCCGGCACGCTGCGCGGCAGCGCGACCTCGGTATACGGCACGCCGTAGCCCATCGTGTCGCAGGCGCGGATCTTGACGGGGATCTTCGCCTCGCGCGAAAGCTTTTGCAGCTCATTGACAAACGGCACGACAAAGCCATAGAAATCGGCGCGCGTGATATCCTCCAGATGGCAGCGCGGCACAACGCCCGCCTCAAACGCCATCGACACGGTCTGCAGGTAATAGTCCATCGCCTGCTTGCGCGTCATATTCATCTTCTTGAAGATGTGATAGTCGCTGCAGCTGACCAGAATGCCGGTCTCCTGAATACCCAGATCGCGCACCATTTTGAAGTCGTCCTTCGTCGCGCGAATCCACGTCGTGATCTCGGGGAAGCGCAGCCCCAGCTCCATGCACTTTTCCAGCGCCTCGCGGTCCTTTTTGCTGTAGACAAAGAATTCCGTCTGGCGGATCAGACCGTATGGCCCGCCGAGCTTGCTGAGCAGCTGGTAAATCCGCACGATCTGATCGACCGTATACGGCTCCATCGACTGCTGGCCGTCGCGCAGGGACGTGTCGGTGATCCAGATATCCTCCGGCATGTTCATCGGCACGCGGCGATGGTTAAAGGCGACCTTCGGCACCGTGTCATAGCTGTAGATGTCGCGGTGCAGATTCGGCTCCTTGACGTCCTGAAGCGAATATTTATAGGAATTTTGCTCAAGCAGATTGGTTTTACTGGAAATCTCCAACATGAAACACCGCTCCCTTCCTCGTATCCTTGTATTGATGTATACAATTATACACCGATGCATGGATTTGTCAACGGGTTGCGGATACTTTTTTTCGCCAGCGCGGCAGAGTGATGCAGTTTCCGCTGCCACAGCGCGCAAAAGCGCTGCAAACCGGAAAAACGGGTTAAATTTTTCTCGAAAAAACCACTGTTTTTTCAAAAAAATCCATCAGATTTTTCAAAAAATCGCAAAAAATCATCAATTTTTGAAGCCGTTTTTCACCCCGAAACGCAAAAACGGCTCCGACGCATCGCGTCAGAGCCGTTCGATGATTATTTTGTCTCCGGAAGCGGGAGCGTACATCGCCGGAAGGAAAACCGCGTGCAGGCGGCACAGGTCTCTCCACCCGCGCGGACGGCCTGCCGCCGATACTCCGGCAGATTGACCGCATTCGGGATGGCCTCGGTTTCCAGACAGACAGCCGCATGCAGCGGATAGACCTCGCCGCCGTGTCCGGCGGTCTGTCCCGTGGCGTTGGCCGTATAGACCAGCACGCCAGGCGCATCCGTCATGCACGTCAGCAGAAGCCGTGTCTGCGGGCAGTAGAGCCGCGCCGCCGTCCGGAGGCCCTCGCCGCGGACGGGGTAGAAATGATCAACGCCGCCGGCCTGTACAATCTGCGGCGCGCCGCATGTCAGCGCATCGGAAAGCGGCCGGAACACAGAAAAATCAAACGGTTCGCGGCAGGTACTGTTCACCTCAAGGTACTGTCCGGAGATATCGGCATCCGGATTCAGGCGGAAATAGCTGTGATTGGTCACGCTGGCGGCAAACGGCCGGCCGGAGGAAAGGCGGTAGTCCAGCTGAAGCGTGTCCGGCGCAGGCAGCGAAACGGTCACGGCGGCATGCAGCACATCGGGATAGCCGAAATCGCCCGCCGGAAAATCGCGGTGCAGAATCAGCGCCTCAGACGTCAGCTCAGATTCCCACAGGCGGCGGTGAAAGCCTGCGCCGCCGCTGTGAATACAGTCGTTTCCGGCGTTTTTCTCCCAACAGACCGATTCGCCGTCCAGCGTGAATGACGCGCCGCGCACCAGATCGGCAATCGGCCCGACGGTCGCGCCGAACATCTGCGTGCCGCGCCGGTATTCGTCCAGCGTGTCATAGCCCAGCACGACCTGCTGCCAGCCGTCGCCGTCCGGCACCAGAATGCTCTGGATGGTGCAGCCGTAATCGCTAACGCTGACGCGGATGCCGTCGGGCCGGCTGAGCGTAAACAGCGAAACGGGCCGTCCGTCCAGCGTTCCGAATGGTTTTTGTGAAATGTCCAGCATGAAAAGCCTCCGCACGGGGCGCTCCGCCTCGCGCGTCCCTGACAAGGAAATTTGTTCGTATGCGGCGCATACGCGCCCGCTTCTATTTTAGCGCACAGAGCGCGGTTTCGCAAGGGGCTTTCCGGTTGGCGCTGGACTGCCGTTGATGCGGTAACACCGCAGTCATTGCTTCGCAGCCGATTCTGCATGGCACCTTGTAGGGGCCGGCGACTCTGTCGGCTCACTTGTCCGAATTCACCAAACTGCCTCTTTCGCGGCAACACCGCAACTGTTGCTTCGCAGACCCTCGTCCTCACAAACTCCACATCCCTCGCCCCGCCGCAAGCGGCAGGTCTCATCCGTTCCGTTGCTCGTCCTCTCCAAATTGCAAACGCTTCGCTGGTTTGCAATTTGGTTCCGTCTGTCTTGCCAGAA
>CAKUJN010000102.1 GCA_934661735.1 uncultured Oscillospiraceae bacterium
TATGAAAGCCAGATGGCGCTCATCCGCGACCGGCAGCTGGAAAATCCCATGGAGCAGGTACAGCAGGCTGCGGACGCAGCGGCACTTCTTTCCATGCAGCAGGAGGTTCGTCGGGTGGCGATGGACGATAAGATCATTGATTATATCACGCGGCTGGCAATGGCCTCACGCGAGCATCCGCTGCTCCGGCTCGGGATCAGTCCGCGCGGTGCGCTGGCGGTGTCCAGAATGGCAAAGGCCTGCGCATATCTGCACGGGCGCGACTATACGCTGCCGGAGGATGTGCAGGAGATCTTTGCGGATGTCTGCGCACACAGAGTGCTGCTTTCCCAGCAGGCAAAGACACAGCAGAGCACCGCGCAGGACGTCATGCGGACGCTTCTGCAGGAAGTTGCGCTGCCGGACGCAGCGTTTTGAGTATGACAGGCCGTAGAATTCTCTGGGGCATTCTGCTGGCTGGCGTGCTTGGGCTGTATCTGTTTGCGAACAGCGCGGGAACGCTCTGCGTGCTGCTTGCCGCCGCGCTGCCGCTGCTGTCTGCCATACCGCTGCTGCTGCCGCGGCAGATCGTGCTTACGCTTTCTGCGCCGGAAGCCGCGGTGCGCGGCGAGCCGCTGTCCTGCACGATCACTGTTTCTTCATCCGGTCTGCCCGCGCAATTTGAACTCACAGTTGAAGCCGAAAACGCCTTCACCGGCGAACGTTCTGCCAAGACCATGAAAATTTCCACCCGGAAACAGCCGGTGTCGCTTTCGTGGCAGCTTGCCGGAACGCACAGCGGAAATGTGCGTCTTTTCTGCACGCACGTCCGGGAGCTTGACTGCTTCGGACTGTTTTCCCGGAAGCGGATATGCACCGCGCAGGCCGGGATCCTGTTCCCGCCGCAGACCTTCCCGGTGTCCGTCTGTCTGGATCAGGCGGCGGAGGTTTTACTGGACTGCGAGAGCTATTCCGCACAGAAAGCAGGAAATGATCCCGGCGAGACGTTCCGTATCCGCGAGTATGTGCCGGGCGACCCGATCCGGCAGATCCACTGGAAGCTGTCCGAAAAGACGGGAACGCTGATGGTGCGGGAGTTTGGTCTGCCGGCGGAAAACCGGCTGCTTCTGGCATTTCTGCCGGAGAGATCGCTTTCGCCGGAGCAGCTGGACACCATGCTAGATACGCTGGTCTCCGTCTCGTCGGAGCTCTTGCGGCAGGAGCTTCCGCATACGCTGCTCTATGATAGAGCGCTGCACGAAATTTCAGATCTGGAAGATCTGGAGCAGACCGTGCATACGCTGCTGCGCAGTGCGCCGGAGATCGAACGTACCGCAGCGTTCCTGCAGGAGCACCTGACGCTTTCCTACGCGCACATCGCGCTGATCGCAGCAAACGACATCCCTGTGGCGGAGGAACTCGCGCAGACCGGCTGTGTGAGCATTCTTTTCCCGGATGTCGAAGGTTTGCCGGAGATCGCTGAAACAGGCCGCGTCCGCGCTCACGCGTTCCGCGCGGATGCGCTGCGCGCCGGGACGCTCCATTTTGAATTGTGAGGATGATCCATGCAGATCGTTGATATCAGGCTGCCACAGGCAAAACAGGAAAACCGCATATTCCGCGCGGTCGGCTGCACCGCCGTTTATCTCGCAAGCGTGGGGGCGCTTTGCAGCATGGCGGGACTTGGCCGGACGCTGCTCGGTGCGTGGGGGCCCGGCATGATGCTGCTGTTGGCGCTCTGTTTTCTGCCGAAGCAAGCAAAGATTCAAAGTATCGTCCGCCTTTCTCTCTTTCTGCTGCTTGGCGTTGCTGTGTTGGTTTTGTGGGAGTCCGTGCGCGACGGCGCTTGCCTTTTCCTGAACCGGCTGTTCGCCGCAAGTGAATTGCAGCAGGCCTATCTCTATGAAAAGCTGCCCGTTCACGCGCCGCAGGCGGAACAGGCCGGATGCTTACAGACGGCAGCAATTTTGCTCGGATTGCTGCTTGCACAGCTTCTGACGCTGCCCGGCCGGTTCAGCCGGACGCTTGTGCTGGCCGCGCTTTGCGGCGTGATGGCGTATCTCGGCGTTTTGCCGGAGCGCGGCTGGCTGATCGCGCTTGCGGGCAGCCTGTTGCTGACGCTTTTGCCGCAGGATGGCGGACTGCGACTGCGGCGGCTTCTTCCGATCGCCGCAGCATTTGTCTTTCTGGCAGCTGGCTGCTTGCTTCTGCCGGAAACGGAGAACGCGCAGCTTTCGGCATGGGAGGAGCGTGCGCGCGATCAGCTTGCCGTGCAGACGGCAGCCTACGGCGAGCTCCCGGCGCGGCAGGATATGCCTGTGGAACAAACGCCGCAGAGCGAACCGCCGACGTTCCGGCAGGAGCCCATGCAAAGCACGCTGGATGGCGACCGAGAGCCGCTTTCCCGTCCCATTCGCGCGGCGCTGGTGATCATTCTGTTGCTGTTGCTCCTGTTCGTGCCGTCCGTTTATCTGGACCGGCTGAAAAAGAAGCGAGAGCGAAACCGGGCCGGACTTTCGGATGCGGATGCGCGCGTGTGTATCTGCGCCAGCTTCCGCTATGTGCTGCGCTGGCTGCGGCTTGCCGGTCTGGAGCCGGGAAATGTGCCGTTCGCAAGCTATTCAGAGAAAATCGAAACGATTTTGGGGCCGGAGATCGCCGCACAGTATTTACAGGTTCTGCCGTTATGGCAGGAGACCGCTTACAGCACGCACGAGATGACCGAGCAGCAGCGTGCGCAGATGCGCGCGTTTTTGCAGACTGCTGCGCCGCTCGTCTGGCAGAAGCTCTCCAAAAAGCAGCGGCTTTGGACAACATACTGGCTTGCACTGTGACAGAGCGAGGAATTTTGATGAAGCGAATATTTTTGATCTTTCTATGTCTGACGATCCTTGGTACGCTGTGTGCCTGCCGGGTGCGCCTGATCGCAGACCCAGCGCAGGCTGACACGATCCTGCAGGAGCAGCAGGACGCGCAGCCGCCGCAGGAAGAAGAACCGCAGCCGCCCGCGCAGAAGGAGTCTGAGCCGCCGGAGCAGGAGCAGAAAGAAGAATCTTCTGCGGAAGAAACCCCGCCGGAGATGCCGCCTGACGAGCCGCCGCAGCCGGATGAAACCGCGCAGGCAGAACAGCCGGATACCTCCGTATCCGTGGCACAGACCGGCACGGCCGTCTATACCGAGCATCTGACGGCGGGCGTTACCGTGACCTATGACCCGAACGGCGGCGACAGCGCGGCTGTGTCCGCAAGCGTTACGCCCGGTCAGCCCTACGGCGCGCAGCCGGAGGCCGTCCGGCGCGGGTATGCGTTTGACGGCTGGTGGACGCAGCCGGATGGTGGAGAGCAGATTTTGCCGGAAACAATCGTTTCCGATGTGCAGGCGCATACGCTCTACGCGCATTGGCAGCGCCGGGACGCCGCGACGCTGACCTTCGACCCGAACGGCGGCAGGATCAAGTCCAAGGATGCAACGTTGGCGCTCAGCGACGGCGACTGCTTTGGCTCGCTTCCCGTACCGCTGCGAGAGGGATATGACTTTGACGGCTGGTGGACGCAGATAGAGGGCGGCGAACAGATCCTGCCGGAAACCGTATTTTCCGGCACGGAGGACCGAACCGTCTATGCACAATGGACATACGATCCGCTGGCGTTCTGGACCTTTACGCTGCAAAACAAGACGCAGCAGATCTATCTCTGCCAGCAGACCTCCATCTACTTTGAAACGGAGACCGACGGCGTGACCCAGCAATACTGCGAGCTGATCACAGCGACAGGCTCGTTCAATATCGCGGAAAGCCGGGACGATGTCAACGTTACAGACGATTGGGTGCAGGCGAAAAAGCCGCAGGTCGTCCTCAAATGCGCCGATTTGTCGCAGGCGGTATCCGTTCGCGCCTCGGTGCAGGCGCGTTTTCCGGAGCAGCAGATCATTTTGGTTTCTCCCTCGGCGCTCTGGGGCGACGAGGCGACCATACTTTACGCAAAGCTTGCGCTTGCCAAGCAGCTTTACGGCGACTGGTACACAGACGTCGATCTTGCAAAGGCTGCGCAGGAGCTGAACGTCAGTTCCATTCCCATCAGCTTTTCATAAGAACTTGCTTCCGGCTGCGCTTCGGCAACGCCGGAAGTTTTTTCGCAAAAAATGCAGATCCGGAACCCCCGGGGGAGCTTGCGGCAGGCAGGGTGGTTTGCTATATTGGTAAAAACGCAGAAATCTGCGCAGATACACTCCAGAGTGAAAGAGAGGAATCAAACAATATGAAAAAAGCACTGAGTCTTCTTCTGGTATTGGTCATGGTCCTTAGCCTGTGCTCTGTCACCGCTTTCGCGGCGGAGAACTACACCGGCAAGACTGTGATCCTTTTTACCGCCAACGTCCGCGGTGATGTGGACGTATATGCGAAGGTCGCCGCTGCAAAAACGGCCTATGAAAACGCGGGTGCAGACGTAATCCTGGCCGATGCCGGCAACTTCCTGCAGGGCACAGCCGCGGCGAACAGCGACCGCGGTCTGGGCGTTTACAACCTGATGGACGCGGCTGGCTATGACGTTGCGGCGATGGGGCTTGCGGAATTTGGTTACGCTGACGCCACGACCGGCTACGGTTACCACAAGAACATCACGAAATACTACACACAGGCTGAACTGCAGAATGGTGCAGAGGCTCTGACCTACAACAAGGACATGAAGGGCGAGGTCACGGCGAACCGCGCGGAGAAAGCGGCTGCGACATTCACGGTTCTTTCTGCCAACGCCGCGTCGGAAACGGAATACTATTCCTTCGAAGCCAGTACGGTCCTTACGACAAAGAGCGGTCTGAAGGTTGGCTTTTATGGTTTGACCGCGGCCTCCGCCGCGGCGAATGTGCAGGACGGATGCCTGAGCGTTTCTGAGCCGAAGCCCGTAAAGCTGAACGCGGATGTGACGGTCTGCCTGTCCAATGCCGGTGTCAGCGGCAGCGAATACGGCGATCTTGTCATTGATGCGGGCAATGCGGAAACGGTCGGCGCGTATGTTATTGACAATTCCAGCAAGACCGTGACTTCGCTCACGCCGGATCTGAGCGGCAGCGACGCGGAGATCGCCAAGAGTGCCGCCGCGCTGAAGGCAGCTGCCGGTAAAACGGTCGGCCGCTCCGATGTTATCCTGACCGGCGCGGATTCCGCGAACTGGAACGGCGAGACGAATCTCGGCGATCTGACGACGGACGCACTGCGCTGGTATGCACAGAACTACATCGATGGATACAACAAGAAGCTTCCGCTCGTTGCCATCCAGAACGGTGGAAACTGCGACAACTTCCTGTATTCCGGCGAGATCACCGAAACAGATCTGCTAAAGGCACTCCCGTTCTCCCCAATGGGAATTGGTGTCATTGAACTGACCGGTGCGCAGCTTTTGGAAACCTTGGAAGCAGCTTCACAGCAGGAAAACTGCCCGGGCTTCGCGCAGGTTTCCGGTCTGACCTACGCGCTTGACACCGGAAAGGAATATGACGCTGGCGAGGCCTACGGCAAGTTCTTCCGTGCAGACTCCGTCAGCCGCGTGACTATCACCTCCGTAAATGGTAAGGCATTTGACAGCAAGGCAACCTTCGCCGTTGTCTGCGACAATTTCCTGATCAATGGAAATGACACCTACTACACGCTGAAGGAAGCCAAGGAAGCCGGCGCAGCCTACGCCAACAACGGCAACGGCGTAAAGGTCCGCGACGCTGTCGCGCAGTACATTCAGAAGCAGCTGAACGGTGTGATCGGCAGCAGTTACGCCAGCGCCCAAGGACGCATTTCACTGGAAAAGACCGACGAGGTGTTCCACGATGTCAAGGCGGCGGCCTATTACGCCGATGCCGTGAAATGGGCAAGAGAGAACAGCATCGTCAACGGCACCGGCAAGGAAACCTTCGGTCCGGACGCTAACATGACCCGCGCCGCACTGTGGGCAGTGCTTGGCCGCGCAGCCGGCGCAGATGTTGACGGTGGCAGCCCGTGGTACCAGAAAGCGCTGGAGTGGGCAAAGAACGAGGGCGTTTCCGACGGTACGAATCCGAACGGCAGCATCACGCGTCAGGAGCTTGTCACCATGCTTTACCGCAACGCCGGAAAACCGGCTGTGTCCGGCGATCTTACCAAGTTCTCCGACGCGTCTACAGTCGCATCATGGGCGTCTGACGCAATGCTCTGGGCCGTTTCCGAGGGACTTGTCAAGGGCAGCGGCAGCAATCTGAATCCGACCGCTACCGCGACCCGCGCACAGGTCGTCACCATTCTGTATCGCCTGATGGCAAAATAAAGCAGATCCCATTCCAAATGCCCTTCGTGCAGCTGGCGCGGAGGGCATTTTGCATCCCCTGCACCGGATGCGGCTTTCTGTTTTGAATAATCCGCACAAAAATGAAGAATAGTTTTTGATAGTTTTCACAATTCGAATCGTGATTTCAACAAACACAAGCCAGAAAAACACGCGCATCTCACAAGTTACCCCCGGAGGGGGTTCCGATTTCTGCGCCGCGCACAAAATTTCATCCCCCGGGGAGGCTTACGGGGCGGCGCGAAATCTTGTAAAATACAGAGGATTGAAAGGCGGTGGTGTATGTGGAGGAACTGGAGCAGGAGCATTTCCATGAACACGAACACACGCAGGACCACGACCATGTGCATCCGCACGAACATGACCATGCGGACGGCCACAAGCACCCGCACCACCATGAAAATACGAAATACGTCCAGAACCGGCTGGCACGAGCCTCTGGCCATTTGCAGCACGTCCGCGCGATGGTGGACGAAGGCGAGGACTGCTCGGACGTTCTGATGCAGCTTTCCGCTGTAATCGGTGCGCTGCAATCCATCGCCAAGGTGATCTTGAAAGACCATCTCGACCAC
>CAKUJN010000103.1 GCA_934661735.1 uncultured Oscillospiraceae bacterium
ACGGAGCCGAAGTTGCCGTGGCCGTCGACGAGCGGATAGCGCATGGAGAAATCCTGCGCCAGACGGACCATCGCGTCATAGACCGACGCGTCGCCGTGCGGATGATACCGGCCCAGCACGTCGCCGACGCAGGTGGCCGACTTCTTGAAGGGCTTGTCCGAGGTCAGGCCGTCCTCGTACATGGCGTAGAGAATACGCCGGTGCACGGGCTTCAGACCGTCGCGCACATCGGGCAGCGCACGCCCGACAATGACGGACATGGCGTAGTCGATGTAGGAGCTCTTCATCTCATGAACCAGCTCGGACTCCACGATTGTCTGCTCGGGGAAGCGGATGTCCTCGGGCTTGTAGTCTTTCTTATGTGCCATAGAATTCTGATCTCCTTTTCAAGGATAGGAGTTGCTTTTACATGCTTCCGGCTGCGCCGGAGGGGGCTCTTTCCGGTTTCACCGGAGGTGCCGAATTTGCGGTGATACCGCAGCTGTTGCTTCGCAGACGATTCTGCATAGCAGTCTGTAGGGGCTGACGACCCTGTCGGCCCGCTTGTCCGGATTCACCGGACTGCCTCGGTTGCAGTAACACTGCAACTGTGCCTCCGGTGGCCGTTTCTGCGCCGCAGTTTGTAGGGGCCGATGCCTACATCGGCCCTTTTGTCCGGATTCACCGGACTGCCTCTATTGTGGTTACACCCCAACCGTTGCTTCGCAGACCCACTTTTTCTGTCTTGCCAGAAAAAGTGGGCAAAAAGATGCGCTTGGAGACGCGTTATATTGCGCGCTCACGCGCGCGATTTTTTGGCCGCTCCGCGGCCTGAACGCCCTATTCGGGCGCAGGATTGCGACCGTTCCGATAGCTTTCGGTTCCGGCAAATGTACTACACGCATTTGCGGGCAGACTGCATCAACTTCGGTTCTGCTCATTTCCGGAATACTCGGCCAATCTTGTTCGTGCACTGCGCGGGCCGATGTGGGCATCGGCCCCTACAGACATTTACAATAGAACGCAAATATTCTGCACCATCGGCGAATTCGTAGATGGCCTGCCATTTCCACGGCAGGGTGTTTTGCTATCTTCTTGTGTGGCAACTGCTATCGATGGGAGCGTTGTCTCCACGCAGGCGGCGCTGTAGTGTAGCTTTGCAGAGAGATTCCCGTGTGCTGGCTGCAATGTTCTTCTACGGGGTTCTTCTGTGGCTTGCGGTACAATCCGATCCGCATCCAAGCGCCTCTTTTTGCCCACTTTTTCTGGCAAGGCAGAAAAAGTGGGTCGCCGAAGGCACGGTTGTGGCCTTGCCGCATCAATGGCAGTCCGGTGCAAACCGGAATCAGATATCCAGATTCACGACGTATTTGGCGTTTTCTTCGATGAATTCCTTGCGCGGCTCGACGGATTCGCCCATCAAGACGGTGAAAATCTGGTCGGCGGCGACGGCGTCATCCAGCGTGATGCGCCGCAGCGTGCGCGTCTCGGGATTCATGGTCGTCTCCCACAGCTCGTGCGGGTCCATTTCACCGAGGCCCTTGAAGCGGGAGATATCGATCTTCACATTCGGGTTGCCGCCGCGCATTTCGCCCGACATCTGATCGCGCTGTTCATCCGAAAAGGCGACCTTGACGGTCTTGCCGCGGGTGAGCTTGTAGAGCGGCGGGACGGCGGAATAGACATAGCCCTGTTCGATCAGCGGCCGCATGAACCGGAAGAAGAACGTCAGCAGCAGCGTCCGGATATGCGAGCCGTCCACGTCGGCATCGGCCATGATGATGACCTTGTGATAGCGGAGCTTATCGAGGTTGAACTCGTCGCCGATTCCGGCGCCGAGCGCCGTGATGACGGGCTGAAGCTTGTCATTGCCGTAGACCTTGTCGGCTCGGGCCTTTTCAACGTTCAGCATTTTGCCCCAGAGCGGCAGGATCGCCTGGAAGCGCGAGTCACGGCCCTGTGTGGCCGAGCCGCCGGCGGAATCGCCCTCGACGATGTAAATTTCGGTCAGCGTGGGGTCCGAGTCGTTGCAGTCGCGCAGCTTGTCCGGCATCTGGCCGGATTCCAGACCCGTCTTGCGGCGGATGGCCTCGCGCGCCTTGCGCGCGGCCTCACGGGCGCGATTGGCCATCATGGCCTTTTCCAGAATCAGCTTGCCCACGGACGGATTTTCCTCAAGGAATTCCGTCAGCTGCGCCGTGACGACCGAGCTGACCAGCGCGCGCATCGAGGCGTTGCCGAGCTTTGCCTTTGTCTGGCCCTCAAACTGCGCGTCGGTCAGCTTGACGGACACGATTGCCGTCAGGCCCTCGCGCACGTCGTCGCCGGAGACCTTGTCATCGGGCTTGATATAGCCCTTTTTCAGACCGTAGGCGTTGAGAACGCTGGTCAGCGCGCGCTTGAATCCCTCCTCGTGCATGCCGCCCTCGGGCGTATGAATGTCGTTTGCAAAGGAGACGATTGTCTCGGCGAACGAGTCGTTGTATTGCAGCGCGACCTCGGCCGTGGCGTCGTCCTTGCGGCCGGCCATGTAGATGACCTCGGGGTGCAGCGGCGTCTTGTGGCGGTTGTACCACGAAACAAACTCGCGGATGCCGCCCTCATAGCACATGGAGTCATAGCGCTCCTTCAGCGGCTTGTCCTGCGACTCGGGGCGTCTGTCCTCGATGGTGATGTGCAGGCCCGCGTTCAAAAACGCCTGCTCGCGCATGCGCGTATGCAGCGTCTCATAGTCGTATTCCAGCGTGTCAAACATCTGGCCGTCGGGCTTGAACGTGACCTTGGTGCCGTGTCCGTCGGTGGTGCCGACAACGCGCATTTCCTGCGTGATATTGCCGCGGGAAAACTTCATCTGATAGATTTTCCCGTCCTTGCTGACCTCGACCTCCAGCCATTCGGACAGGGCGTTGACGACCGACGCGCCCACGCCGTGCAGGCCGCCGGAAACCTTATAGCCGCCGCCGCCGAATTTGCCGCCTGCATGCAGGACGGTATAGACGACCTCAAGCGCGGGCTTGCCGGTCTGCGCCTGAATGTCGACGGGGATGCCGCGGCCGTCGTCGGTGACGGTGATGGTGTTGCCCTCGTTGATGCTGACCACGATGTGCTTGCAGTAGCCGGCCAGCGCCTCGTCGATGGCATTGTCGACGATCTCATAGACCAGATGGTGCAGGCCAGATACGCTGGTTGAGCCGATGTACATGCCGGGGCGCTTGCGCACGGCCTCAAGGCCCTCCAGCACCTGAATCTGGCTGGCGTCATATTTTGTTTCTACGATCTCATTTTCGATCTCGTTTCTGATTTCTTCCGTCATAGAGTTGCTCCTTTATTTCCGGCTGCCGTGCGCCGGTGTTCCATGCGCCTTTGCAGCACGGCGGAATTCGACCGCGTCAGATAGACGCGCTGCATCCCGTACTCACTGGTCAGGACAAACGATTTCGGCAGGGCGTCCGTCGCCTCCACCACCTCGCCGCTGCGCTCGGCCGCGGCGAGAAATTCGCGCGTGCGTCCGGACCACGACGTGTTGTCCAGATCGAATACGCCGACAACGGCGCTTTCGCGGACCGAAAGATCCAGTCCGATCGGGATATACATAGGCATTTTCTCCTTTTTTCCGCCTGTTCAGACCTGCTCTACCAGCTGTCCGTTCCGGATGAGAATTGTCCGGCCAAGCTCGGTCAGGCGTTCCAGCTCACAGCAGGTGATAACCACCTGTCCGCTCCGGATCTGGTTGAGCACGAAATCCTGCCGCCGCGCGTCCAGCTCGGACAGCACGTCGTCCAGCAGCAGCACCGGCTCCTCGCCGGTATCGCGCCGGAACAGCTCGCGCTCGGCCAGCTTCAGACTGATTGACGCGGTGCGCGTCTGGCCCTGTGAGCCGAACGCGCGCACGGCCGTGCCGTTGATTGCGGCCTCAAAATCGTCCCTGTGCGGGCCGGTCAGGCACTGGCCGGAGTCCAGCTCCGCGCGGTAGTGCTGCTCCTGATGGGCAAGCAGCTGCGTAAATATCTGTCTGGCCTCGGCAAAGGGGTCCGTCACGGTCGATACGGTATGGTATTCCAGCGTCAGCGCCTCGCCGCCGCCGGAAAATTCGCAGTGATACTCCGCCGCCGCCTCGCCGAGCTTTTGCAGATACCGCGCGCGGTAGCGGATAAGCACGGCGCCGACCTGCGCCATGCGGTAGTTGAATTCGGGCAGCGGGTCCAGAATGGACGGCGTTTCGTGCCAGTCCTTCAGAATCCGGCTTTTGCTGTCGAGCAGCTTCTGATACTCGCCCAGCGCCTGCGCATAGTTCGGACGGAGCTGGCACAGTGCCGTGTCGATCAGCCGCCGGCGTCCCGCCGCACCGCCCTTGAGTACCTGAAGCTCCTCCGGACAGAACAGAACCGTCGTCAGAAGGCCGGAGAGGGCCGCCGCCGTCTTTTGCTTTACGCCGCCGATGTAGAGCTGTCTTGGCCGCCTTGCGGCGAACAGAACGGCGCGAAGCGTCTGCTCGCGCCCCTGTGAAAAAATCTGCGCGTTCAGGTCGGCAAAATCCGCGCCGAAGCGGATCAGCTCCTGCGGCCGCGTCGTGCGGAAGCTTTTACCGGTGGACAGATACCCGATGGATTCCAGCAGGTTGGTCTTTCCCTGCGCGTTTTCGCCCAGAATCAGATTGACGCCCGCGTCCAGCTCCAGCTCAAGCTGTTCGTAGTTGCGGAAATCGTACAGCTTCAGACGCTCGAGTCTCATGCCTGCTCCTGCGTGACGGCGTAGAGCTGATGCAGATATTCCACGCGGTCGCCCGCGCGCAGCTTTCTGCCGCGCTGCGTGCAGATTTCGCCGTTGAGCCGGACCTGTCCGTTCTGAATCATGTTCTTTGCCATGCCGCCGGATTCGACGGCGTTGGCGAATTTCAGAAAGTCCTGAAGCGTGATGTATTCCGTATGAATCGGGATTTCAACCGCGCGGTCGGAAACCTTTTTTGTGACGCGTACCTTCATCTCATTCTCCCGCCTTCAGCCGCACCGGCAGAACCATATAGCTGTATTTTTTGCTGTCGTCGCACGGATTGAGGACAATGGGGCTCAGTCCGTTGATCAGCTCCAGCGAAACCTCGCTGGTCGGGACGGCGCGCAGCGCGTCCAGCAGATACCGGCAGTTGAAGCCGATTTCCAGCTCCTTGCCGTCGCCGGCGATGGGGCAGACGTCGTGCGCCTCGCCGATGGTGGAGACGGTGCGGAAGTCCGCCGTGTTGTCTCCGAATGTGCAGCGAACGGGGCTTTTGATCTTTTCCGAGATGATCAGGCCGACACGCTCGATGGAATCGGTGATCTGGCTGACATTCGCGGCCAGGCGGATGGGATTGTCCTGCGGCAGCACGCGGCGCCAGTCCAGAAAATCGCCCTCGAGAACGCGGCAGACCAGTGTTGCGTCGCCGATGGAGAACAGAATATGTTTGCTGCCGACATAGATCTGCGCCTTGTCGTCGGTGTCGGAGAGAATCTTTTCGACCTCTTTCAGTGCGGCGGCCGGCGCGACGAATTTCAGCGTCCGTTCCAGCGGCTCATCCGCGAACCAGCGGCGCAGCGCCAGCCGGTAGCCGTCCACGGCCACAACCGTGACCGATTCGTTGCAGATTTCAAACAGGCAGCCCGTGTGAATTGGCCGCGCCAGATTTTCGCTGGCCGAGAAGATGGTGCCGGAGATCATTTCCTTCAGCTCGCGCTGCGGCACGCCGATGCCCTTTTCCGATTCCACGTCGGGAAGCTCGGGATAATCGTCGGCGGCAGTGGCGGTGATGCTGAACGAGGAGATGCCGCCACGGATGGAGACGCGGAGCTTTTCGTCCACGCTGATCGAAACCATATCGTCCGGCAGCTTACGGATGATATCGAAGAACAGACGCGCGGGCATGATGCACTCGCCTTCCTCCGTGATATCGGCCGGCACGCCGACGGTGATGCCGGTTTCCAGATTGTAGCCGGTCAGCATCACGCGCGTTCCGGCCTTGACCAGAATGCCCTCGAGCGCGGTGATGGCGCTTTTCGGCGCGACCGTTCTGGACGCGACGGAGATCGCGGAGACGAGCAGCGCTTTTTCACAGGTAAATTTCATAGTGATCTCCTCTTTTCTTCTTTCTGAAAGGAAAGAAAGGATATTTTAGTAGTAAGCAGTCGTAGGGAAAACTTATGTGGAAAACCTGATTTTTCCCTGAAATGACAGGGAGTTTTTATAAACAGGCGGTTGTGAAAAAATCAGACGCTTTTCAACAGGTCATTTTGTGAAACAGTCGTTCAACAGTTGTCCACAGTGTAAACATAAACATCCACAGATGGTTGTTGATAAAAATCTGGATGACAAAGACCGGTCCGGATTCACCGGACTTCCGTTGATGCGGCAACACCGCAGCTGTCGCTCCGCGGGCCCATTCTTTTCTGCCTTGCCAGAAAAGAATGGGGAGAAAAGAGGCGCTGGATGCGAATCGGGTTGTACCGCGGTGCCACAGAACGAGCCCGTCGAAGAACGCTGCGGCCAGCACACGAGAATTTCTCTGCAAAGCTACACTACAGCGCCGCCTGCGTGGAAACAACGCTCCCATCGGAAACAGTTTCCACGCAAGAAAGATGGTAAAACACACTGCCGTGGAAATAACAGCGCATCTACGAATTCGCCGATGGTGCACAATATTTGTGTTCTATTGTAAATCCTTGTAGGGGCGGGCGACTCTGTCCGCCCGAACCCGATTTCGGATATGTTTGTAGGGGCCGATGGCGAGCGCAGCCGTCAGCGACGAAGGAGCGCTACGGATGCGGCCCACCCCTTGCGGGTGC
>CAKUJN010000104.1 GCA_934661735.1 uncultured Oscillospiraceae bacterium
TCACAAGGATTTTTGGCATTGACTTCCTCGTAGGTCTTTTCTCTTCTGGATTCGGTCGAAGTCTTAAAATCCCTCGGTGGAAACACTGTACGGGTTCGAGTCCCGTCACCGGCACCAGCTCGTCGCAAGCGCCATATCGCTTGCGACGAGCTTTTATGTTTCGCATAAAAGCTCATCTCGCGCTCATTCTGCTGCTCCTCGCTTCAAATTCGCAACCGCTTTGCTGGGTTGCGAATTTGTTTTTTCAGTTTGGCCGTTGTTCCGTGGGATTTGGACAACAAGCACACCGCTGGCATCATATCGCTTGCGACGCGCGTTCTGCCGTGTTCTGCCTCAGATTCGCAGCCGCTGTATGGCTGCGGATTTCCTTTTTCCGGTTTCTGCTTGACAACGCGGCCATGTGCGGCTATAATTAAAAACGCTCAATTCAGAACGAACATTTCAAAACGAACATTTTAATTCAAGGAGAGGATGCGCATGCCGCCGAAGCCGAAATTCACAAAAGAGGAAATTGTGCAGACCGCGCTGGACGTTGTATCGCGCAAGGGCGTCGAGGCGCTGACGGCCAAGGAGCTGGGCAGTGCGCTCGGAAGCTCTGCCCGCCCGATTTTCACCGTGTTCAGCAGCATGAAGGAGGTTCAGGACGCCGTGCGCGACGCCGCCATGCGCCGCTTTGAAAGCTTTGCGGAGCAGCGCCTGCCCGACATGCCGCTGTTCAAGCAGGTGGGAATGCAGATGGTGCTCTTCGGTGCAAAGGAGCCGAAGCTCTACCAGCTTCTTTTCATGCAGGAAAACCGCAGCGCCGTCAGCTTTGACGACGTGTTCGGCGAGCTCGGCCCCACCGCGGAAACATGTATCGATCTTATCCGCAGCGAATACAGCGTGAGCGAGGAACAGGCCCGCCTTCTTTTTGAAAACGTCTGGATTTACACCTTCGGGGTCGGCGCGCTGTGCGCCACGCGAGTGTGCCATTTTTCCGAGGAAAAGCTCGGACGGATGCTCTCCACCGAATTTCAGGCGATGATGCTTCTGGTAAAGGCCGGAGCGGGAGACGCGCGATGAGCCCCAGCGAAACGCAGTGGATTCTGTGTCCGGTGTGCTGTGGAAAGACCCGAACGCAGATCCGGAGAGATACGATTCTGGAAAATTTTCCGCTGTTCTGCCCGAAATGCAAACGGACGTTTCTGATTTTGGCGCACAACTGCAAAACAGAATATTATGATACGCCGGACGCAGAGACGCAGAGCGGAACCTGATGAAAAACAGGCTCGCTCTGCGTCATTTTTCGGGGGTGAGGAAAACGGGCTTTCTTTCGTACAATCTGCGCTTTTATCGTGACGCGCTGCGGGAGCTGGAAAACACCCCCGCGACGCGGGAGCATATATACGACGCCCGACGGCTTCTGCGGATGCTGGACGATCTCACAGACGAGGGCTATACAGAGCTGAGCGGGGCGTTTGAGCGGGCGTTTGGCGGGGTGTCAAGGCTGCGGGCGTATTTGCACCGGAATCATGCCGAGCCGTTTGCGGCGCCGGACGGGTGTCCGGATGGCGGCCTGAGCTATGCGGCGCAGGATACGGAGCTGCGATGTGCGATTGCACGGGCGGTGCGTGCCGCGGCGGGGACGGAGGCGGCCTGCGTGCCGCTTGCGGAGAGGCTGCGCCGGTTCTGTGAATGGGTCGGATATGACGACGGCACGGCGTACATCTTTCTTCTGCGCGACACGCTTCTGCCGTTTGTGTACCATTCCGCGCGGAGCGGGGAGCGTGCCAGCCCGTGGCTGCTCAGCCGGAGAGCGCTTGCCGCGCTGACCGGCGCGCAGAACGCGGACGACACACTCAGAGCTGCGGTCTACCGCGCGCTGGAGGCCGGCTGCACGGACTTTACAGCATTCCGGCGCGCGGTTTTCCGGAGATGCGCAGGGCGGTTGAAAGCTGTCCGGCGGCGGCAGAAACGCTCCGCGCCATGCTGGCGCAGATTGACGCGGAGCGGATTCTCGTCGTGGAATCCGGCTGCGCCGGCACGTTCCCGCTGCTTCTGATGAGTCTGGACAGCCGCACCGACCTGCGCATGTACACGACGTATCCGTATCTGACCGGTATCTACGCCGGCCGCGTGTACGCCGCGCTATGAGGAAAACCGGCTGCTGGAGGCCATGGCCGCGCATGCGCGCTACCTCCGGTTTTCCGGCTGGCGGGACGGGCGGTTTTATGTGCGCACCTGCATGGACGCGGCGGTGGAGGCGCAGACGCTGGCGGAAATCCGAGCAATGCTGCAGGGAGTGAGGCTGTATGGAAGAAAAGAATGAACTGTCCGAGCTGCGGCCGTTTCTGGACGAACAGGGCCGCCTGACCGCCATTCCGGCGAAGCACCGGAAAAAGCTTCTGGCGCTGTGGTATCTGGCCGGAAAAATCAATGCCGGACGGCAGTATACCGAGCCGGAGATCAACGATCTGCTGGACGAATGGGCGCTGCCCCGCGACCACGCGTCGCTCCGGCGTGAGCTGTACAACAATCGCCTTCTGAACCGGACGGCGGATTGCAGCCGCTACTGGCGCGCGGAAAGCATACCGCCGCTTGCGGAATTTATCCGGAGCCATGTTTGAGACGCTTTTGCAGACGCAATACGGCCTGCATCTCCGCGCGGCGCGCAGAGCTTCGTCCGGCGCGGGCTCCGAAACATGGTTTCTTCGCTGTGACGAGGGAGACTATGTCCTGAAGCTTCCGGACAAAAGCGTGGTCAATCATCCGGAGCTGGAACCGGAGCTGTGTGTTTTTCTGCGCGAAAACGGCATTCCGGCCTGTGATTCTCTGAAAAACCGTGATGGAAGCTTCCTCTCGGCGGACGCGGACGGCCGCGTTTTTACAGTGCAGCGCCGCTTTTCCGGATACACGCCGGCGTGGAACTGCGCGCCGGAGGAGCTCCTGCTGGAGTCCTCTGAGCTGCTGGGAAAAATCCATCAGGTGCTGCGGGCATATCCCGCGCTGTCCGAGGGCATCGGCGCGGCCTTTTTTGCAAACATGACGCCGCGGCGCGCGGCGGAGTCGTACCGGTGGTCGCTGGAAACGGCGCGCCGTCTGGGCGACGCGCAGAGCGCGGCGGAGCTGGAATGGCGCATCGGGCTTATGGAGCGCTTTCCGGCATAGGAGCCTGACCCTGCGCGCCTGACATGCCGCAATACGCACGGCGATTATTATCTCAGTCAGTTTATATGCGAAAGCGGCCGGCTCACCGCCGTAATCGACTGGACAGCCGCCTGTGTGCACCCCGTAATCTGGGAGCTGACGCGCTCGTTTGCCTACGGCGCGCCGTGCTGCGCGGAGGGACGGCTGGACCGGCGGCTTTTTGCGCGCTGCGTCGAGGCATACTGCCGGTACGGGACCCTGAATGCCTGTGATCTGGAAAATATCTGGCGGCTGTACTTCTATCAGATTGCCGTCTGCGATTACTACGGACAGTATTATGCCTCCCGCGCGGCAAATCGGGAAATCTACCTGCGGCAGGCGCGGCTGGCCAACGGCCTGCTGAAGAATATGCCTGCCATTTTACGCGCGGCGGAGGGCATTTGAAAACAATATGGAGCAACATGGAAAGGGAGAACGGAGCATCATGGAAAAGACAGCCAGATTGCTGGTGACGGCGGGGATTCTTCTGCTGCTCGCGGGCGCGGTTTTCGGTATCGTGGGACGCTGGCTTTATGCCGCGTCGGTCTGGGCGGGAGCCCTCGGCTGCCTGGCCGCGGCCCTGAATTTCAGAAACCGGAAAAACGGAGACTAAAAAATACGGTGTCCGGAACAGCCTGCAGAGGCCGCGCTGGGCATGCAGAATTGCGGCTGAAACCGTAAAAACAGAACGAAAACACAAAAATAAGGAGAAAAAATGACGATGAAATCGCTGAAAACTCTTCAAAAACTCGCAAAAATTGCAAAAATTTTAAGTAAAATCGCGTTTATTTTCGCTGTGATCGGCGTCTGCGGCTGCGCCGCGGGGCTGCTCAGCGCGGCATTCGGAAGCGGCGCGGTTGTAAAATGGGGCGGCGTAACGCTGCACGGCATCCTGCCCGGATTCGACGGCAGCGATCTGAAAAGCGTCAGCACGGTGCTTGCGGGATGGACAATTGTCTGCGCGGAGAGGCGGTTCTGGCAAAATTCGCGGAGACATATTTCCGGCATGCGCTGGACGCCGGAACGCCGTTTACCCATGACGGGGCGAAGGAGCTGACGCGTCTTGGCATTCTGACGCTTGTGATTCCCGCCGGCTGCGCCGTGCTCGGCAGCGTGGCCGAGGGGCTGATCGCCGGCTTCATGCAGGTGGAAACGGCCTCTGCCATGGACGTGCTGTTTGACAATGACGCGGGCATTGTGCTGGGCGTGATGTTCATTCTCGGTGCGCTGCTGTGCCGCTATGGCGCGGAGCTGCGGGAAAACGGGACGCGGTAATGGACGAATCCAGGGAGGGCGCGAAGCGCATTCTTCTGTATCTGGCGCTGATTCTGGCCTTCTGGGCGTTTACCTTTGTAACGCTGAATTTCTGGCTGAAGCCCTGTTCCATTGCGTATGCGCAGACAGGAAAAATCACGGCGGGCTATCTGGCCTATGCGGTCATCGGCATGGCGTTTTCCACGCCTGCACCGTTCTAGTCGGTTCTGATTCTGGCGCTTTGTCGGGAGAAAATCAGCCTGCGGGCGTTTTTCAGGCGGCTGTTTGATACGGGAAACAGGTGGAAAGCCGCGCTGCTGACCGCGGGCTTCTGCCTTGCGGCGCTGGTCTTTGCGCTGCTGCGCGGGCGGCCGAACGGCGCGCCGTGGTATCTGCTGCCGCTCGGGTTCGTCGTGATGATTCCGTTTGTCGGGATTGCGGAGGAGGCGGGCTGGCGCGGCTTTTTGCAGCCGGAGCTGGAAAAGCGGATGAAATACCCGTTCAGCGTTCTGATAACCGCCGCCGTCTGGGCCGTCTGGCACGTTGATCAGTGGCTGGACCCTACGGCAAATCACTACGGCGACAGCTTTCTCGGCTTCAGCGTCAACATCCTCATCTGGGCGTTTGCGCTGGCTGCGCTTTACAGGGCGACAAAGAGCGTCATGGCATGCGCGGTTTATCACGCGTTCGTGAATGCGATCGGCGCGGTCTATGACTGGAACGCGCTTTTCGATTCGTTCCCAGGCGATGTGCCCGCAAACATATACCGCGCCGCTGTGCTGTCCGGCTCGGTTGTGCTGTGGCTTCACGCGGACAGATGCGAAAGCGCGCATGGTAAGGAAAAAACAGGGCATTCCGATAACAACGGCCGTTTTATGAAACCGGTCAATCATACGGAAAAGCGGAGGTAGGAGAATGAATAACGAGACGATATCCAGAATTGTAAAAGCAAGCGGCGTCTCTGCCGGAGAGCTGATTCTCATTCACTTTTGGGGCGAGGATGCGGATAAGCGCGTTGCAAATCAGTTTATTGCGGCCGTTGCCGCGATGGGTGCAACGCCTGTTCTTTTGCAGCAGGCCCGTTCGATCAATCGGGAAATCTTTACGGCAGCAAAGGAAAGCTGCTTTGACGACCGGTATTTTGAGCTGTTTTTCAAATTTGATGCTGTATTGGATGTGTTTGCCTATCAGCCGGTCATCCTTGGATATAAAATCGAAGAGGAACAGATGGAGCTGTATCGCCGATATGTCTCACAGCTCTTTAACAGGCTGGTGATGTGCAGGCGCTTTGCGCAGATCCGCATCCCGACAGAGGCCAACGCGGAGGAATCCGGCCTTGACCCGCAGGACTATATCCGGCGCATAAACCGCGCGTATGATATTGACTATGACGCCGTCGGCACCGCATGCAGGCGCGAAATGGAACGGTTTATCGGGATCGGGCAGGTGGCTGTCCATACGGGGGATGCGTGCGTGCTGCATCTGGATCTGACCGGACGCACGTGGGTGATTGACGCCGGCGAGGGTGATCTTCCCTGCGGCGAGATCTATATTGCTCCCGTGGAAGGGAAAACCAATGGAAACGTGTTCTTTGAAACGTTCTATCTGGATGATGTGCAATACACGGATGTGACATTGCAGATTGTAAACGGCGAGGTTTCAGGCAGCAGCCACGCGGAAATTGCAAGGCATTTTGCCGAAGTGCCGAGAGAAAACCGGATCGTCTGTGAACTGGGCCTCGGCATGAATCCCAATGTCACGGATTTGTGCGGATATACCTTGCTGGACGAAAAGATGGCGGGGACTTTTCATATTGCCGTTGGCGCAAATACGATGTTTGGCGGCAAAAACGACGCGTCTGACCATGTTGACTTTGTCGGGCACGGGGTGGTTGCGGCGATATCCGATTTGTCCGGGGACAGGTGAAAGCGTCAATCCGGCGGGAAAGAGCATGGTATTCACACAGGGGCGACGACCCTGTCGGCCCTCTTATCCGGATTCACCGGAGGCGCCGAGTTTGCGGTGACACCGCAACTGTCGCTCCGCGGGCATACTTTTTCTGGCTTGTCAGAAAAAGTATGCAAAAAGAGACGCTGGAAACGAATCGGATTGT
>CAKUJN010000105.1 GCA_934661735.1 uncultured Oscillospiraceae bacterium
ATCCCCCTTTGCCGCCCCTTTCTTTTTACCGTCAACGGCTTTTTCTTTCCCGCGCTGGGAAAGAAAAAGGGGTTGAAACGCTTCCCGCGCCTTTGGCGCGGTATGATACCTCCGGTGAATCCGGACACAAGGGCCGACAGCGGCGCGTCCCCCTCCTATTCCTTTCCTCTGTGACTGAGCTTCGCCACGCTTCCCTCAAATCCGACCTCCAGACCCAGCGCCGCGGCCAGATCGCGGATCTTGATATAATTCACGCCGTTTTTCAGAATCCGTTCCACCGGCACGCGCCGTCCATCCAGAATGATCTCACTTTTTTCTACCATTTCCGCTCCCTCTGTCACCCGTTTTTTGAATGCCGCAAAGCCCTCCGGCTCGCGCACCCAGTATGCCGGACAGTTTTTCCCCGTCACGTCAAAGTGGCGGATGACGCGCTCCGGCGGCACATCATAGCGCTCCATCAGCTCCCGTACCAGCTCCGCCGCGTTTTCCAGCGTCTGCTCCGTCGGACCGACCGTTCCGTCGCGCCTGGTGTCGCACAGCTCCACACCGATGGAGTTCACATTGCGGCATTTCGGGTGCCGGTATGCCGCCGCGCCGCAGTGATATGCCACATATTCATCCGGCACCGTCTGCGTCACGCCCCAGTCGTCCACAAAATAGTGCGCGCTGACCGGCGGCGTCAGCTTCCTCTGGAAATACCGCGCGTTGGAAAGCCCGCTGTCGCCGTCGTTCGCGGTGTAGTGCATGACAATGTATGCAATCTCCGCCTGTCGTCTGCCTCCGTAATTCGCTCTGTGCGCCGGAATCATCTGTCTGCGCATATGTCTACGCCTCCTGCTTTTCCTCTCCGTGCACAGCGCCGCCCTGCCGCATCGCCTGCGCGTCCAGACTGCCCTCCGTCAGAATATAGGCCACCAGACTGCCCAGCGTCGTCACCATACCCGACACCGTCGCAATCACATTCTCATCCAGCCGGAACACCATCGCCAGCCCCGCCGCAACGCCCGCTGCGGCCGCCAGAAACTTTCTGCTTGTCAGCTTTTTCAAAAAATCTTTCATTCGTCCGTCTCTCCTTTTTCCTCCGTATTTTTTGCCAGCATCCGCTTGCACAGCAGCATCAGCAGCTCTCCTCCGAACGACGCGCCCGCAAAGGTCAGCACCTCGCTCACCTCGACCGTCCTTTCCAGAATCAGCCCCGCGGTTTTCATGCCCGCCGCCCAGATCAGCGTCCCGCACAGGCACCGCACACAGAACACCACCAGCTGCCTTGCCATCTGTCCTTTCGTCTGTCGGGATTTCCGGATTACTTTCATCTCATTCCTCCATCCTCAGCGGCAGCGCGTCCACCTGATGCAGCAGCGTATCCGCGTCCCCGTTCCCGCCCAGCCCGTCGTGATACAGCGTGTGCCACCGGTGCAGGCTTCTCCGTTCCTCCATCGTGATCGATGCCTCGCGGATATGCTCCTTCGCGCGCTCCTGAATGATATACAGCATCATATACCGCAGCGCCTTTCTCTGTGCATCGGCACGCTCCGACCGGTCGTCCCTCCTGCGCAGCAGATACTGCACCGCCGCCCATACGCCCGTCACCAGCGCCGCACCCGCGCTGCCTCCCAGCATCGTCATCGCCAGTTCTCTCATCCTCTCGCCTCCTTTCCCTCCGCCTCTCGGGGGTACCTCCCCTCACCCCTGGCCGCAAACGCCGCGTCCGTTGCACAAAACGTGCAACGAAATCTGCAATTTTGCGTTTCCGATTCGCCGTTTCCAGCGCTTTGCCTATTTTTTATTCCTATCTTCCTCCGCTTTACACTTTTTTCGTCTTTTCCGAAAACTTTTTCTTACATTTTTAAAAATTTTCTGTTATAATGAAAAAAACAGCCTGCGCAACGCGCAAACTGCAAAAAAATGGAGGGAAATGCCAATGTATGAAGTGGGTCAATACGTCGTCTATGGCAGCGAGGGCGTCTGCCGCATCGATGAGATCGGTCATCCCCGCCTGTCCGGTCTCGACAAAACGCGCGAGTACTACCGCCTGACGCCGCACAATCGCGGCGGCGCGATTTACGCACCCGTCGACGGAAAAATTGTCATGCGTCCGGTCATCTCCCGCGATGAGCTGGACGCGCTTCTGCCCACGCTTTCCACGCTTGCGCCGCTTGATGATATCCCCTCCGATGTCAAGGAGGCCGCGGCCTATTACCGCACCATTCTGGCCGAGCATTCCTGCCTGCGGCTTCTGCGCCTGTGCAAGGCGCTGTATCTCAAGCAGGCCGCGCTTTCCCGCTCCCGCCGCAGCATCAATTCCACCGAGCTGCGCAGCTGGAAGGCCGCCGAAGAAATGCTTCACAGTGAATTCGGCTTTGTCCTCGGCATGCCGCCGTCGCAGGTCCGTTCTTTCCTTGCCGAGCGTCTCCAATAGCCGCCCCGTCCGCCCCGCTTTCTCCGGCGCTGAACGTAAAAAAATCCCGCTGTTCGTATGAACAGCGGGATTTTCTATGGAGAATTTAACCAAACACTGCCAGCAGGAAGCCTGCCGCGATGGCCGAGCCGATAACGCCGGCCACATTCGGGCCCATGGCGTGCATCAGCAGGAAGTTCGCAGGGTTGGCCTTCTGGCCGACCATCTGGGAAACACGCGCGGCCATCGGAACGGCGGAGACGCCGGCCGAGCCGATCAGCGGGTTGACCTTGCCCTTGGAAGCCTTGCACATGATGTTGCCGCCGATGAGGCCGCCGACGGTGGAGATACCGAACGCGACCAGACCCAGCAGGATGATCTTGAGCGTTTCGAGCTTCAGGAAGTTGGAGGCGACCATGGTCGCGCCAACAGAAGTCGAAAGCATGATGGTGACGATGTTCATCAGCGCGTTCTGCGCGGTGTCCGACAGACGGTCGGTGCAGCCGCACTCACGGAACAGGTTGCCCAGCATCAGGCAGCCGATCAGCGGAGCGGTGGACGGCAGAAGCAGGATGACAAAGATGGTGACAATGATCGGGAAGAGGATCTTCTCGGTCTTGGAGACGGCACGGGCCTGCACCATCTTGATCTTGCGGTCCTTTTCCGAGGTCAGCAGCTTCATGATCGGCGGCTGAATCATCGGGATCAGCGCCATGTACGAGTATGCGGCGATGGCGATTGCACCCAGCAGCTCGGGCGCGAGCTTGTTGGTCAGGAAGATGGCCGTCGGGCCGTCCGCACCGCCGATAATGCCGATGGAGGCCGCCTGCGGGCCGGTGAAGCCGAGGCAGATGGCGCCGAAGAACGCGACGAAAACGCCGAGCTGTGCGGCAGCGCCGAGCAGCAGGCTCTTCGGGTCGGCAATCAGCGGACCAAAGTCGGTCATCGCGCCGACGCCCATGAAGATCAGGGACGGATAGATACCGGCCTTGACGCCGATATAGAACACGTCCAGCAGACCCGCGTTGGACAGGATATGTCCATAGCTGTGATAGTAGGGGCTGGTGGAATCCAGGAAAGCCTCCCACAGCTCGGGGTGATACATGGCGTTGGTGGCGTTCAGCTCAGGATTCACGACGTCCAGACCTGGGAAATAGCTGACGTTCGCCAGCAGGCAGCCGAACGCGATGCCAACCAGCAGCAGCGGCTCAAAGCCCTTGACAATGCCAAGGTACAGCAGCACGCACGCGATGACGATCATGACAAGATTCTGCCATCCGCCGGCTGCGAAGAATCCGGCAAAGCCAGACTCGGTCGCCAGCTTCGCGAGAGTGTCGAGAACATTAAAGCCCATGTTCGTTCCTCCTTACGCCAGAACGACCAGAGGAGCGCCGGTATCCACAACAGAGCCTTTGCTGGTCACGACCTGCGCGACAACGCCGTCACGCGGAGCCAGAATCTCATTTTCCATCTTCATGGCTTCCAGAACTACCAGCACGTCGCCCGCCTTGACGGACGCGCCCTGCGCGCAGTTGACGCTGAGGATATTGCCGGGCATCGGAGCGGCGACAACCTCGCCGGCGGCGACAGCCGCGGGTGCGGGAGCTGCTGCGGGAGCGGGGGCTGCGGCCGGAGCCGGAGCTGCCGCGGGTGCGGGAGCCGCTGTGGGCGCCGGAGCATAAGCCTCGTACTCGTCGACCAGCATGGCCTGGTCCTGATCGACCTCGACTTCATAGGTTCTGCCGTTCAGGGTGATTTTGTATTTCATGTTCACTTGACCTCCTTGATGGATTTGAAGCGCAGTTCATTCAGGGGTTTGCCGATCTTGTTGGCAACAATGGCCATCAGGATGGCGGCGTCCTTATCGCAGACGTTATAGAGCTTCAGCTCGCCCGCGGTGCCGGGGGCAGCCGCTGCCAGAACGGGCTTCGGCGCTGCCGCAGGAGCAGCGGGAGCAGGCGCTGCGGCTTCCTTCTTGGAGGAAACCATGATTCTACCCTCGATCAGAATGACGCACATCAGGGCGATCAGGCCGACGAAAACAACGCCATAGCCCAGCAGCGCGATCAGACCGGCGGTGCCGATGGACAGATCAACCATTGCGGAATTGACTAAAAACATCGTGCCGCCTCCCATCAAATCTCTTCAATGACGTAGCGGGTGATATTCTCTTCCTTTGCCTTGCGGTCGGTCAGGAACTTCATGGTCTGATCCGGATAGCAGATGTAGCTCATGACATCCTCTTCCGAACGGGCCAGATCGCCCAGCGCCTCTTTCGCCTTGGCAAAGTCCTCGCCGGTGCGCTTGGCGTCCTCGATACGGCAGTCGACAGGCTTGCCGCCCTCGCCGAGGATCTTGGTCTGGAGCTCTTCAGAGACAGGAGCCGGCGCGATGCCGTATTCGCCCTTGAAGTAGTTCTTGACTTCCTTGGAGACCTGCTTGTAGCGCTCGCCCAGCAGGACGTTGGTAACGGCCTGATTGCCGACCATCTGGCTCAGCGGCGTGACCAGCGGAGGATAGCCCAGGTCCTTGCGGACAGCGGGAATCTCAGCCAGTGCGGCGTCGAACTTGTCCATGGCCTTCATATCGGTCAGGTTTGCAATCATGTTGGACAGCATGCCGCCGGGAACCTTGTACACCAGCGCCTGCGCGTCGGTGGCCATGGACTTCGGACTGATGCGGCCGTTGTCGATGTACTTCTGCTTGACGGGCTTGAAGAAGTCGTTGACCTTGTTGATGGCTTCCTCGTTCAGGCCGGTTTCGATGCCGTACTGGCCCAGCGCGTAGAACATGGTCTCGGTTGCGGGCTGCGACGTGCCGTTGGAGAAGCAGGAGGTCGCGCAGTCGATCACGTCGATGCCGGACTCGATGGCCTTGGTAACGGTCATGTATGCCATGCCGGTGGTGCAGTGGGTGTGCAGGATCAGCGGCATATCGCCCAGCGCGTCCTTGATGCCCTTGATCAGGCCCTCGGCCTCAAACGGGCTCATGGTGCCGGCCATGTCCTTCAGGCAGATGGTGTCAAAGCCCATGTTCTTGAGCTCCTTGCACATTTCGACGTACTTGGCGACGGTGTGCACAGGGCTCTGCGTATAGGAGATGCAGCCGGACGCGACGGTGTTCTTGTTCGCGTACTTCTTGGTTGCCTCCAGAGCGGTCTTGATGTTGCGGAAGTCGTTCAGCGCGTCGAAAATACGCAGGATGTCGATGCCGTTCTTGATGGACAGCTCGACAAACTTTTCCACGACGTCGTCATGATAGTGCTTGTAGCCCAGCAGGTTCTGGCCGCGAAGCAGCATCTGAAGTCTGGTGTTGGGCATGTTCTTGCGGATGTTTCTCAGACGCTCCCACGGGTCCTCACCCAGGTAGCGCAGGCAGGAGTCAAATGTTGCGCCGCCCCAGCACTCGACCGAATAGTAACCGGCCTTGTCCATTTCGGGCAGAATGGCTTCATAGTCGGCATAGGGCAGACGGGTCGCCATCAGGGACTGATTCGCGTCACGAAGAACGGTTTCCGTGATTTGAACTTTTTTCATGAATACACCTCCAAAATGATTCACGCTCTCTCCGGCGTGGGATGTTTTTTATGGCAGCGGCATAAAAGCGCGACTGCGCAGCAAAAGCCGTTCTGCTCAGGAAACGGCCTTTGACGACAGGGTGAGCGGGACACGCCGCATGCAGCGCCGCGGCGCGTCCCGCGCTTTTGTTCATACCGGTTTGAAGGCTCGGTATCCGAGGTGTATCTGCGGTGCGCGGTTCACACGCCCGTCTCCCAGATACACTTCAGTATAGCTGATTTTCCGGCACGAGGCAAGAAAACCGGCCGTTAAGAATTCGCGTATATTCCGGCGATCTGCAATTACAGCTGCGGGCCTGCGGCGACCAGAGCCTTGCCGGCCTCGTTGCCCTCGTACTTGACGAAGTTCTTGATGAAGCGGGAGGCGAGGTCCTTTGCCTTGGCGTCCCACTCGGCGGCGTCGGCGTAGGTGTCGCGCGGATCGAGAATCTCGGTGGCAACGCCGGTCAGCTCGGTGGGGATCTCAAAGTCGAAGTACGGCAGCTTCTTGGTCGGGGCCTTGTTGATATCGCCGTT
>CAKUJN010000106.1 GCA_934661735.1 uncultured Oscillospiraceae bacterium
TGCTCGTCCTCTCCGAATTGCAAACGCTTCGCTGGTTTGCAATTCGGTTCTTATATTGCGCGCTGACGCGCGCGATTTTTTGGCCGCTCCGCGGCCTGAACGCCCTGACGGGCGCAGGACTGCTATTTTTCTGATAGCTTATGGTTCCGACGAATGTACTACACGCATTTGCGGGCAGACTGCATCAATTTTGCTTCTGCTCATTTCCGGAATACTCGGCCAATCTCATTCACGCACTGCATACTGTAGGGGCGGACGACTCTGTCCGCCCGTTCCATTAAAAATTTGCACCACCGGCGAATGCGTAGATGCGTTCCGAATTCCATGGCAGTGTGTTTTGCCATCCCCTTGCGTGGCAACTGCTTCCGATTGGAGCGTTGTCTCCGCGCAGGCGGCGCTGTAGCGTAGCTTTGTAAAAAGTTTATCGTGTGCTGGCCGCAATGTTCTTCTACGGGGTACTTCTGTGGCACTGCGGTACAACCCGCTCCGTCTCCAAGCGCCTCTTTTTGCCCACTTTTTCTGGCAAGGCAGAAAAAGTGGGTCTGCGAAGCAACGGTTGCGGTGTCGCCGCAAAAGCGGCAGTCCGGTGAAAACGGATAGACGGGCCGATGTGCACCCGAAAAGGGTAGGCCGCATCCGTAGCGCTCCTTTGTCGCTGACGGCTGCGCTCGCCATCGGCTCCTACAAGGTACGGTGCAGAATCGCCGCCGGAGGCAGCAGCTGCGGCAGAAAAAGCGCTCCGGCCCAGCCGGAGCGCTTTTGATATGCGTGATTACTGGACAATGAAGTTGACGGATTCGTCGCCCTGCTTGTCCGCGCCGTACTCATAATCCTTGCCGGGCATGACAGCGTTGAGGACGATGCCGACAATCGAGCCGACCGCCAGACCCGACAGGCTGATGGGGCCGAGCGGCAGGGAGCCTGCGCTGGAGTAGCTGATGCCGATGGACAGGACCAGAATCAGAGCCGCGACCAGAACATTGCGGGACTTGGTGAAGTCGACCTTGTTTTCCACAACGTTGCGCACGCCGACCGCGGAGATCATGCCGTAGAGCACCAGGCTGACGCCGCCGATGGTGCCGCTGGGCATGGAGGAGATGATGGCCGCGAACTTCGGGCTGAAGGAGAACAGCATGGCCAGAACCGCCGCGATGCGGATGACACGCGGGTCATAGATTTTGCTCAGCGCCAGAACGCCGGTGTTTTCGCCGTAGGTGGTGTTGGCCGGCGCGCCGAAGAGCGCCGCAAGCGTCGTTGCCAGACCGTCGCCCATCAGGGTACGGTGCAGACCTGGGTCCTCAATATAGTTGCGGTTGCAGGTGGAGGAGATGGCGGAGATGTCGCCGATGTGCTCGACCATGGTTGCAAGGCTCAGCGGAACGATGGTGATAACCGCCGTCAGCAGCTTGCCGCCGTCGACATTGCCGTTCAGGAACAGGCCGAACACGGTTTCATCGCGGTAGATGGGAAGCGCGAACCATTTTGCGTCGTTGACGTTCTGAATCAGCGTGTTGCGGACATTCGCGTCGGCGATGACCGCAATCAGGTACGAGCCGATAACGCCCAGCAGGATGGGGATAATCTTGACCATGCCCTTGCCCCAGATGTTGGCGGCGATGATGATGACGATCGCAGCCAGTGCAATCCACCAGTTCTGCGAGCAGTTGTTGATGGCGGAGGAGGAGAGGTTCAGACCGATGGCGATGATGATGGGGCCGGTGACGATGGGCGGGAAGAAGCGCATGACCTTTTTCGCGCCGAACGCCTTAAAGAGCAGTGCAAGCACGACGTACACGAGACCCGCGCACGCAACGCCGAAGCAGGCGTAGGGAAGCATTTCCCTGTTGGGGGTGGTGCCGTCGATCAGGGGCGCGATGGTGGCGTAGCCGCCGAGGAACGCGAACGACGAGCCGAGGAAGGCCGGAACCTTGCCGCCGGTGATGAGGTGGAACAGCAGCGTGCCGAGACCGGCAAACAGCAGCGTGGTGGATACGTCCAGACCTGTCAGAATCGGGACGAGGACGGTTGCGCCGAACATGGCGAACATGTGCTGGAAGCCCAGCAGAAGCATACGGCCTGTGCCGAGCTGTCTGGCATCGTAGATGCCGTTTTCCGGAATGCTCTTCTTACCCATTTCTTCCTTTACTACCTTTCCTTTCTTTCCGCCGCGGCGGTCCGGCGCATTCGCATAAAAAAAGAATTGTGAAATGGAAATACCATTCTCACAATTCTGAAATCAAACACGAACACGAATCCAATCCGGAAACCAGATCGCCGACAATCAAAACGGAAGCACCGGCTCCGGTGAAACACATCTTGCGCAGCTTCATGGACGGTACCTCCTTGCTTAAATTTACCGTGTGCCAGTATACGGTGTTTCCGCAGAAATTGCAACACGGAGTTTTGCACAAAATAAACAGCATTTCCACAGGAAAAACTGACAAAAAGTGCAAATCTGACCGTCAGCGTCCTTGCGCGGCATTTACCGGACAAATCGTCTCTGGCGGCAGGCAGATCAGCTCCGGCGCGGCAGGCGCCGCCGCAGCCAGAGAAAGCATATGCCCCGCCAGCTCCATCGTTTGCAGGTGCAGGGAAAGCCCCTCGCACGAAATCTCGTCGTCCAGCACCTCAATCCGCTTCGGCGACAGCCGCAGGCCGAGACCCGTCGCCTTCATGACGGCCTCCTTGCGTGTCCACAGATGCGCAAAGCGGTACTCCGGCGACGCATGATACCACGCAAGCTCGCGCGGCGTCAGCACGCCGGACATGTAATACTGCTGCATCGAGCGTCCGCGCGGCTCGGCGTCCACGCCGACCGGCGCATCGCAGACGGCCAGCGCCGCCAGATCTCCGCCGTGCGTCAGACTGAATTCCGGCCCGTCGGGCAGAAACGGCCTGCCGTTTTCGCCGTATTGCAGCCGGCCGTCCTCCGTCACGCCCAGCACATGGCGCAGCAGAAGCCCCGCCGCCGCCGAACGAAGCCGCGCGGCCGGAAAACGGCACTGCTCCGCGCGTTCGCGCCGCGCAGGCGGCAGAAGCGCCAGCGCGCGGTCATAGTATGGCGTCAGCGCACGCACGTCGGTATAGTAAAGCCGCAGCATACATTCCACCCCCGTGCCGTTTTACGCCTCGATAAACCGGATGATCCCGTCCAGATCGTACTCGCCGCTGTCCATGTCCACAACCAGCGTGCGGTCCTTCGGGAGCGTTTCATACCACTCGTCGTACAGCGCCTTCAGCTCGTAGACGTACATCAGATCCAGATCGTCCTCGTACGCGCGGCCGCGGCCGCGCATATGCTCGATGATCGTGCCGACCGAGCATTGCAGATAGATGTATTTGTCAATCGGCGGCATCAGCGACGCAATGCCCTCGCCCAGACGGCAGAGCGTCTGATACTCGTCCTCGGTCAGGTCGCCCTGATCGCGGCGGTAGCGCGCGATGACCAGATTTTCCAGAAAGCAGCGGTCATAGAAAAACAGCTCCGCCGTCGCCGGATCGCGCCATTTCGGCTGTGTAAAGTACAGCGACAGAAACGACACCTGCGCATGGAACGTCCAGCGCTTTGTGTCGGCATAATAGTCGGTGATATAGGGGTTGTCCTGCGGCCGCTCCTCGTGGAACGCCGCGCGGCTGCCAAGCCGCTGCGTCAGGCGCTCCAGAAGCGTCGTCTTTCCGGAGCCGACGGTCCCGCAGATGGCAATATACTTCATATCCAGCCCTCCCTGTACACGCAAAGGCCCGCTTCCAGCAGAAGCGGGCCCCTTTATTTTACACGAAGCGGACGCGGGAAGCAAGTCCATTTTTCGACGGCACGGTTAGCACTCAGACGCATAGAGTGCTAAAATTCACAGACCGTTCACATAAAAATGCAGAATTGTTCACAACATAGGCCTATTATCATAATTGTTAAAAGAACAGCGAAGCGATCCGCTGGAATTCAAAATTTGGAGGTTATGACCTATGTTGGTACCGTATATGCGTAAAAATAATTCCGTTTCTAACTATAATCCGTTCCGCAGCCTGGATGATCTGGAGCGCGCGTTCTTCTCGGACAACGCCCTTGACGCCTTCCACACCGATATCGTGGACAACGGCTCGGAGTTTGTGCTGGAGGCCGACCTGCCCGGCTTCAAGAAGGAGGACATTCACGTTGATCTGAGCGGCGATCAGCTGACCATCAGCGCCGAGCGTCATTCCGACTATGAGGAAAAGGACAAGAAGAACCGCTACGTCCGCTGTGAGCGCTCGTACGGCTCGTTCAGCCGCAGCTTTGATACCACCGGCATCAACACCGACGGCATCAAGGGGACCTATGAAAACGGCGTTCTGAAGCTGACGCTCCCGAAGCGCGTGGAGACGCAGCCTGAAAGCCGCCGCCTGAATCTGGAATAATCGCTCATAATGAAGCGAAAAGCGCCGTCCGGCAGATGCCGGACGGCGCTTTTTGTGTTTTGACAGAAGATTATTTCCGGATGGAAACCTCCAGCATGGCCAGCGCTTCCTTCCAGTGGCTGTAGAACTCCTTGGAATTGCGTGCCGGCTCCTTTTCCTCGCTGAACCATTCGCACGGCTCAAGGTCAAGCGCGGCAAAGCGCGCGGCAAATTCCGCGCCCATGCCCATCGCCTCGGCATAGGGGAGCGTCCGGTAGAAATACTGCGGATCGCGGGCCAGCATGGTTTTGATGTGGTTGTTGGTGATACGCCGCAGATAGCGCCGGAAGCCCAGCGTCTGCTCGATGAACTGATTGCCGAGCGCCGTCCGGCGGCCGCCGTGCAGCGTCTGCCATCCGGTGAACAGCGAAAGCGCCACCGCGGCCAGCATGGTGACAATTCCGCCGCCAGCGCGCGCCAGAATCAGCATCGCAAGCCCCGCCGCCGCGGCAAGGCCGAGGCCGACATAATCCCGCAGCTGCCACGCGGCAAAGCCGCGCATGATCAGCACGCTCAGCGCGCCGCCGAGTATGAAGCACAAAAACAGCAGCAGCCAGCGCGCCGTCATGACCGGCAGCAGCATACTCATCGTCAATAGCATCGCCACCGCCGCGCACAGCGCGCACAGCGCGCGCATAATCAGCACGCTTCCGCTGTTTTTCTGATACAGCCGCCGCTGCCAGAAGCGGGGCGTCGCCTCGATGGCCTTTGCCGCCGTGCGCTTGAAGGTCATGCTGGCGCCGTCGCAGGTATCGCCGCCGCCAAACAGCAGCGCGAACAGCTTCTGATCCAGCTTGCGGCGCTCATTGCCCATCTCCACGCGGCGGCGCAGCGCCACGTCGCCCTTGCGGCTGACCAGAACGGACAGATAGCCGAGGCTTGCCCAGTGGCAGACCGTCATATTGAAGCTGCTTTTTCCGCAGCACAGCAGATACGGGATGTCGCCGGGCTGCGTCGAGTCCGGCGGCAGATTCCGCGAAACCACGCGCAGCGGCGCGGAGCGCAGCATCAGCGCCCAGTAGACCAGCGCCAGCAGTGCAAAGACAATCAGAAACGCCGTCGCGACCCAGCTGGCCGACCATTTCGCGTATGCGCCGGAGAAATAGCCGCTCTCCAGCTCCAGCGTCAGATTCAGCGATTCGCGGTCCTTCAGCGCCGTTGTGACCGAGCCGTCCAGCACGCCGGACTGCGCGCGCAGCGTCAGAAAGTCCTCAATCACATCGCCGCGGTAGCCGCTGAGGAACGACGGCTTTGCGTCGAACGCCTGCGGCATCATGACGGTAAAATCATAGTGCTCGATGGGATACTCCCATTTCGCGCACAGCAGCGGGATGTCCAGCGTCTGCACGCCGTCGGCCTCTGTGACCAGATCCTCCAGCGTGTAGGTCACGGTAAACGTCCGGCTTCCGGCAAAGCCGGTTGTGCTGCTCAGGCGCAGGCAGGTGATACCGTCCTCGATGTACTGCTTTGCCTGATAGCCGGCGATTTCCGGCTTCTTTGCGCCCGCGCCCAGCGGGAAGTGCAGCTCGTTTTCCGACGTCTCCAGATTCAGCGTCAGCGTCTGCGTAATCCGGCAGGTGCCGTCCGGCTCAACGTTGCAGTCGGTTTTCATCTCCGTGATGGAATTGTCGGCAAAGACGCACACGCACAGCAGCACGCAGCACAGCAACCCCAGCATGGCGCGGCGCAGAATTTTGCGCATATTCCCCACCTCGTTTCCTTTGATCTCCTCCGCACAGGGCGGAGTCCGGTCTTTCAGCATTATAATCGACTGTATTGTATCACACAACGGGAGAAAATGCAATTCTGCGCAAAACTTCCCATTTTATACAGATTTTTGACACTTTGCGTGAAAATCCGCCGCCCAGCCCGCTCCGCGGGTGATTTTACGTTGCCCCCTGTAGGGATGGACGACTCTGTCCGCCCGTTTGTCCGGATTCACCGGAACTGCCGTTTTTAACAGCGACACTGTAACCGTCGCTCCGCGGGCATACTTTTTCTGGCTTGTCAGAAAAA
>CAKUJN010000107.1 GCA_934661735.1 uncultured Oscillospiraceae bacterium
TATAAAACGCGTCCAAGCGCATCTTTTTGCCTACTTTTTCTGGCGCAACAGAAAAAGTAGGTCTGCGAAGCAACAGTTGCGGTGTAACCGCAAAAGAGGTAATCCGGTGAATACCGGAAAAGAGGGCCGATGTGGGCATCGGCCCCTACAAACTGCTGTGCAGAATCATCCGCAGAGCGACGGCTGCGGTGTCGCCGCATCAACGGCAGTCCGGTGAATCCGGACAAAACGGCGGGCGTTTCCGCCCGCCGTTGCAGCTTATGCAGATTAAATCATGAACAGCGCTTCGCGGATGGTCTCGCATACGCTGGGATGTGGGAACACAATCTTGTCCAGATGCTGGATGGGCGCTTTGGAATGCACCATCATGGCCGCGCCGTAGATCATTTCCGAGGCGTAGCTGCCGACAATCTGCACGCCCGCGACACAGCGGTGGTCCAGGTCGTAGACCAGCTTGCAGAAGCCGTCGCCGTTCAGCGTTTCGGCCACATAGCGGCCGGAGAGCATCATGGGCGCCTTGACGATCTTGACGTTCATGCCCTTTTCGCGTGCGCTCTGCTCGGTTTCGCCGACGCAGGCAACCTCGGGCGTGGTGTAAATCACGGAGGGGATGACGTTATAGTCGATTTTGTCCTTTTTGCCGAGAATGTGATTGACGGCGACCTCCGCCTCGCGGTAGGCGGTGTGCGCCAGCATGAGCTTTCCGTTGCAGTCGCCGATGGCATAGACACCGTGGACGTTTGTGCACAGATGCTGGTCGGTGACGATTGCGCCGCGCTCGGTTCTGACGCCGAGCTTTTCCAGATCGAGCCCGCCGCAGTCGGCGCGGCGGCCGGCGGCCAGCAGCACGCGGTCACAGTCGACGGTGTGCATGCCCTCGGCGTCCTCATAGTGGACGCGGCCGTTTTCCACCAGCTTGACGCCAGCGGAGAGCTTGAACTCCATGCCGAGCTTTGCGTAGGTTTTCATCAGAAGCTTGCAGATTTCCGGATCGGTGGGGCCGGCGATTTTCGGCATCATCTCAATGACTGTGACCTTGACGCCGACGGTGGCGAAATAGCACGCCAGTTCCAGACCGATTACGCCACCGCCGATGCAGACCAGCCGCTCGGGCAGCTGTCTGAGATCCAGAATTTCGCGGTTTGTCATGACGAAGCCGCTGGCAAGACCCTCCTTGACGCCAGCGATGGGCGGCACGGTCGCGACGGAGCCGGTGGCGATGACCAGATTCCGGCCCGCGGCGGTTACGCCGCCTGCGTCCACCTCGAACAGGCCCTCGGCGTTTTTGCCCAGAAGCCGCGCCTCGGCGCTGTAGACCTTAATCTTGTGCGATTTCATCGTATAACCCACGCCGGAGACAAGCGTCCGGACGACCTTGTCCTTGCGCGCGACGACCGCGGCGTGGTCATAGCGGACATTTTCACAGTGCACGCCGTAATCCGCGCCATGCTGCGCGGCGGCGTACTGCTTGGCGCAGTACAGCAGGCTTTTCGTCGGCACACAGCCCTCGTTCAGGCACGTTCCGCCAAGCGCCCGCTTTTCAATGACCGCGGCCGAAAGGCCGTTCTGCGCGGCGCGCTCGGCGCACAGATAGCCGCCGGGGCCGCCGCCGATTACCAATACGTCAAATTGTTCCGTCATATTCCGTTTCCTCCATGTTCCGCCGGTGCAGGCTTGTTTTCCCTATCATATCACATGCGGCGGTGTTTGTCTCATGCCGATTGCGTCCGTCAGCCATGCGAAAATGACATGGCGGCGGGCGACGCAGCTGGGCAAAAACGGCCGGATGCGCAATTTTTATGAAAAGTTCACAGCTTTGACCTAGGAATCCGGCCGGAAATACGGTATACTGAAAGCGAATTTACATAGCTAAAAAACAAGCAAGGAGAAGAAGCCAGATTGCCAAGAAGAAATATTATTACGGAAAAAATGCGCGAGTCGGTCGCGTCGGTCCTGCCGATTACGCTGATTGTCGCGGCACTGTGCCTGTTCCTGATACCGGTCAGCAGCGCGCTGATGCTCTCGTTTTTGATCGGCTCGGTCATGATCATCATCGGCATGGGCCTGTTTACGGTCGGCTCGGATCTGTCCATGACGCAGATCGGCACGCACATCGGCGCAAGCATGACGCGCTCGCGCAGACTGGCGCGGATTCTGATTCTCAGCTTTCTGCTGGGCGTGATCATCACCGTCGCTGAGCCGGATTTGCAGGTGCTGGCCGCGAATGTTCCGGCCATCGACACGACGGTCCTGATTGTCACGGTTTCGGTGGGCGTGGGCCTGTTTCTGATGATCAGCATGCTGCGCATTCTGTTCGGTATTCCGCTCAAGTGGTTCCTGATCGTGTTCTACGCCGTCGTATTTGTGCTGGCGGCGATGTCCGACCCCGATTTTCTCTCGGTTGCGTTTGACTCCGGCGGCGTGACGACCGGCCCGATGACCGTGCCGTTTATCATGGCGCTGGGCGTGGGCGTTGCGTCTATCCGAAGCGACGAAAAGGCCAAGTCTGACAGCTTCGGTCTGGTCGCGCTGTGCTCCATCGGGCCGATTCTGTCGGTGCTGATTCTGGGGTTTATCTATGACGGGGGCGCCGACGCGTCCTCCGGTATTCTGGTCAGCGAATATGCGCACACCGTCGCCATCGGCATGGGGTATCTGCGCAGCCTGCCGGTGTATCTGGGCGAGGTGGCCGTGGCGCTGCTGCCGATTTTCCTGTTTTTCCTGCTGTTCCAGTTTATCTCGCTGAAAATCAAGAAGCGGCCCTTTGTGCGCATTCTGATCGGTCTTGCGCTGACGTATGTGGGACTGGTGCTGTTTCTGACGGGCGTGAACGTCGGCTTCTCGTCGCTGGGCTATGTGCTGGGCGGAGAGCTTGCCGCGGGCTGGACGAAATATCTGCTGATTCCGCTGGCGATGCTGATGGGCTGGTTCATCATCAACGCCGAGCCTGCCGTGCACGTCCTGAACAAGCAGGTTGAGGAGCTGAGTGCAGGCGCGATTTCGGCGAAGGCAATGGGCCTGAGCCTTTCCATCGCCGTGTCGGCCGCGAACGGCCTTGCGATGCTGCGCGTGCTGACGGGAATCCCGATTCTGTATTTCATGATCCCAGGCTATGTCATTGCGCTGGCACTGGCGTTCTTTGTGCCGCAGACGTTTACGGCCATCGCGTTTGACTCCGGCGGCGTGGCCTCCGGACCGCTGACGGCGACGTTCATGCTGCCGTTTGCGATGGGCGCGAGCACGGCGCTGGGCGGAAACGTCATGACCGACGCGTTCGGACTGGTGGCGCTGGTGGCAATGATGCCGCTGATCACCGTGCAGATTGTCGGCGTGATCTATGTCGTGCGCAGCCGCCGCACAGCGGGCGCGCCGGCAGCCGAGCAGTACGCGGACGACGAGATCATCGAGCTTTGGGAGGTGGCGTGATGGAGCTTTACTATATGATCGGCATCACCGACCGCAAGCGCGTGCAGCAGCTGCTGGATATCTGCAAGGAGCTGCAATTTTCCATGGTTCTGACCAAGCTTGGCCGCGGCACCGCCACAACGGAGCAGCTTTCGCTGTACAATCTGGAGGGAAGCGAAAAGGCGCTGGTCGGTACCGTGACGGACGCGGCCGGTATGCGCCAGCTGATGCGTCAGGCGAAAAAGCGCATGTTTATCGACATCCCGGGGAACGGCATCATGATGGCCGTCCCGATCAAAAGCGTCGGCGGCGGCAGAACGCTTGCCTATCTGACCGGCGGCAGGGCTCTGGAGGGAGGAAAACCGGAAATGGATTTTGCGTATGAACTGATTATCGTCATTCTCAACGAGGGCTACTCCGACGCCGTCATGGAGGCGGCGCGCTCGGCGGGCGCGCGGGGCGGCACCGTTCTGCACGCAAAGGGGACCGGCAGGGCCGCGTCGGAGAAATTCTTCGGCGTATCGCTGGCCGAGGAAAAGGATATGATCTACATCGTTGCGGGCGCGCAGCAGAAAAGCGAAATCATGCGCGCTATCAGCCGCAGCGCCGGAACGGACACCAAAGCGGGCGCAATCAGCTTCTCGCTCCCGATTTCGGAGGTCGCGGGCCTGCGGCAGTTTGACGAGGAATAACGCAGCGGAGACGGATAACAGGGGCAGGCAGAAATGCCTGCTCTTTTTGTCCGGGATTCACCGGAGGGCCGGAGAATCCGGCAAAAGGCTGCGTGCGGCGCGGAAAAGGCCCGCGCGGCTGCGCGGGCCTTCCTCCCTGTTACTGTGCCTCGTCACTTTCGCTGAGGTAGACCTCCTCGGCCAGCTGCTGTACGGCGATCAGCTTTTCGCGCACGGCGCGCAGCGCTTCCTCCGCCTCCGTCACTGCATTGAACAGGATGAGATATTCTTTGGTAATGGCCTGCATATTGTATATGTCCTTTCTTTCCGCTACAAATTCCTGTGGTTGACTGCCTTGGATAAGCACATCATACTCACACAGAGGGAGGAAGCGTGTCGAACGCCGTCGAAGCGAAAAATAAGGCGAAATAAACAGAATAAAAGAGCGATCTTAACGGAATTTTAGCTAATATTCTGCGAATTTTGATGAAAAAATGCGGCTTTTGACAGCTGCCGCGCGGCGTTCAGCGTCCCTGGCGCAGAAAAACAGCCTTCAGCACGGCAATCTGCGTTTTGGCGTCGGGGATTCTGCCGGCCATCACGTCGGCGGCAAGCTCGTCCAGCGGGATGCGCGTAACGTCCAGGAATTCATCCGCGTCCAGCTGGCGCTCGGTAAAGCGGATGTTTTCGGCCAGATACATCTCAATTGCCTCGTCGGAATAAGCGCATGCGGGATAGAACACGCCGAGACTGGTCCATTTTTCCGCAATCGCGCCTGTCTCCTCGTGCAGCTCGCGTTTGGCTGCCTCCAGATGGTCCTCGTCCGCGCTGTTCAGCTTGCCGGCGGGGATTTCCGTGACGACCTCGCCGACCGGATAGCGGTACTGCCGCTCCATCAGTACGCAGCCGTCGTCCAGCATCGGCAGCACGCACACCGCGCCAACATGACGCAGATATTCGCGGCTGGCCTCGCCGCCGTCCGGCAGGCGTACCGTGTCCTCAAAGACGTGAAGGATTTTTCCGTCAAAAATCTCGCGCGAGGCGAGACGCGTTTCCTCCAGACTTTCCAGTTCGTTGAAATTCTCCAGCTGCTCCAGCTCTTTCATTTCCTGTTCGGATGATGACTGTTTCATGATTTCTGACTCACTCCTGTTTGAATTTTGGTGTTTGAGATGCGGCGCGCTTCCGGAAATTGGCGCGGCTTATTTTTCGCCGGATGGTTACACTATCCCACGGAGAGCTTTTGCTGCCAGCGGCCGCATTTTGTTTCCATATTTGTACGCTGCCATTGATTTGGAGCTGCGGTATCGAAGCAGATGACGCCGCAGCCCGCACACAGGATTGCAAAAGGCCATTTGCAGACCGAAGGCGCGCAGTGCAGCGCCGTCCGAACGGCCCTCGGCCCGCCGTGTGTCCGGCGGAGCCGGTATGCCGCGCTATGCCGGAGCGGCAACGTCAGGCGCTGCCGTCAGCGAAGCCTCCATGCGGTCCGCGCTGTCGGCACATTCAGACAGCGCATGGCCGTTTGACCGGCAGAAGGATCGGGACGCGGCGTCTCCCCGCCCCGATCCTTTTTGCGCTTGCAGCGAGGCTGTCGCTCAGCGGGCAAATCTGCACAGCAGGCTGTAGGGGCGGGCGACTCTGTCCGCCCGTCTGTCCGGTTGGCACCGGAGTGCCGAATTTGCGGCAACACCGCAACCGTTGCTTCGCAGACCCACTTTTTCTGCCTTGCCAGAAAAAGTAGGCAAAAAGAGACGCTGGAGAACGATTTATGGCGCTTACGCGCAGATTCTCTTCAGCGCCCTGTTCGGGCGCAGGACTGCTATTTTCCAGATAGCTTACGGTTCCGACAAATGTACCACACGCAGTCGCGGATAGCTGACATCAGGTTTTGGTTCTGCTCATTTCCGGAATACTCGACCAACTGTGCTCATCTACTGCGATCTTGTAGGGGCGGGCGACTCTGTCCGCCCGCGCAGTGCGCAACCGTTTTAACGGAAATCTGCGGCGAATTCGTCGGTTCCTAACGGGCCGATGTGGGCATCGGCCCCTACAACATGCTGTGCAATATCGTAATCGGCCGAGTATTCCGGAAATGAGTAGAACCGAAATTGATGCAGTCTGCCTGTGACTGCGTGTAGTACATTTGTCGGAAGTGAAGGCTATCGGGAAAGTTACAGCCTTGCGCCCGAAGAGGGCGTTCAGGCCGCGGAGCGGCCAAAAAATCGCGCGCGTCAGCGCGCAATATGGCGCGTCCTCGGCGCCTCTTTTCTCCCCATTCTTTTCTGGCAAGACAGATGGAACCAAATTGCAAACCAGCGAAGCGTTTGCAATTTGGAGAGGACGAGCAACGGAACG
>CAKUJN010000108.1 GCA_934661735.1 uncultured Oscillospiraceae bacterium
TGGCTTGCGGTACAATCCGATCCGCATCCAGCGCCTCTTTTTGCCTACTTTTTCTGGCAAGACAGAAAAAGTGGGTCTGCGAAGCAACAGTTGCGGTGTTGCCGCGAAAGAGGCAGTTTGGTGAATTCGGACAAAAGGTTTGATGTTGGCATCGGCCCCTACAGAGAGCGGTTGACGACGACCACAGAGCGACAGCTTCCCACATACTTCGGCTGCAAAAAGGAACCCCCTGTCAGGCAGGAGGTTCCTTTTCTCACGCCTGTTATTTTGCCTCGTAGCCGGCTTCCCTGACCGCCGCAATCAGCGCCGCGCGGTCAGCCTCGCCCGCCACAGTCGCGGTTTTCGCGTCCAGATCGGCCTCCGCGGCGGTTACACCAGGCACCGCCAGAAGCGCCTTTTCCACATGCGCCTTGCAATGGCCGCACATCATGCCCTCAACCTGCAATACTGTTTTCATACCCGTATCCTCCTGTTTTTCTGCGCTCTGCGCAGTTGTTTCCATTCTGCATCCGTCCGCGCACGGCGAGGCCGCCTCGGCGGCAGGCTCGCGCTTCGGCTTGAAGAAGCGCAGCCGCAGCGCGTTCGTCACAACGCACACCGAGCTGAGACTCATCGCCGCCGCGCCGATCATCGGGCTGAGCCGGATGCCCAGCGGAATCAGCACGCCCGCCGCGACGGGAATTCCAAGCGTGTTGTAGAAAAACGCCCAGAACAGATTTTCCTTGATATTCCGGATCACCGCACGGCTGAGGTCGATTGCGCCGACCACGTCCATCGGGTCCGAGCGCATCAGGACCACATCCGCCGATTCCAGCGCCACATCCGTGCCCGCGCCGATGGCGATGCCAACATCCGCGCGCATCAGCGCCGGCGCGTCGTTGATACCGTCGCCGACCATGGCGACCAGCTTTCCTTCGCCCTGAAGCGCGCGGATGGTTTTCTCCTTATCCGCCGGCAGGACGCCGGAAATCACGCGCTCAATTCCGAGGCGCTTTGCGATGACCTTTGCCGTCGTCTCATTGTCGCCTGTCAGTAAAATTACGTCCATATGCCGCTTCTTCAGCGCCTCAACGGCCTGCCGCGACGTGGGCTTTTCCACGTCCGCCACGGCGATAACGCCGAGGAACCGACCGTCCGCCGCCGCGAAATACAGCGGCGTTTTGCCCTGCGCGGCAAATTCCTCCGCGGCGGGTGCATCCGCACCGCGCTCGCGCATCAGCGCGCGGTTGCCCGCCAGATACCGCACGCCGTCAACCTCCGCCTCCACGCCTCTGCCGGAGATGGCATTGAAGTCCGCTGCCGCGGGAACCGCAATCCCCTCGTCCGCCGCCTTTTTCAGGATGGCCTCAGCCAGCGGATGCTCGGACGGCTTTTCCAGCGCCGCCGCAATCCGCAGCAGCTTTGCCTCGCTGATGCCGTTCGGCCGGACATCCGTCACCGCAGGACGGCCCTCGGTCAGCGTGCCGGTCTTGTCCATGACGACCGCGCCGACCTTATGCAGCTGCTCCAGCGATTCGGCGGATTTGATCAGAACGCCCTGTTCCGCACCGCGTCCGGTGCCGACCATAATCGCAACCGGCGTCGCCAGACCCAGCGCGCACGGGCACGAAATGACCAAAACGGAAATCGCTGTGCTCAGCGCATGCGACACACTTTCACCCAGCAGCAGCCATACGACGGCGGAAACCAGCGCGATGCACATGACCACCGGCACAAACACGCCCGCAATCTTATCCGCCAGACGCGCGATGGGCGCCTTTGAACCGCCCGCGTCCTCAACCAGACGGATGATCTGTGCAAGCGTCGTGTCCTCGCCGACCTTGTCCGCGCGGAAGCGCAGGAAGCCAGTCTTGTTGATTGTCGCGGCGGCCACGCGGTCGCCCGCCTTTTTTTCCACCGGCAGACTCTCGCCCGTCAGCGCGCTCTCATCCACAGCCGAGCTTCCGGATTCGACCACGCCGTCAACCGGAATCCGTCCGCCTGGACGGACGCTGACCAGATCGCCGACAACGACCTGCTCGACCGGAATTTCAATTTCCTGGCCATCGCGCAGGACAAACGCCGTTTTCGGCGACAGATCCATCAGCTTTTCAATCGCCTGACCGGTTTTGCCCTTCGCGCGCGTTTCAAAGAATTTGCCAAGCGTCACCAGCGTCAGAATCATGCCGGAGGACTCAAAGTACAGCTCGTCCATCTTCCCCGCGGCAATCGCGTACAGACTGTACACAACGCCCGCAGCCGAGCCGATGGCGACCAGCGTGTCCATATTCGGCGCGCCGTGGAACAGCTTTGTAAAGCCGCTGATAAAAAACACGCGGTTGACAATCAGGATCGGCAGCAGGAGCAGAAGCTCCAGCCCCGCCATGATGAAAAAGCCCTTCATCCCGTCGTGGAACACATGCGGCATCGGCAGGCCGATCATGTGCCCCATGGAGATATACATCAGCAGAATCAGGAATACCGCCGAGACGATAATGCGCTTTTTCATCTGTGCCAGCGCCTTTTCCTGCTCGCGGTTGCGGCGGGACGTGCCGCCGGCCTGCGCCACCGACGCGCCATAGCCCTCGGCTGTAATCGCATCAATGATCTGCTGCGCGCCGGTCTTTGACTCGTCATAGTCCGCCAGCATGGTTCCGGCCATCAGGTTGACCGCCGCCGAGCGCACACCCGCCACGTTTCCCGCGACCTTTTCCACGCGCGCGCTGCACGCGGCGCAGGTCATACCGGTAATGTTGAATTTCTGTTTCATGGTTTTCGCATCCTTTCCCAAGGACTCTGTGTCTAGTATGCCGCAATCTTCATAATTTACGACCGCCTCGGAAATTCGTTTCCGTCATATGTCGATTATAATGCGCCGTATCGCATTTCGCAACCCCTTTCTTCCGGAAATGAGAAAAAATTTTTTTACGCCGCACGGGACAATCCTGCTGCCGTATCCGCAGCGCCGCAGATAGAAAAAGCCGGCGCGGCAGTCCCCTGCTACACCGGCTTTGTAACGCCCGTTCTTCTGTGTTTTGACAGCCCGCCAGCCATGGCGGTCGTATCACCGGACAAAAACGTCGCGCGGACGATGGCCCCCTCGCCGAATTTTTCACGGATGGCGTCCACCGCCGTGTCCAGCTTTTCCAGCCGCGCATAGTCGTTCCGGTCGAACAGCGACACCTGCCGGCAGGCTGAGCCGGTCAGGCGCGTAACCTGCACGCCCAGCTGGCGGAGCGGTGTTTTCCCGTCCCACAGCTCGTCAAAGACGGCGCAGGCGCAGTGATACAGCTCGGTTGTGACGTTCGTCGCCGACGCCAGCTGCCGCTGGCGCGCACGGTCCTCAAAGCTGCTTGAGCGAATCTGCACACTGATGCAGGAGCCGGCCTGTCCGTCGCGCCGCATCCGCATTCCCACCGTCTCACACAGCGAAAGCAGCACCTGATGCGCGTAATCACGCTGTGTCACGTCGCGCGGCGTGGTAAACGAGTTGCCAAAGCCCTTGTTCGGCTCGGCCTGCGGCCTGACGACGCCCGCGTCGCGGCCGTTGGCAAACTGCCAGACAATTTCCCCCTGCATGCCAAGCTTCCTGCGCAGAAATGCCGGATCGGCGTTTGCAAGCTGTCCGACGGTCGTAATACCCATGCGCAGGAGCTTCTGCTCGGTCATCCTGCCAACCATGAACAGCTCGCGCACCGGAAGCGGCCACAGCTTTGCCGGAATCTCCGCCGGAAACAGCGTATGCGTTCTGTCCGGCTTTTCAAAATCGCCCGCCATCTTCGCCAGAAGCTTGTTTGAGGAAATGCCAATGTTGACCGTGAAGCCCAGCTCGCGCCGGATGCGCTCACGCATGGCGTTTGCCGCCATGACCGGCGGACCGTACAGTCCGGCTGTGCCGGTAATATCCACCCACGCCTCGTCGATGGAAAACTGCTCGACGGTCGGAGAATATTCATGCAGCAGCGCGATCAGCCGCCGCGACGCCTGCACATACAGATCATAATCCGGCTCCGCCACAATCAGCGACGGACACTTTTCCATCGCCTTTCCCAACGGCTCGCCGGTCTGGATGCCGAATTTTTTTGCCGGCGTGCTCTTTGCCAGAATGATGCTGTGGCGCGATTTTTTATCGCCTGCAATCACCGACGGCACCGTCCGCAGATCGAACGTCTCTCCCAGCACATGCACGCGCCACGCGGCTGTCCATGATAAAAACGCGCTGTTGACGTCAATATGAAATACGATCCGCTCCGCCATCAGTGAATCTCCCGAAACAGCACCCAGCGGTGTGTGCGGACAGTATACTTCAGCTCAAACAGCCGTTCGCGTCCCCACATGACCGCTCTGCACAGATAAATATAGGCTTCCATTCCAACGTATTCGACGCGGCGGCTGTCGATCACCTGTGTGATCTGCACGGTGTGCAGCGCGTGCTCCGCGTCCTCAAAACGAAAGCGCAGCGGCTGCATCGAGCCGTCCGCGTCGCAGTGTGCAATCATCTGGACAGGCATATTCCGGTCGTTCATCCTCGCTCGCCCCATTCTAGAACTTTTGTTTTATTATAGCAGATGCACGACGGAATTGCAACCGCCACTTTTCTCCTGCGGCGTATCCGCGGCATATGGACTGCGGGCTTGACAGATGTGATATAATACCAGTAGGCTTTACAGCGCGGGGAGGTGTGCGTGATGTCCGGCGACGCGATCAAGATTGTCGCGAGAAATCAAAAAGCCTATCACGAATACTTCGTGGAGGAAAAATTCGAGGCCGGCATCGAGCTGTCCGGAACCGAGGTCAAGTCCATCCGCGCCGGCACGCTCAGCCTCAAGGAGGCGTGGTGTCAGGTCCGAGACGGCGAGCTGTTCATCCGTCAGATGCACATCGCGCCGTATGAGCAGGGCAATATTTTCAATAAGGATCCGCTGCGGCCGCGGCGGCTTCTGATGCACCGGCGCGAGATCATGCGCCTGTACGGCAGAGTCAAGCAGGACGGCTACGCGCTGATTCCGCTGTCGGTCTATTTCCGCGGCTCGCTGGTCAAGGTGGAGGTCGGCCTCTGCAAGGGCAAAAAGCTCTACGACAAGCGCGAGGACGCGGCAAAGAAGGACGCAAAGCGTCAGATCGACCGCGCAATGAAAGGAAGGTAAACCACATGGCAAATCCCATTGCAACCATTACCATGGAAAACGGCGGCAAAATTGTCTGCGAGCTGTATCCGGAAAAAGCGCCGCAGAGCGTGCGCAATTTCATTTCTCTGGCAAACAGCGGCTTTTATAACGGCCTGATTTTCCACCGCGTCATCTCCGGCTTCATGATTCAGGGCGGCTGCCCCGACGGAACCGGCATGGGCGGTCCCGGCTACTGCATCAAGGGCGAGTTCAAGCTCAACGGCGTCCGCACCAACAACATCTCCCACAAGCGCGGTATTTTGTCCATGGCGCGCGCCCAGTCCCCCAACTCCGCCGGAAGCCAGTTCTTCATCATGCACGCCGACGGCGAGTTCCTCGACGGGCAGTACGCCGCCTTCGGCAAGGTGCTTGAGGGCATGGACGTGGTCGACCAGATCGCGGCTGTCAGGACCAACGCACAGGACCGGCCGCTCGACGAGCAGAAGATTGCTTCGATTACGGTTGACACGCAGGGCGAGGAATATCCCGAGCCTGACAAGCTTCGCGACCCCTACGGCAGATTCTGATTTTTCAAATATAAGGCTTTCACAACGGGCGTTCATCTGCGCGGATGTGCCGCGCAGATGAAAATGCCCTCTCTCCCATGGGGCTGTACTGGTTTCGACGGGGGCAGTGAGGCCGGATAAGCGGGCGGAGGTGTCTGACCTCCTTAAACCGGGCAATTTTTTCAAATTAACTGACAACAATTCTGTTGCTCTGGCTGCCTAATTAGGCGCCCATCCTCCCCGAGAGGGCCACGAATCGGGCCAGGGTGTGATCTGAGTGGCGAACGTGCGGCGGGTAAGAGTTGCCTCGCCCATGCATCATGACTCTACCAAACCGTCGAGTGTGTTTGTTCACGCCTCGGTAAGGGAATGTAAATAACAAACTGCGCCCGAAGAAAGTCCGGTCAAGTTGTTTTCGGACAGGGGTTCGATTCCCCTCAGCTCCACCAAAACAATATAATCCGAACCTTGTACCGATTGGTCATGGGTTCGGATTTATTGTTTTTATAGAAGAAGTTGAAGACTGGTAATAAAGAAACCGGGAGGACTGCCGATCATGGCAATCCTCCCGGTTTCTTTATGTAGATGCACTGTCTGAAATCTCCTTCTTTGCTTTCCATTCGGCAAATGCCTTTTTGC
>CAKUJN010000109.1 GCA_934661735.1 uncultured Oscillospiraceae bacterium
CCCGATAGCTTATGGTTCCGACGAATGTACTACACGCATTTGCGGGCAGACTGCATCAACTTCGCTTCTGCTCATCTTCGGAATGCTCGGCCGATTACGATATTGCACAGCATGTTGTAGGGGCCGATGCCCACATCAACCCTGCAAATTTTCTGCACCATCGGCGAATTCGTAGATGTTCTGTTGTTTCCACGGCAGGGTGTTTTGCCATCTTCCTGCGCGGCAACTGCTATCGATGGGAGCGTTGTCTCCACGCAGGCGGCGCTGTAGTGTAGATTTGCAGAGAGTTTATCGTGTGTTGGCTGCAATGTTTTTCTACGGGCTCATTCTGTGGCTTGCGGTACAATCCGATCCGTATCCAGGCGCCTCTTTTTGCCCACTTTTTCTGGCAAGGCAGAAAAAGTGGGTCGCCGAAGGCACAGTTGCAGTGTCACTGCAAAAGAGACACCTCCGGTGCCAACCGGAAAGGTCGGGCGAACAGGGCCGTCCGCCCCTACAAGCTGCTGTGCAGAATCACCCGCGGAGCGACGGCTGCGGTGTCACCGCCAAAGAGGCAATCCGGTGAAGCCGGACGAAAAGCTTCTCGGTGCGCTATGCGCGCCGGAACTGCCGTTCCAGCTGCTTTTTCGTCAGCACGGTACAGATCGGGCGGCCGTGCGGGCAGTATTTGAGGTCCTCGCGCGAGAGCACCTCGCGCACCAGCGCGTCGCGTTCACGCGGCTGCGTGTGATAGCCCGCCTTGATGGCGGCCTTGCACGCGACGGTGTGCAGCAGATCATCGCGCAGACTGTCCGGGTCAAGCCGCCGGCCGTCCAGTAGCTGCCCTGCCAGTTCGCTCAGCGCGCTCTCCGCGTCGTCGAGCAGGATGTCCGACGGGATACGGCGGAGCAGCACCGTGCCGTCACCGAAGTCCTCCACGCCGAAGCCACAGCGCTCCAGCAGCTCTGCGTTTTCCAGCGCAGCGGACGCCTCCTCGCGGCTGAGCGCGGCGGCGACCGGCATGATCAGCGCCTGCGACATGACCGGCTGGGGATCGGCCTTGAGGCGTTCAAACAAAATGCGCTCGTGCGCGGCGTGCTTGTCGATGAAAATCAGCTCGTCGCCCTGCTCGACCAGAATATAGGTGTCCATCGTCTCGCCGATGACGCGGTATTCGTTCTCCGCCATACGCAGCTCCTGCTGGACCGGCGGCTCCTCGCTGGGCGCGGTCTCCGGCGCTGCCGTCGGGCGGATCTCCGTCGGTGTTTCCAGCAGCTTTTCCGGTTCCGGCGGCGTATACTCCGTCTGCGGCAGGATGAATGACTGCTGCGGCGGTTCCGGCTCCGGTCCGCCGCTCAGAAGCGCGGCCTCCCGCTCGGACGGGAACACCGGCACGGCGTTTATCACAGGCGCGCCCGCGCCTTTCTGCGGCAGGCGCACCGCACTCTCGCGCACCAGCGGCGCGGGCTTTGGCGTCTCCGCCGCACGGCGGAATTCGTCGGCTGTCATGGTGCGGAAGAAGCCCTGCTTCGGCTGTGCCGCGGCCTGTACCGGCTCGGCGGACGCGGCCTTCGGCTCCTTCAGGCGCATTTCGGGCGAGGCGGGCGTTTTGTTGAGCGCGGAGAGCACGCCGTAGTGCACGGCGTCAAAAATGCTGCGCTCGGAGAGAAATTTGACCTCGGTCTTGGCCGGATGGACGTTCACGTCCACCGTCTGGACCGGAATGCACAGATGCAGCACGCACGCGGGAAAGCGCCCGACCATAATCTGGTTGCGGTACGCCTCCTCCAGCGCCGCGGAGAGCAGGCGCGATTTGATGAAGCGCCCGTTGACGAAAAACTGCTGATAGGTGCGGTTGCCGCGCGTGGCGGTGGGACGGGTGACATAGCCGGAGACGGAGATTTTCTCCCACTGACTTCTGACCGGCACCATTTCACCCGCGGCCTGACGGCCCAGGACCTGATAGATTGCGCCCATCAGCTCGCCGTCGCCCGCCGTGTGCAGCAGCTCCGCGCCGTCGCGGACAAACCGGAACGAAATCTCCGGATGCGCCAGCGCCTGCCGCTGAACTGCGGCAAAGACGGCCGCGCCCTCGGCGGAATCGGATTTCATGTATTTCATGCGCGCGGGCGTGTTGTAAAACAGATCGCGCACCAGAATCGTCGTGCCCTGCGGGCATCCGGCGGGCTGCTCGGATTCAACGCGTCCGGCCTCCAGATGCAGGCTTACGCCCTCGGCGCTGTCCGCGGTGCGCGTGAGCAGATCGATGCGCGATACGGCCGAGATGGCCGCCAGCGCCTCGCCGCGGAAGCCGAGCGTCCCAATGGCCGCCAGATCATCCTTGCTGCGAAGCTTGCTGGTGGCGTGGCGCAGAAACGCCGTCCGCGCGTCCTCCGCAGCCATACCGCAGCCGTCGTCGGTGACGCGGATAAACGTCATGCCGCCGTTCTGAATCTCCACGCACACGACGTGCGCGCCGGCGTCAATGGCGTTTTCCACCAGCTCCTTGACGGCGGAGGCGGGCCGCTCGACGACCTCGCCCGCGGCGATCAGGTCGGCCACATGCGGGTCAAGCTGAATGATTTTCGGCATAAGCTACCTCGTTTTCTAACGGAAATCCCCGATTTCACAGGGAAGGGGCGTTCAGCCCAGTGTTACAATGCCAAAGGAGATGGCATTGATGATGGCGTGCACCGTAACCGGCGCCCAGATGGTTCCGGCCTTTTCATACGTCCAGCACAGCGCAACCGACGCCGGAATATACGCCAGACAGCTCAGCAGCACCTGTCCCGCGCTATGCAGGCCGAAATACTGCCAGTTGTGCATCATGGTAAAGATGAACACCGACGTGATATACGCCATGACGCGCGAGGCGGGCCGGATTGAGCCGAACACCAGCCCCCGCAGAAGCGTCTCTTCAATGACCGGCGCGAGAATCACCGAAATGGCAAGCATCACATACCGGTTTTCCAGCACCAGCCCCGCAACGGCGCCGTTGTTGTAGATTTCCATCGCGCCGCCGAGCTTGCTGACGGCAAACTGCACCGCCCAGGTGCCAACCTGATAGAACACAAAGCCCAGAATGCACGCCTGCACAAAATTCCAGAAGCTAGGGCCAAAGAAGCTCTGACGCAGAAAATTGTGAAAGATCAGCAGCACAACGGCAAGGTTGATGCAGAAATAGACGATGTTCAGCGTGATGGCGCTGACGCTGAGGCCGAGCAGCGCGAACAGATATTGCAGCAGCACGCTCAGCAGCACCAGATAAAACGGCAGATAGCACCATCCGGCGATGGTTTCCGCCTTTGACAGGCGGCTGTTGAAATAACCGGCAGAATTTCTGGCCATTGGCTTCTCCTACTTAGCTAAAGCATTTGCTTGAGGTGGTACAGGACGTTCATCGCCTCAATCGGCGTGAGCGTTTCAACCGTAACGGCCTCCAGCGCGCGGCGGAGCTCGCCCGCGCCCATGTCCATCATCGACACCTGATCATCCGGCTGCGCGGCGGGCGCGCGGATGGCCTGCGGCGCGCCGGACTCCAGCTTCTTCAGAATTTCACGCGCGCGCGTGATCACACGGTCGGGCAGGCCCGCCAGCTTTGCAACCTCGACACCGTAGCTGTCGTCGGCCGCGCCTGCGACAATCTTGCGCAGGAAGATCATGTCGCCCTGCCGCTTTTTCACGGCGATGTTATAGTTGCGCACGCCGGAAAGCTCCTGCTCAATGTCCGTCAGCTCGTGATAGTGTGTGGCAAACAGCGTTTTCGCCCCCAGCCTCCGGCGGTCGGCGGCGTATTCCAGCACCGCGCGGGCGATGGCCATGCCGTCAAACGTGGACGTGCCGCGGCCGATCTCATCGAGAATCAGCAGCGAGCGCGACGTGGCATTTTTCAGAATATCGGCCACCTCCGACATCTCCACCATGAACGTGGACTGGCCGGAGGCCAGATCGTCCGAGGCGCCGATGCGCGTAAAGAGCTTGTCCACGATGCCGATGCGCGCCGAGCGCGCGGGAACGAAGCTTCCCATCTGCGCCATGATTGTAATCAGCGCGACCTGTCGCATATAGGTGGACTTGCCGGCCATGTTCGGGCCGGTGATGATGGCCACGCGGCAGTCGTCCGCGCCCAGACGCGTATCGTTCGGGACGAACATGCTGCCCTTGAGCATCTGCTCAACGACGGGATGGCGGCCGTCGGTGATGGAAATTTCGCCAGACAGGTCGATTTCCGGCTTGCAGTAGTGATTATGTACCGCGACGGCCGCAAAGCTGCACAGCACGTCCACCGCCGCAACGGCGTGCGCCGTGCGCTGCACGCGCGGGGCGTTGTCGGAAAGCTCCTGCCGGAGCTTCTGGAACAGCTCGTATTCCAGCGCCGTAATGCGGTCTTTTGCCGTCAGGATGGTGTTTTCCAGCTCCTTGAGCTCCTGCGTGATATAGCGCTCGCCGGTGGTGAGGGTCTGCTTGCGGATGTAATCGTCCGGCACCATGTCCACCTGCCCTTTGGCAACCTCGATGGAATAGCCGAACACGCGGTTATAGCGCACGCGCAGATTGCGGATGCCCGTCCGCTCCTTTTCGCGCGCCTCAATCTCCAGCATTTTGTCCGCGCCGTGCTTCTGAATGTCGCGCAGACGGTCAATCTCCGCGTCAAAGCCGTCGCGGATCATGCCGCCCTCGCGGACGGTGAACGGCGGCTCGTCGACAATCGCGCGCGCAACCGCATCGCGCAGATCGTCCAGCGTGTCCAGCTCGTCGCACAGCACGCGCAGAAGCGCGCTGTCCATCGCGGCAAGGCGCGCTTTGATATCGGGCAGGCTTGTGCAGCCCTGCTTCAGAGCAACCAGATCGCGGCAGTTTGCCGTGCCGGTCACAATGCGGGTGATGACGCGCTCAAGGTCGGACACCTCGCGCAGCGCGACGATCAGCTCCTCACGGTCTACCGTTTTTCTGACCAGCTCGTCCACGGCGGACAGGCGCTTGCCGATCATGGCGGGGGAGAGCAGCGGACGCTCGAGCCATGCGCGCAGCAGACGGCCGCCCATGGCGGTTTTCGTCTTGTCCAGCACCCACAGAAGGCTCCCGCGCTTTTCCTTGTTCCGCATCGTCTCGGTCAGCTCCAGATTGCGCCGTGCCGTCAGGTCAAGGCCCATGAAGCGTCCCGCAAGATAGTATTCCAGCTCCCGAATATGCGGAAGCTCGCTTTTCTGTGAATCGTGCAGCGCCTGAAGCAGCGCGCCCGCGGCACACACCACGGCCGGCGCGCTTTCCAGCCCCAGCTCCGCGACGCTTTTTCCAAACTGCGCGCACACCGTACCCTCGCACACATCATAGGCAAACTGCTCCGGCGTACCGAGATTGACGCAGCAGTGCAGCCGCTCGTCCAGCACCGCGCGCAGAAGCGCGCCGTCCGCCGCCGCGCCGCCCAGCAGCGCCTCAACCGGCGCAAAGCTCCCCAGCTCGTTGCATACGGCCTCCTCCGCGCCGTCGCCGGTGCAGGACGTGGCGTAGAACGCGCCGGTGGAAATGTCGCAGAAGCAGACGGCCCACACGCCGCCGTCGGCGAGAATGCAGGCATAATAGTTGTTTCTGGATTCCTCCAGCATCGAGCTTTCCGTGACGGTGCCGGGCGTGACAATGCGCACGATGTCGCGCTTGACCAGCCCCTTCGCCAGAGCGGGGTCCTCCATCTGCTCGCAGATCGCAACCTTATAGCCCTTTGCGACCAGGCGCGCAATATAGCTGTCGGAGGAATGGAACGGCACGCCGCACATCGGCGTCTGGTCGGCCTTTTCCTTGCCGCGGTCGCGCGTGGTCAGCGTCAGATCCAGCTCCTTTGCCGCCAGCCGCGCATCCTCGTCGAACATCTCATAGAAATCGCCCAGCCGGAAAAACAGCAGGCAGTCGGGATTGCGGGATTTGATCTCCCGATACTGCTGCATCATGGGCGTCAGCTCGGCCATTGTTCATTCCTCCTTTCAAACAATTCCATTGTTTGATTTTCTGTTTTCTCCGGTAGTCACCGGAGGCTTCTCTGGCGCGGCGATCCGTGCCGCACTCTGTAGGGGCCGATGGCGAGCGCAGCCGTCAGCGACGAAGGAGCGCTACGGATGCGGCCCACCCCTTGCGGG
>CAKUJN010000110.1 GCA_934661735.1 uncultured Oscillospiraceae bacterium
TGGAGCGGCTTCTGGACGATCGAGTCGGTGATGGACGGACCGAGCTATGTGACGCTCAGCTTGTCGCTTGTGGGCGGTAATAGCTATGAGACCTCGGATGGGCCGTTTTATATGTCTGAGACCTATCCCCTCCTGATCAGTCCAAGCGGCACGGAGCTGCTGATCGGCGCGGGTGAGAACGGCATTTGCCTGCCGTTCATGTCGCAAAGCACAACGGCATGTGTGCTGACACAGGCCGCAGGATAGAAAGCGTGCAGGGAACAAACTGCTTTGAGGTTTGCATTTACAAATTCTGTTTGGTAGCAATCTACCGTTCAGGTCTGTGGCCGTGACAATAATCTGTTCGGTTCACAGTATCAATGCAAGCTGCCGCTCAAGACACAGCCCCCTTCAGAAATTGCCGCTGCAGCATTTCGAGTTTTAAGAAGCGGTAGATGTCACCGTCCTCATCCCGCAGAGCGCGGTTCAGGGGCAGACCTTCCAGCTTGCCTTCCTCGTTGCAGACTAGTCGAATATGCGCTCAGCAGGTCCATGTCTCCGACAATGGTCGCAGATTACACATTGCATTTGCCTGATAAAGCCATTCTGCAAAACAATCTGCGTGAATTGACAGAGCTTGCGTTGGAAAGCGGCGAAGGTGATAAAGAATGAACGCTGTCATCTATGCCTTCTATTCCTCTGAGGGTCATGCAGATTCGGACATTCTGAATTTTTGTTTCAAGCTCTTATGACTTGACTATCGACAAAATTCAAGTTACAATCCATGTCCACTCCGGCAGAACTGCTCCCCTATCCCCTGACCCAGATTGCGACCCAAGTGTGCGCGGAAGCGTGTGGACGCAATGGAAAAATTGCTGTGAAATTCCGCATTTTTCGCTGACGGAACGGACGCATTTGATGCAAAAACACTCCATGTCACAAACCGATAGCAGCTGGCAGTCATGAGGTCAGCGGTTCGATCCCGCTTATCTCCACCAAAACAATATAATCCGAACCCTTTGCCGATTGGTCATGGGTTCGGATTTGTTGTTTTTATGGAAGAAGTTGAAGACTGGTATAGTCGCTATGGTTTTCTTTTTCGCCGTATTTGCAGCTCGCGCCCCTGCATTGGGGAACAGTGCAGACAGAGCTTGGCAGCTCTCACAGCTCGTGGAAGGGGTCTTGACTACTTTCAACCCCAGCCAGAGCAGCCTGTCTTGCGTCGAAACAAACTGCGTATCTTTCGCTTCCACGCAAGCGTGAAAGCTCAACCACTCGGTTTGTTTCTCCTTTCCCCACGAAGTAGCCTACTTCGTGGGGGCCCCAATTACAGCCGGACATTGTGTGTCCAAGCAGACTGGACGACATGATGCAGCCTGCCAAGGCTGCCCACGGCGCGTTTCTCGCTCGCCGGAAGCTCATTGCTTTCGGATCGTCGCGCGCGCCGTGCGCTTTTCCCAGCCTGCGGTGTGATCCGCGTTGCTGGTTATTCAGTTGTCTGGGATTGTGGTTCCACCTCCGAATTCTTCTAAAGAGCACCAAAAGGAGCGCTGCGGCCATTCTATGTACGACGTGCTGCGCGCTGACCGCTGCATTTCCGTCAACTCCCTCGAGGCGCGCGTGCCGTTCAGCGACCTGGATTCCGTGAAATATGTGATGTCCATCGACCCGGAAAAGAAGCTCAACACCTACGACATGGGCAAATATCTCCTGCGCAAAGCCGCGGTAGGTGACCCTTCGCCGGATCTTTTGCCCCAATGCGGCGGCTTGGGAAACTTGAAATACACACGGCATGTCTGCGCTTTCCAGGTCTTGCCCTGAGCCAAAATCTCTCGCCGAAGGGAGTGCGTTTTAGGATACCATGTGCAAACGGGTGAAAAACACTGGAAACGGCCACGATATTGTGATAAAATAAAGCCAAATATCACGGAAAGCAGAGGAATGTGCCATGAAGCAGGAAGAAAAACGCGTCGCGCTGGCTGCCGTGCTGGGGACGGATGACGTCCCTGCTGGGCTGATGGAGCTGGACGGACACGACGCGCAGCTTGCCCGCCGCGCGCTGCGCGCTCTCCTGCCGCAGGCGGACGCGGAGACGTTCCTCACCGCGCTCACGGCGCAGCTCGCTGCAAACCTGTACCCCGACGAGACGCACCCTGCGCGGGCGCTGAGCGCTGAGCAGACGCGCTTTCTTGCCGTGCTGGAAACGCTGTTTCCGGCGTATGACGGCGCGCCCGACCCGCTGACCGATCTCATCGCCGTGCCGCAAGAGGCGCTGGCGGACAGCCGCGTGGCGGATGAGTACGCACGCTTTACTGCGTGCGTGCGCGCCGATCACATCCCTGCACTGCTGCGCCTGACGCGCGAGGCGGGCACGATCGACCCCGCGTCGCACATCATCGGCGTGCACAATCTGGCGCTGCATACCGCCATTCTCGCGCGCCGCGCGGGGCTGGCGGTCGATCTGCCGCTCGTCAGCGGCGCAGCCTTCGGGCACGATGTGGGCAAATTCGGCTGCCGCGGCGCAAATGCCGCGCGCACGGCGTATCTGCACTACTACTATACCTGGCGCTGGTTCAGCCGCAACGGCATGGAGGAGATCGGGCACGTCGCCGCGAATCACTCCACCTGGGACCTGGAGTTCGAGAATCTGCCCATCGAAGCACTGCTGCTCATCTGGGCGGACTTCCGTGTGCGCGGCACGCGCGAAGCGGGGCGCGAGACGGTGCGCATTTATTCGCTGGCGGACGCGTATGCGATGATCTTCTCAAAGCTGGCGAATATGACCGCCGAAAAGCAGAAAAAATACCGCAGCGTCTATGCCAAGCTCAGCGATTTTGAGGCGCTGCTGCGCGCGCACGGCGTGCCGCTGGAATTAGGTGATGACACGCTCGCGCCGCCTGATACGCGCAACGCCGCGCTGCTGAATGCCCCGGACGCGCTGACGCGCATCCGCATCCGCACGCTCGAGGGCTCGACGCGCCTGATGCGCACGATCAGCGTGGAGGCATCGTTCTCGCGCTTACTCGAGCAGGCGAAAAGCGAAAAGAACCTGCGCCGCATCCGCAGCGACCTGACGCTGCTGCGCGAATACAGCGCGTATCTGTCGAAAGCAAACAAGAAAAAGCTGCTGCGGCTGCTTTATGATCTGATGTCGCACCCCGACGGCGACGTGCGCCGCATGGCGGGACAGACAATGGGCGAGGTGCTGGCAAACAGCGGTCCGAGCTACCGCAAGGAGCGCCCGCAGGGAGAGAGCGGCGCTGCCGCCGCACCCGCCACCGCGCCGCTGCTGGACGAGGCGGCGGAGCTGTGGGCGTTTTATCTGGACGCCTGCCTGTACCCCGATCGCAAATATTCCCCGCGCCACGCGCTGCGCATCGCAAATTCCCTCAAAACGATCTGTCAGAGCCTGTTTGCCGCTGCCGCACCGGAAACTGCGCCGGGGCTGCTCGCGCCGCTGCTGACGCAGCTGGAGACGGCGCAGAGTGCGCAGCGCTTTGCGCTTACCGACGCGCTGTGCCATGTGCCGTGCGCGTACCTGCCGGACGCGGCGTGCGAAGAGCTTCTGAAAATCCTCGCCCCCATGGCGCAGTCGGGTGAGACGCACTGCCGTCTGATCGCGATGCAGCTGCTTTTGCACCTGCGGCAGAAAGAATCGTGCCGCGAGGCAGTGCACGCGCTGGCGCAGAGACTGCCGGCGGGCGGCGACGCGGCGGCGGACTACCTGCGCGCGCTCCTGTGCGGCGTGCGCCCTGCGGCGCTGCGAGAGCAGGAGGTCGCGGCGCTGTATCTCAGCAACCTCAAAAACGCCGTCCACTGGACCATCAAGCTCGCGCAGATCGATCTGCTCTGCGCCGACGCGATGGCGAGCGGGCACGATGTGTTCCACACGGCGCTGCATTTTTCAAATTTACTGTGCGTTTCCGAACATCTGCCGGTGCGCGAGTCGGCGGGGCGGCACCTGCTGCTCATCGCGCCGCGCCTGCCCGCCGACCAGATCAACGAGATCGCCTGCGATCTGCTCCGCGAGCTCGAGACCGGCGAGGAGCAGATCACGCGCTTCATCCCGCCCTACATCGGGCAGTTCATCTGCCTGCTGCCGGAAAAGGAGCTGCTGGAAGCGGTCGATACGCTCGAGAAAATGGCGCGCGGCGCGTCTGCGCGCACGGCGAGCGTGGCGCTCGCCGCCATCGGCGCGGTCATCGCCGCGCTGGGGCAAACGCACGGCAAGATCGTCGATCGCCTGCTCGGCAATCTCATGACCGGCGTGAGCCACTATGACCCGGACGTGCACCAGACGGCGATGCAGGTGCTCTGCTGCAACCTATTCTCAAACGGTGCTCTGCCGCTTTCCCTTCGGGGCGCGCTGTTCGCGCGGCTTCACAAAAAGCTGCTGACGCTCCTGTGCGAGCCGCGCGCGGGGCAGACGGTGCGCTTTCATGACGCGGCGATGCTCAACCATCTCTACCGCTTCCTTGTGCGCTACGAGATTGCGTGCGGCGCGCTGCCGTTTGCGCCGCCAAAGCCTGCGGCGTTCTTCCCCGGCACGTTCGACCCGTTTTCCGCCGGCCACAAGCAGATCGTCGAGCACATCCGCGCGCTGGGCTTTGAGGTGTATCTGGCGATCGATGAATTTTCGTGGAGCAAAAAGACGCTTGCCAAGCTCCTGCGGCGGCAGATTGCCATGATCTCCGCCGCCGACCAGTGGGATACCTACCTCTTCCCTGACGATATTCCCATCAACATCGCCATGCCGCGCGACCTTGCGCTGCTCAAGAGCCTCCTGCCGGAGCGGGAGCTGTATCTTGTGGCGGGCAGCGACGTCATCCGCGGCGCGTCCGCCTACAAAAGCCGCGAGCCCGGCGCGGCGGCGGAGTATAACCACATCATTTTCTGCCGCGGCGAGGAAATGAACGAGGCACGGCAGGCACTCGCGTCCGTCATCCGCGGCAAGCTGCGCGTGCTGTCGCTGCCCGCGTTTTATGAGACCGTCAGCTCCACGCGCATCCGCGAATATGTCGATCGCGGGCTGGATATTTCCATGCTCGTCGATCCCGTGGTGCAGTCGTTTATCTACGAAAACCGCCTGTACATCCGCGAGCCGGAGACGAAAAACGAGCTGTCCCGGCAGGAGCGGCAGTACCGGCTCTGCCGCGAACCGGACGACGCGATGCCGGACGCGCTGCGGCGCGCGATGACCGCGCGGGCGCATCCGCTGGCCGTCACGCTCACCGAGCGGGGCGAACTGGCGGGCTGGTGCGCGGGGCACACGGTGCAGGTGGGCGAGCTGTACGGCGCGCTTGGCTCACTCACGGCGGCGAACGAGGTGCGCGCGCGCGCCTCCGGGCGGCTGCTGCTCGTGCGGGAGGTCCACTGCGCGGAACAGCCCGACGCGGAGCGCTGCCGGATGCTGCTCAACGAGCTGCTGGCGCGCAGTCTGGAGGGCGACCACACCTACGCCGTCTGCCGCTGCGAGCGGGAGGACGAGGCGCTGCGCGAGGCGCTTTCGCAGCTCGGCTTTTTGCCGCTCGGTGCGCAGGATACGCTCTGGTGCGTGGATATGCGCGCGCCGGTGATGTTACTTCAGGACGTGCTGCTTGCCATCAAGCAGCCGCTGCATTCCGAGGCGCTCGTGCAGGCGGCGGTCAGCCGCACGCGCCCGCGCCTGCGCGCGGCGCTGGGACGGATGTTCCCGGGGACGCTGCTGTTGTGCTTTGACTCCGAGCAGCTCAACCAGACGCTCATGGAGCGCGTGCAGAAATTAAACGGCATCGACCGTCTGCCCGAGGGTGTACGGCTGGGCGCGGGAATGTGCGTGCCATACGGGAAAATTCTTTCGGATGTCGTCGTGCCGCATACGGTCACCAAAACGCTCCATGTGGAAAAGCGCTTCTGCACCGATCTTCAGCATTTTGAGATCGTGGAGTTCCCCGGCTATTCGCCGCTGCGCAGTCAGGTGCGGATGCTAAAGAGCTTTGAGCGCCCGGTGCTGC
>CAKUJN010000111.1 GCA_934661735.1 uncultured Oscillospiraceae bacterium
CGGTCATTCCAGAGACGCGGTGCGCGCAGCCCAAAGCCGGAATCCGCAATGTTGAACTGGTGCCGATAGCCCCACGGACCGCCCTGCTCCACGTCCAGACCCTCGAAACGGATGTTCCGCGCGCGCAGCTGTCGCTTGATGAAGTCCGCGACAGGGCTGCCCTTGACGAATTTGGTCAGGACAAGGCATTCCTGCCCAAGGCTCGACGCGACATTCAGCACGTTTGATTCCGCGCTAGTCGCCTGCATATAAAAGGTATTGCTGTTTTGCACCGCCATCCGGTCGGGCGGCGTGATGCGCACGCCCATGCTCGTCGGGCACGCGATGGCATATTTGCAAGCTGCTCTGTTTTTCATTTGATCACTCCTCAAATCCACTGTACAACAGTTCCAGATGCTTTCCGATGTGTTTTTCCAGATTGCCGGCATATTCCTCTGCGTAAACGCGCCACGCCCTGTACAGCCTGCCGCGGAAGCGGTCGGTTCCGTCCGGATTCTTCTCATTCAGAATCAGGCCGTATGTGATATGAATCAGCTGCCGCGCGTCATTGTTGGCAAACAGCTCCGGAAGCTGCGCATCTGTCAGCGTGCTCAGCGCCGGAATATTCGCCAGATTCGTGGTCACATGATAATAGGCAGAGGCTTTCGCAAATGCCTCATCCAGCGCGTACTGATGGATTTCACGGTACAGCGCAGGCTCATGCTCCGCAATGACCTTCATGGCCTCCAGCCAATTGGTACCGGCGGTTTTCAGATGGAAGCGGCCGTGCGTGTACTTGCCGATGATCTTGAAAACAGAGAATTTGTCCGAACCGGAATGAATGCTGAGCTTATATCCGAAGAAATCCGCAATTGCGGCGTGCACACGGAATTCCTGCTCAAATTGTTCCAGATCGCCGATATAGTCAATGCCCTTCTGGAATTCGCCGATAAAGCGGGGCGCAATGGTTGCGGGCCTGACGCCGCGGCGAATCAGCTCGCTGGCCACATAGAAGTGCTGCGCGGGCGTGGTCGGCGTGGCTGTTTCGTCGATGGAAATTTCAAAATCCAGCGCATGCTCTTTGCCGGTAAAGAACTGTTGGTAGATGGATACCGCAAAATCAATTGCCTCGTTGTAAATCAGGCTCATGCGGTAAAAATCCATTTTGTCAAAGAAAATTTCCGTCCCGTTCACATGGAAACGCTGGTTCAGGTAGCGCGCTTCCAGCGTGCTGTCCGGCTTGTACTGCGCCAGAACGGCCTCGTCAGAGAGGGCGCCGACGTCATTGCGGATATGCTCGGAGCAATCCAGCGTAATCATGGTATATCCGCAGCCAATGGCATACGCAACCTCTTCCGCGGTTTTCAGATGATCGCCGTCGGCGCCGAAGCCCCTGCGGAAGCCCGCACGAAACACGCCCCAGGAGGCGCAGTCCAGAACCTCCTCAAAGCTGCGGTTTGTGAGCGTCAGCTCGCGGATGGATTGCTGCGCAAGTACGGGATATGCATCGTATTTTTCAAATACGCGGATATGCCCGGGCGCGGCAATGCCGAGCCGGTCGCCGACACCGACCGTGCGCTTCTGACGCAGCACCGGTACCGGTGCGGTGAACGCAAAATATTTGCGCAGAAGTGCCGCGTTATCGTGGGTCAGCTCACAGACGACCCAGGCTTCGCCGTCTGCCTCCAGCTTTTTGCCGGAAAAACCGAAACCGTCCCGCGCGACCAGCACGTCCCGCTCACCGACGTCTGCAAGGAACGCCGTGCAGCCATTTTCGGTACTGACGGAGCTTTCGTATATGCGGCAGGACGCGGCTCCCGCAGCGGAAGCTGCCGCACAGATGATTTGATCAAGGTTCATGCTTGCTGTCCCTCCTGAAGCAGTGAAAGCGCAGCGAGCTTTCACGTTTTTCTCGTTTTCTTATTCCGTTAAGGTTAACGAAACTGTATTATCAATAATAACACCACAAAAAATGTGAATCAATCCGCATTTTCAACAAAATATGATTCTGCAATTTTCCGCTTTGACACAATTGAACTGTTAACGATAACGGAGCGGGATAAACGCATCCGCAGCCCCTGTGTTCAAAACGGCAGGGACTGCGGATGGTATGCATATGGGAAGAGATCGGCTGTCAGGCCCAGATCATAGAGCAGGTTGTCAAGAATGGTACTGCTGCTTTATGCCCATTTTACAAATCCACCTGTTCAAAGCGGGCGGCTGAACGGCGGAAAGCCTGCGCGCTCAGGCCGATCCAGAGCGCAACGCCCAGCGCCAGTACCGGCAGCTGCCGCAGCTGGTCGTGCAGCGCATAGCTTTCCAGCAGCGCCCCGCATGCCGGCGCGATGGCCAGCAGCACATGCTCCAGCGCCTCAAAGACGAAAATCAGCAGGAATTCCACAATTCCACAAATGAGGAACGGGCGGCCCAGATCGTAGCCGTTTTTATAGTGCATTGGCAGAAACAGCGTGTTGAACACGCCCATCAGCACAAAGCCCATACCGAGAAAGGCGACGTTTGCCTCAATGCCGACCGGATTGAGAATCTGCGCATACTGCGCGCGGAGCAGCATGAACGGAATGCACGCGGCGGCCTGCATCGCCTCAAGCAGCATGACGGTCCGCACGCGGGCACGGACCATTTCGCGCTTCGTCACCGGCAGGAGCGTCATGTAATACACATCGCGGTTTTCGCGGCACGACTGGAAAAACAGAAAAATCCCGAGCGAGGAATAGAAAAACGTCACATAATATGGGTAGCTGGGGATCAGCACCAGCGCGCTGAGCGCCAGAAAGAGAAACGGAACGGGAATCATAGCCAGCCGCCATTCCTTTTTCATAAGAGCCTTCATTGCTCCGCCTCCTTTTCCAGATGAACCATAATCTGCTCCAGCGTCGGCGCGGATGTTTTGCAGCCCGCGGCCAGCGCGGCCTTCTGCGCCGGAAGCAGTCCCGCAAACGACTCGCGGTGCCGCTTTGCGCCCAGCAGCGCCGCGTCCAACTCCGGCGTCAGCTGTTCGGGTGTTCCCTCGGCCAGTATGTACGCATCCAGAAGCTCGCGTCTGGACATGGACGCGAAAATTCGTCCGTTTTGAATGTAGGTGATATGGTCGGCGCATTTTTCCAGATCGCTGGTGATATGCGTTGAGAAGAGAATGGATACGCCGTCCTCCTCGCAGAGCGTCAGAAACAGGTCCAGCAGGTCGTCGCGCGACACGGGGTCCAGCCCCGACGTCGGTTCGTCCAGAATCAGCAGCCGTGCACCGTGGCTCATCGCCAGCGCCAGCTGGTATTTGACCTTCATGCCCTCGGAAAGCTCGCTGGTGCGCTTGTCCTCGCTCAGACGGAAACGCGTCAGACACCGGCGGTAGAGCGTCTCGTCCCACTCGGGATAGAATTCCCGCGTGACGGCGGTAAGCTGCGACAGGCGCTTGCGCGGGTAATAGCCGAGCGTGCCGGAAACAAAGCCGATCTGCCGGCGGATTTTCTGCTCGTCCGTGTCCATGTCCATGCCCAGGATTTCAATTCTTCCCGCGTCCGGATGCACCAGATGCAGAAGCGATTTGAGCGTCGTGGTCTTGCCGGCGCCGTTGCGGCCGATAAAGCCCATGACGGTGCCCTCCTCCATTGAAAACGACACGTCGCGCAGCTGAAATTCCGGATAGGTCTTGCACAGGCCGTCAATTTTCAGAGCTTTCATCTTCCGCACCCTCCTTTGCCGTCTGCCACAGACGGTCGGGAACCGAAATACTGTTTTCATCCAGAAGCGCAATGCCGCGCTTCCTGTCCGCAAGCAGCAGGAGCTGGTCGCCCGCCTGAATGCCGAACAGGTCGCGCGCGCCCTTTGGAATGACAATCTGTCCCTTTTCGCCGACCTTTACAATGCTGATAAATTTTCCTTTCGGATATTGCAGTGCCATAAAGCGCCTCCTTGTCACACTCAGTATAACTTTTCCTACAAAGTATACTACGGTGGCATTCGGATTTCAAGCAGAAATTTCTGAATTTTTCTGAAGCGCTGGCGCATAGCTCCGCGGTGTGGTATGATGATGCATATCCCGCCGGAAGCTGCACATCCTGTTTTCGGGAGGGATTTTCATGACAGAATTTGACGGCTGTCAGGCAAAATACCGCACGCCTGTGCCGGAGGAGCGCGAATGCCCCGCCTGCGGCGCGCCGGTTGAAGTGTTCACGCGCGCGGGACGCGTGACAGAGGATACGCTGTGTCCGTGGTGCGGCTTCTGCTTCTTTGCCGAGCGCCAGCCGGTGTTCGCCCCGAAAACGGCGGATGTACCGGCTGAACACACACCGCGGCTGTAGCAAAGACGCGGCAGGGCCCCGTGGGAACCCTGCCGCGTACATAAGCGTCAAACAGGCAGAACAATTTGAGAGGAGATTACATATCATGGGAAGCTGGTGGCTTGGATTCAGCGGCTTTGAATTCTTTTTCTATCTGTTTTTTACACTTTTTATCGGCTTTTTCATCTATACGATTGTCTCGCAGATCCGCCGCAATGTAAAGCAGCGCCGCCGTGACGACGCCTCGCCGCGCCTGACGGTTCCGGCCACAGTTGTGACCAAGCGCACGGAGGTTGACTCGCACCGCCACACCAACGCAACGACGCATACCAGGCATGTCAGCTATTCCACCAATTATTACGTCACCTTTCAGTTTGAAAGCGGCGACCGGCTGGAGCTTGCCGTCGACGGCGGCGACTACGGCATGCTGGTCGAGGGCGACCGCGGACAGCTGAGCTTTCAGGGCTCGAGATTTCTGGGCTTTGCCCGCGGATAATAAGAGGCTCTCCGGCCGGAAAAAGGCCGACAACGCTGTCGGCCCTTTTGTCCGTATTCACCGGACTGCCTCTTTTGCAGTGACACTGCAACTGTGTCTCCGACGGCCTACTTTTTCTGTTGCGCCAGAAAAAGTAGGCAAAAAGAGGCGCTGGAGAACGATTTATGGCGCTTACGCGCAGATCCTTTTCAGCGCCCTGTTCGGGCGCAAGACAGAGGCTTTTCCGATCGCTTTCAGTTCCGGCAAGTGTACCACACACAGTCGCGGATAGCTGGCAGCGGATTTTGGTTCTGCTCATTTTGGGAATACTCGGCCAATTTCGTTCATGCACAGCACCCTGTAGGGGCCGATGCCCACATCGGCCCGTTGGGAACCAACGAATTCGCCGCAGATTTCCGTTAAAACGGTGCACACTGCGAGGGCCGATGTAGGCATCGGCCCCTACAGACATTTACAATAGAACGCAAATATTGTCCACCACCGGCGCATACGTAGGTGGCTTGTTATTTCCACAGCAGCGTGTTTTGCCATCTCCTTGCGTGGCAACTGCTCCCGATGGGAGCGTTGTCCCCGCGCAGGCGGCGCTGTAGTGTAGATTTGCAGAGAGTTTATCGTGTGCTGGCCGCAGCGTTCTTCTACGGGGTTCTTCTGTGGCTTGCGGTACAATCCGATCCGTATCCAGCGCCTCTTTTTGCCCCACTTTTTCTGGCAAGGCAGAAAAAGTGGGCCCGCGGAGCGACGGTTGCAGTGTCACTGCAAAAGAGGCAGTCCGGTGAATCCGGACAAGCGGGCGAACAGGGTCGTCC
>CAKUJN010000112.1 GCA_934661735.1 uncultured Oscillospiraceae bacterium
CGCAAAAAGACCCGCTGTCCGGGTGCGTTTGGAGTTTTCAGATACACCCTAGGCGCCGGCTTTGCGTATCAGACGACTGGGCAGTTCATCTTCCCTGTCGCCGCGCACATGCTTGAGCGATTTTTCAGCAATGCCATGGCAGAGCGGCGGGAGCCGTAGGGGCCAATGTCCGCAGCGGATTGTTCGTCCGGTTTCACCGGAACTGCCTCTTTTGCGGCAAGACCGCGACCGTCGCTCCGCGGGCATACTTTTTCTGGCTTGTCAGAAAAAGTATGCAAAAAGAGACGCCGAGGACGCGATATATTGCGCGCTGACGCGCGCGTTTTTTTTGGCCGCTCCGCGGCCTGAACGCCCTATTTGGGCGCAGAATTGTTATTTTCCCGATAGCTTTCGGTTCCGACGAATGTACTACACGCGGTTGCGGGCAGACTGCGATAATTTCGGTTCTGCTCATTTCCGGAATACTCGGCCGGTTACGATGTTGCACAGCATGTTGTAGGGGCCGAGAACCATGACGTGCACCGCACAATTGTATACAAAAGTGCCCGCCTGCGGATGCAGGCGGGCACTTTCAACTTTTATTTCAGTTTTGATTTATCCTTGAAAAAGTAGTCCTTCGTCAGCTTTGCGACCGCGCCGGACAGCGCGAACAGCGCAATGAAGTTCGGGATGGCCATCAGGCCGTTGAACGTGTCGGCGATGTCCCACACCACATCCAGCGACGCAACCGCGCCGATTACAATCACAACGATGAACGCCACCTGATACCCCTTTGCAACCTTCAGGCCGAACAGATACTGCACACAGCGGCTACCGTACAGCGACCAGCCGAGCACCGTGGTAAACGCGAACAGCATCAGCGCCAGCGCCACAAATACCGACGCGAACTTTGCGCCGAACATCGTGGCAAACGCCGACGCAATCAGCTCGGAGCCGACCTTCTGGCCGAACGTGATGTCCACACCGCTGCAAATGATTGTCAGCGCCGTCAGCGTGCAGATCACGATGGTATCGGCAAAGACCTCGAAAATGCCGTACAGGCCCTGATCAACGGGGCTTTTCGTCTCCGCCGCGGCATGCGCAATGGCCGCCGAGCCAAGACCCGCCTCATTGGAGAACGCGCTCCGGCGGAGTCCCCAGACAATTGTCTGCTTCAGCGCGATTCCAGCCGCTGCGCCGCCGATGGCGCCAGGTGTAAAGGCCGTGGAGAAAATCTTGCCGAAGGCCGGCAGGATATTGCCCGCGTGGCCGAAAATCACGATCAGCGCGAAGATGATGTACAGAATGCTCATTGCAGGAACCAGCTTTTCGGCCACCGCGCCGATGCGCTTGATGCCGCCAAACAGAATCATTCCCACAAGCAGCGCAATCAGCAGGCCGAAAATCAGGTTCAGCAGATTCCGCTCGCCTTCGGCCGCGGGAACGAACGCATCGATCGCGTTGTTGAGAGAGCCGACAATCGAGTTGACCTGCGACATGTTGCCGATGCCGAACGATGCCAGCGCCGCAAACACGCAGAACAGCACGCCCAGCCATTTCCAGCTGTCGCCAAGGCCGTTTTTGATATAGTACATCGGGCCGCCGACCCAGTCGCCCTTTGCGTCGCGCTCACGGAAGCGGATGGAGAGCGTGACCTCGGAGTATTTGATGATCATGCCCAGCAGCGCCGCCAGCCAGAGCCAGAACACCGCGCCATAGCCGCCGAGGGCGATTGCCTGCGAGGTACCGACGATATTGCCGGTGCCGACCGTCGCGGCCAGCGCCGTTGTCACCGCCTGAAGCGGCGTGACTGCCCCGTGGCCGGCCTCCTGCTTCTGGAACATCCTGCCGACTGTGTTTTTCATGGCATAGCCAAATCTGCTGAACTGAATTCCGCGGTTGCGGATGGTCAGATACAGCCCGCCGATGATCGTACATGGCAGGAAGATATAGAGCCATGCCACCGTATTGAGCGTACCGGTGAAAAAACTGATGATGCTTTCCATATTGCTCTCTCCTTTTCGGGCGCCGCGCGCCCTCCCCTTTCCTGAAAAATTGTGTTTCTCTTCCAGAATCCCAGCCGCGCCCGCCGCGGCCGCCGCGCCGCCTCTCCTGCGTCCGGGCGCGGCGCAGGGGGCATCCCGCCGGAGACTGCGCGGGAAACGCATCAGGGAGTTCGGAAAAAAATATGGGTATACTCTACCACACGCCGCCCGAAATTACAATCATAATTTTACAATTTAGTGATAAAAATTGCTTAAAGACTTTTGTCCGCCATGTGGAGACTTTTTGTCGAAAAAACAAACCCGCGCCGCGCGTTCAAAACTCGGGCGCGGGATTTTTTCCGCTCTGCGCCTAAAGCAGCGTACACAGCAATGCAAGCGCAGCGCAGACGGGAATGTAAATCACAAAATGCAGGATATGCGTTCTTTTGTTGTATCCGAACTAGTGCGGGCCTGTGACGCCCCGCAGCTCCGGATAGTAATGGATGAAGAAGTTTGAGTGGCAGAGCAGCACCCAGTCGAAAAACGCGATATCATAGATCTCCATGCAGTACAGGATGATCAGAAAATGCTGCTCGTATTCCTCAACCACATCCGCAGCATCCGCTACATTTCTTTTTTGCAGCTCGGAAGTCAGCCGCGCCATGAATTCATTCTTTGTCATCCTTCTCATCCTCCAATAATGTTCTGACAGACTGCGCAAATTTCAAATATGCCGCGCGGTCGTTCTGATACGTTTCCCGCCCAAGCTCGGTGAGCTTATAGTACTTGCGCGGCGGCCCGCCGCTTTTCTCCTGTAAATAGATCGTGAGCAGTCCGTCGGCCTTCAGCTTCCGCAGAATCGGATAGACCGTTCCGTCCGCGATGTCAATATGCTGGGAGAGAAAATCGGAGATTTCATAGCCGTAGCAGTCGCTCCTGTGCAGCAGCGACAGCACGCACAGCTCCAGCACGCCCTTTTTGTATTGCGTGTTCATATGCAGCTCCTTTCTGTTGTTTCATCCTTTCACTAGCGTGTTATATTCAGTAGTTTCAAAAAGTCAAGTACAAATTTTGCAATTGTCCGTGAAAAACGCGCACGCTTGATTTCGGCGCGCGGATATCGCATAATAGATACAGAAATACAATTCCGGCCCCGCCGGAGAAAGGAATCGTCAAAATGGAAAAGCAAACAGAGAGACTGCTTCCGGCGTCCGCCGTCTTTACAGACGGCGAATATCTGAAAACGCGCTATGCGCCGCGCGAGGACGGCGGGTATGAGATCCGTGTCGGGCGCGGCACGCGCTGCGATGTGCTCGCCTGCAAGGAGCTGTACGGCAAGGCCGTCAAGACAGCGCTTTCGCTGGACTGCACGTCCTGCTCGTTTGATCTGACGCCTGCGGCCGAGCTTGGCGACGACGGTCTGTTTGCCGCCGCCGAGGGCGTCTGCGGCGGCGCGTATCAGAAAAAATTTGCGCTGGACGGCCGATGGGAGCCGAAGCTCTCCGTCAGCTTTACCGGCGAGGGCGCAGATTCTGCGGCAATGCGCCGCGCATGGGAGCTGGCGCGCTCGATCATGGAGACGCGCAATCTGGTCAACTGTCCGTCCAATCTGCTGTGGCCGGAGGAGCTGGCGCGGCGGATTGCCGCCATGGCGGACGGCCTGCCAATCGAGGCGGAGATCTATGACCGTCCGGCGCTGGAGCGTCTTGGCCTGCGCGGGCTTCTGACCGTCGGCGGCAGCAGCGGCCGCGCGCCGGCAATGGCTGTCCTGCGCTATACCGGCGCGCCGGAAAGCCCCCGCCGCCTCGGCCTTGTCGGCAAGGGCGTGACGGTGGACACCGGCGGCTACTGCATCAAATCCGCCGCCTCCATGGCCGGAATCAAGGGCGATATGGCGGGCGGCGCAGCGGCGGCTGCCGCGGTGCGCGCGCTGGCGGCAAACGGCGCGCGGGTCAACGTGACGGCGGTTGTGCCGCTGTGCGAAAACCGCATCTCCGATTCGAGCATGGTGCCGGGCGACGTGATCACCAGCTTCTCCGGCAAAACGATTGAAATCCTCAACGCAGACGCCGAGGGCCGTCTGATTCTGGCTGACGGCCTTTCGTGGGCCGCGGAGCGGGAGGGCTGCACGCATCTGGTCGACATTGCCACGCTGACGGGCGCAATCTGGGCAATGCTGGGCTTTGTAACGACCGGCGTCATGGCCGGCGACGACGGCTTCTATGACTGTCTGACGCGCGCGGCCGCGCACTCCGGCGAGCGCTTCTGGCGCATTCCGGACTATCCTGAATATGAAAAGCTGATCGAAAGCGACTATGCAGACGTGCGCAATACCAGCAAGGACGGCTGCGGTGCAATCACGGCGGGACTGTTCCTGAAAAAATTCTCGGACGGGCGTCCATGGCTCCATCTGGACATTGCCGGAACCGCGGACAACAGCGCCTATGTCTGGGAGCATCAGGTCTCCGGCGCAACCGGAACCGCCGTCAGCACGCTCTATCACCTGGCGCAGGTGCTTTTTTCGGTGCGGGAGGCGCAGGCCGTATGAACACACCCCTGATTGAAGCGTGCGTCGACTCCTACGCCTCCTGTCAGGCGGCATATCGCGGCGGCGCAGACCGGCTTGAGCTGTGCGCAAACCTTATCATCGGCGGAACAACCCCCTCGCCCGCCCTGTTCCGGCAGGTCCGGCGGGATGTTCCCCTGAAAATCAACGTTCTCATCCGGCCCCGCTTCGGCGATTTTCTCTACAGTGCGGCCGAGCTGGAGCAGATGTGCGACGACGTCTCCATGTTCCGCGAGCTTGGCGCGGACGGCGTGGTGTTCGGCGTGCTGACGCCGGACGGCGATCTGGACAGGAAGGCCATGCGCCGTCTGATGGACTGTGCGGGCACGATGGATGTGACGCTTCACCGCGCGTTTGACATGACGCGCGACCCGTTCGGCGCACTGGAGGATGCGATTGCGCTCGGCTGCCGGACCATTCTCACCTCCGGACAGCAGCAGAGCGCGCCGGCAGGCGCGCCGCTCCTGCGTGAGCTGTACCGCGCCGCGGACGGCAGAATCGACATCATGGCCGGCTCCGGCGTAAAAAGCCGGAACATTCCGGCGATTTACGAGCAGACCGGCATCGTGGTTTATCACACAAGCGCCCGCGGTGCGGTGATTGACAGCGGCATGCGCTATCGCAGGCAATCCGTGTCGATGGGCCTGCCGTCGCTCTCGGAATACGAGCTCTGGCAGACGGATGAGGCGGAGGTTCGCGCATGCGCGCAGCTTGTCCACGCCCTCGCGCGGGGAGGCGCAGAATGAGACTCTCCGACGGCGAGCAGCGCCGCATGGAATCGCGCTTTGCGCAGCGCTGCGCGGCGGCGGGCACAGAAGCGGAGAAACAGCTTGCGCGGCAGCTTGCCGCGCTTTCACCGGATTGTGCGCTGCTGACGAAATGGTGCTTTGCGTCCAGTCCGCTCAGCGACTGGGCAGACGATAATTTTTCGCTTTTCCGCGCCTGTGCTGAGCACGCGCTGTATCTGCGCAGGCATTCCCCGCTTGCAAAGCCGCTTCCCGAGTCGTTGTTTCTCAACTATGTTCTTCATCCG
>CAKUJN010000113.1 GCA_934661735.1 uncultured Oscillospiraceae bacterium
GCAAAAAGAGGCGCTGGATGCGGATCGGATTGTACCGCAGTGCCACAGAATAAGCCCGTAGAAGAACATTGCGGCCAGCACACGAAAATCTCCCTACAAATCTCCACTACAGCGCCGCCTGCGTGGAGACAACGCTCCCATCGGGAGTAGTTGCTACGCAGGGAAATGGCAAAACACGCTGCCATGCAATTCAGAAACGCATCTACGTATGCGCCAGTGGTGCAGAATATTTGCGTTCTATTGTACATGTTTGTAGGGCCGATGGCGAGCGCAGCCGTCAGCGACGAAGGAGCGCTACGGATGCGGCCCACCCCTTGCGGGTGCACATCGGCCCGTTTGGGAACCGACGAATTCGCCGCAGATTTCCGTTAAAACGGTGTGTACTGCGCGGGCCGATGTGGGCATCGGCCCCTACAAGGTGCTGTGCATGAACGAGATTGGCCGAGTATTCCCAAAATGAGCAGAAACGAAATTGATGCAGTCTGTCCGCAAATGCGTGTAGTACATTCGTCGGAACCATAAGCTACCGGGAAAATAACAATTCTGCGCCCGAACAGGGCGTTCAGGCCGCGGAGCGGCCAAAAAATCGCGCGCGTCAGCGCGCAATATAAGAACCAAATTGCAAACCAGCGAAGCGTTTGCAATTTGGAGAGGACGAGCAACGGAACGGACGAGACCTGCCGCTTGCGGCGGGGCGAGGGATGTGGAGTTTGTGAGGAGGAGCCGCCGGAGGCACGGTTGTGGTGTCAGCGCAAAAGAGGCAGTTTCGGTGAATACGGAAAAAACCGCCCGTCCGGCAGCGCCGGACGGGCGGTTTGAATTTGATTTTACTGCTGATTCTTTGCGGCCAGCTCCTTCAGCGCGTCCTTGCGGGACAGGTTGACGCGGCCCTTTTCGTCGATCTCGGTGACCTTGACCCAAGTCATGTCGCCGATGTTCAGAACGTCCTCGACCTTTTCCACGCGGCGGTTTTCCAGCTTGGAGATGTGGATCATGCCGTCCTTGCCCGGGGCAAGCTCGACAAACGCGCCGATGGGCAGAATGCGGACAACCTTGCCGTAGTACAGCTTGCCGACCTCGGGCACGAAGCAGATGTCCTCGATCATCTTCTTCGCGGCCTCGCAGGAGGCGCTGTCGGGAGAGGCGATGTGGATGGTGCCGTCGTCCTCGATATCGACCTGTGCGCCGGAATCGGCGACGATCTTCTGAATCATGGAGCCGCCCTTGCCGATGACCTCGCGGATCTTGTCAACGTCGATCTTCATGGACAGCATCTTGGGCGCGAACTCGGAGACCTCTGCGCGCGGCTCGGCGATGCAGGGGATCATGACCTCGTTGAGAATCTCAAGGCGGGCCTTGCGGCAGCGCTCAAGCGCGTCGGCAATGATCTCCATCGTCAGACCGTCGTTCTTCAGGTCCATCTGGATGGCGGTGACGCCCTCGGTCGTACCGGCAACCTTGAAGTCCATCTCGCCGTGGAAGTCCTCAACGCCCTGAATGTCGGTGAAGGTGCGCCACTTGCCGGTTTCCTTGTCGGAAATCAGGCCGCAGGAGATGCCGGCGACCGGACGCTTGATGGGAACGCCCGCGTCCATCAGCGCCAGCGTGGAGCCGCAGATGGAGGCCTGCGACGTGGAGCCGTTGGAGGAGACAACCTCGGAGACAACACGGATGCAGTAGGGGAACTCCTCAACGCTGGGCAGGACGGGAACGAGAGCCTTTTCGGCCAGCGAGCCGTGGCCGACCTCGCGGCGGGAGGTGGAACGGGCCGCGCGGGCTTCACCCGTGGACCACTGCGGCATATTGTAGTGATGGATATAGCGCTTTTCGGTTTCGTCGTAGATGGTGTCGAGCTTCTGCGCGGCGGAGAGCGTGTTCAGCGTGCAGACGGACAGAACCTGCGTCTGGCCGCGGGTGAACAGGCCCGAGCCGTGGACGCGCGGCAGAACGCCGACCTCGGCGTCCAGCGGGCGGATGTCGTCGGGGCCGCGGCCGTCGACGCGCTTGCCCTCAAGCAGCCACTTCTTGACAATCTTCTTCTGCATTTTGTACAGGCATACGTCGATCTGGACGTCCCAGTCGTCGGCGTACTTCTCGCCGAACTTCTCCTTGAAGTCGACGACGGCCTCGGTGATGCGGGCCTCACGGACGTTCTTGTCGTCGGTATCCAGCGCGTAGGCGATCTTGTCCAGACCGTACTCGCACAGATCGTCCAGCATCTCGTGGTTGACGGCGGCCTTTTCAAAGGTGAACTTCGGCTTGCCGATGGTGGCGACGATGTGGTTGATGAACTCGACAACCTTGACGTTGGTCTCGTGGGCCAGCTGGATGCAGTTCATCAGGATATCCTCTTTGATTTCCTTTGCCTCGGTCTCAATCATGACGACCTTTTCATGGGTCGAGGCGATGGTGACGAAGCACTGGCAGGCGTTGCGCTGATCCTGAGAGGGATTGACGATATACTTGCCGTCCAGATAGCAGACGTTGGTGGTGGCGGTGGGGCCGTTCCAGGGAATGTCGGAGTAGGCGATGACCAGCGACGAGCCGATGGAGGCAACGATTTCGACAGGGTTGTCGTAATCCTGTGCCAGAATGGTGTTGGTCAGGACGACGTCGTTGCGCAGCTCTTCGTCAAACAGCGGGCGCATCGGACGGTCGATCAGGCGGGAGATGAGAATGCCGCGCTCGGACGGACGGCCCTCGCGGCGGTTGAAGCTGCCGGGAATGCGGCCGACGGCGTACATGCGCTCTTCCACCTCAATGGTCAGCGGGAAGTAGTCGATGCCGGCCTTGGGCAGGGGAGAGGCGACGGCGGTGACAAGCACGACGGTATCGCCGTAGCGGCAGATGGCCTCGGCGTTGCAGAGCTCCGCGACCTTGCCGGTCTCGACGGTAAAGGTGCGGCCGCCGATTTCGGTTTCAAAAATGTGATGGTTTGGATACTGTTTCTTGGTGATCATGAAAAACCTCCTGTGTTTTTTCGGCTGTATGGGAGGTTTAGCACTTGAAACTGGCGTCCGCGCGGACGCTACTTTCAACTGCTAAAGCAAGCTCCCATACAGAAATGGTTGGTGTGAAATCTGTGTGCAGACAGCACAGAAATTATGCGCGCAGCAGGGCGAAAGCCCTGTCAAACGCAAGTCCAGCGAAGCGGAGTGCGTTTGAGAGCATGCAAAAATGGATTCTGACATACTCAAATGGGCGGTCGTGCGACCGCCCATTTCGTCCGACAGATTACTTACGCAGACCCAGCTTGGCAACGATCGCGCGATAACGGTTGATGTCCTTCTTGGCCAGATAGTCCAGAAGGCTGCGGCGCTTGCCGACCATCATCAGAAGGCCGCGGCGGGAGTGGTTGTCCTGCTTGTGTACGCGCAGGTGCTCGGTCAGGTCGTTGATTCTGGAGGTCAGAACCGCGATCTGAACCTCGGGCGAACCGGTGTCGCCGGGATGGGTTGCGTACTGCTCAATGATAGCAGTCTTTTCTTCTTTGCGCATCATAGTGTGTTTCCACCTTTCAAAAATATTCCCGCAGTCCAAGTATCGGGCCGGCAGAGCGCTCATGTAGAAATGAGCCTTCCCCCGAAACTGAGAAATGGGGCGCGGCGCAATGCGCCAGCTTGATTAGAATATCACATGCAAGCGAAAAAGTAAAGTGAAAATTTGCAAAAATACCTGCAAAACACCGGTATCATGGCGAAAAAATCACGCTTTTTCGGAAAAAATGCGACGAAAACGGCGCGGCGGCTGTCAAAAAACGCCGCTGCGTCATAGAATGTCCTGCGGAAGAATTCTCCGCATGCTCCGATGATACGGTTTTCCCGCCCTTTGCGGCGCGGAGACGGCGTCGGACGGTGCACGGAGGTGCGCCCTTTCCGGACGGGGCGGCTGCTCCGAACGGAAAACGGTATGAGGTGAAAGTATGCTCAAGGTAACAAAATTCGGCGGCTCGTCGCTCTGCGACGCGGCGCATTTCATGCAGGTGCGGGACATTGTGCTTTCGGATGTGTCGCGGCGCGTGGTCGTTGTGTCTGCGGCCGGCAAGCGGCACAGCGCCGACCATAAAATCACGGACCTGTTATATCTGTGTCACGCACATTTGCAGTACCGCGTCTCCTGCCACGAGCTGTGGCGGCGGATCTGCGGAAGATACATTGAAATCCGCGACGGCTGCGGCCTGCACACGCCGGTCGAGCAGGAGCTGGAAAAAATCTATGCCGGACTTTCGCCGGCGGTGACGCAGGCCGAGCTTGCCTCGCGCGGCGAGTATCTCTCGGCGCGGCTGATGGCCGACCTGCTGGGCTATGCGTTTGTGGACGCGGTTGACTGGCTTCAGTTTGACCACGCGGGAAACGTTGTGCCCGAGGCGTCCTACGCGGCGCTGCAATCGCTGGCCGACGGGCGGAAAATCGTCACGCCCGGCTTTTACGGGGCGCTGCCCAGCGGCGCGGTGCATACGTTTTCGCGCGGCGGCTCGGACGTGACGGGCGCGCTGGCTGCGGCGGCGCTGCACGCGGATGTGTATGAAAACTGGACGGATGTGGCGGGAATCCTGACTGCGGACCCGAAAATCGTCGACGCACCGCGGACGATTGCGCAGCTGAGCTATGCGGAGCTTCAGGCCCTGTCGCAGGTGGGAATGCAGGTTCTGCACGAATCGGCGGTTGAGCCGGTGCGCCGGAGGCAGATTCCGCTTCAGATCCGTGACACGTCGCGGCCGGAGCTGGCAGGGACGCTGATCCGGTGCGGCTGCGGCGAGTGTCCGGCGGCAGATGGTGTGGTCGGCTTTGCCGGACGGCGCGGACTTGCAATGCTCCGGCTGGAACAGAGCGCGCCGCTGCGGTACGGCGAGCGGGAAATTCTGGAACGCGCGGGTCTGCCGGTATTCAGCGCGTCGGAGGCGCTTGGGCGGCGGACGCTGCTGGTCGGGGTTCCGTCCGGCGGAGCGGATACGCTGCACGCGGCGGCGGAGGAAATTGAACGGACGCTGCATCCCGCACGGCTGAAGCTGCGGGAGAATCTGGCGGCGCTGGCGGTCCTGTACCGCGGCGCGGACGCGCCGTCGGCGGTGGTGGACGCGGTTCAGGGCGCGGGCGTGCCGGTGCATCAGATGTCCGGCACGGCGCCGTGTCTGCTGCTGACCGTCAACGACAGCCAGTATGAGACGGCGCTGCGCGCGGCCTATCGGGCGGTGTTCTGAGCAGGGGAGGGCGGGGCGGACGCAGGGCTGCCATTTTCTCCGGTAAAACCGGAGGAAATGGCCGCGCCAGAGGCGCGGGGAAAGCTTCCGGTTGACACCGGAGGGGCCGTTGATGTGGTCCACCCCTTGCGGGTGCGCATTGGCCCGTTTGTCCGGATTCACCGGACTACCTCTTTTGCAGTTAAACCGCAACTGTTGCTTCGCAGACCTACTTTTTCTGTCTTGCCAGAAAAAGTAGGCAAAAAGAGGCGCTGGATGCGGATCGGATTGTACCGCAAGCCACAGAA
>CAKUJN010000114.1 GCA_934661735.1 uncultured Oscillospiraceae bacterium
CTACGGGGTTCTTCTGTGGCTTGCGGTACAATCCGATCCGCATCCAGCGCCTCTTTTTGCCCACTTTTTCTGGCAAGGCAGAAAAAGTGGGTCGCCGAAGGCACAGTTGCAGTGTCACTGCAAAAGAGGCAATCCGGTGAAACCAGACAAAAGGGCCGACAGAGTCGTCGGCACCTACCCCCTCCCGCGCAGCTATTTCTCCGCTGCCTCGCGCAGCAGCTCCTCGGCGGAAACGCCGTAGAGGCGCGCAAGGGCAAGCAGATTGGACGTCGAGGGGTCGGACGCGCCGGACTCCCATTTGCTCACAGCCTGACGGCTGACGCCGATTGCCTCGGCGACAAATTCCTGCGTCATTTTGCAGTCGGTGCGGTGCGCCCTCAGTGCCTCACCGAGTGTCCGCTTTGTTTCGGCCTTTTCCTTTCGCACCTCGCCGGAGCGCAGGTATTTGCGCAGCGCGCGGATAAGCAGCACGACCAGATATACCACGACAGCCGCGCATGCCAGCCAGATCAGAAACAAGACAAGGCTTGTGGAAAAGAAACGCATTGCAATTCATCCTTTCTGCGTTTGAGATGGCTACAGTATCGCAGATCCGGCCGGTTGCGTCCAGCAGCTATCGCGCAAAAAACGGTTGCGAAGGAGGTTCGGACGGAAATTTTTCCGGCGAAAGCGGACGAATCAGACCTTTACGATATAGTCCGCCTTGCGGGGCTTCGGCTGCGCGGGCGCCTCGGCGGCGTAGCCGAGAATGCAGTGGCCCACGCCAATCCACTCGCCTTCAACACCCCACTTTTTCAGCAGCGCTTTGCCCTCGGGCGAGTCGAACTCCTCGCGCGCACGGTGAATCCAGCACGAGCCGACGCCCAGCGCGTGTGCGGCCAGCATCAGATTGCCGATGACCAGACTGCCGTCCTCCACGGCGGTATGGACACGCGGGTCAGCCAGCACGACACAGACCACCGGCGCACCGTAAAACGGCTTTGCCTCGGGATTGCCAAGCACGGCAGCATTCATCCGCTCCAGCTGAACCACGTCCTCCGGCTTTTGCAGGACGATAATCTTCGGCGACTGACGGCCCATACCGGTGGCGGCATAGGTGCCTGCGCGCAGAATCGCGTCCAGCGTCTCCGGCTCCACCTGCTTCGGCAGATAGCGGCGGACGCTTCTTCTGGTTTCCATACAGTTCAGAACCTCATTTTTCATTTGTGTCAACCTCCAAATATGAATCCGCAATGCCGCGGCGCGTCCCCGCGCCCGCGGCTCAGCGTGTATCTGAAAACCGGTCATGCAGCTGGCAGCGTGAAAGGCCCCGCTCTCCGGCTGCATCGGCAGCTTCCCGATACACCTTATATATACCCGTACATGCCGCGCACCGACACCTCGCCCGAGGCCACCGCCTCGCGCGTGCCGTCGGGATAGCGCACCAGCAGCTCCGCCTCCGGCCCGATGCCCTCGGCAAAGGCCGGCCGGACGCTGTCGCCGCGGATGATCTGTACCTCCCGGCCCAGCGTGACGCAGTTCTCCGCAAATTCGCGCAGCCATGCGTCCTTCTCCGTCAGAAGCGCGTCGTTCATCCGCGAAAGCTCGCGCAGGAGCGCGGCGGCAAGCGCGTTGCGCACATTCCGCTTGCCGGTCTGCGTATAGATCGACGCGGCGATGTCCGCAATTTCGGTCGGGAACTGCGATTGTGCGCAGTTGACACCGATGCCGATGACGACATGTTCCACCTCGCGCGTCTCCGCGACCAGCGAAAGCTCGGTCAGAATCCCCGCCAGCTTTTTCCGGCCGAACACCAGATCGTTCGTCCATTTGATCATCGGGCGCTCACCGCACACGGCGGCCACCGCCCGTGACGCGGCCACGGCCGTCATGGCCGTCAGATGCAGGATCTGCTCGGGCCTTGCGTTCGGGCGCAGAATCACGCTGAGATACAGTCCCTCGCCGGAGGGGGAGAAAAAGCTCCGTCCGCGGCGGCCGCGTCCGGCTGTCTGCATGTCGGCAATCACCGCCGTGCCCTCCGGCGCGCCCTCGGCGGCAAGCCGCCTGGCATAGTTGTTGGTGGAATCGACGCTGTCCAGCACAACGAGACGCCCGCGCCACGCGCACGCCTCCATCTGCCGCTCAATTTCCGCCGCGTCCAGCCGCTCGGGCGCGGACAGCAGGCGATAACCGCGATTGGTCGCGGCCTCAATCTCACAGCCCTCGCGGCGCAGCTGCTCGATGGCCTTCCACACAGCCGCGCGCGAAACGCCGAGACTCCGGCTGAGCTGCTGGCCGGACAGCGGCGCATCCGCCGCACGCAGAAGCTGTAAAACAGATTCCTTTGTCGTCATATGTTCCATTCCGTTTCCTTTTGAATTTCCGCTTGACTTCCGGCCGCACGGCCGCTATACTCTCAATTGTAAACCTCGTGTCAATATCTATGGTTTACAATTGGAGGAGCCATGAAAACTCGCAATCTGATTTTAACGGCGCTGTTCGCGGCGCTCACCGCGGTCGGCGCATTTCTGAAAATTCCGTTCCCGCTGTCTGCCATCACGCTTCAGTTTTTCTTCACCGCCATGGCGGGTGTGCTGCTGGGGCCGGCATGGGGCGCTGCGTCGCAGGCAGTCTATGTCCTGCTGGGTCTTGCAGGCGTGCCCATTTTCGCGCTGGGCGGCGGGCTGTCATATGTTTTTCAGCCGACGTTCGGCTTCCTGGCGGGCCTCATCCCGTCCGCATGGGTGATCGGAAAGCTGACCGAGCACCGGCAGAGCTTCGCGCAGATTGCGCTGGCGTGTCTGGCAGGGCTGGCCGTGCTCTACGCGGTGGGCGTGCCGTATCTGGCGCTGATCGCGAACGTGTATCTGGACAAGGGACTGAGCCTCTGGCAGATTCTGCGCAGCGGGATGCTGATTTATCTGCCTGGCGACGCGCTGAAAATCGTCTGCACAGCGCTTTTGTGCGGAAAGCTGCTCCCCGCCCTGAAAAAGGCGCGGGCGGTATCCGTCAGGTAAGCAGCCGCACCAGCAGCAGAAGCAGCAAAAACGCGCCGAACGCGCCGAGGAACCAGTAAAAGCCATGCCAGGAGCCGCCGTCCTTTCGGGCGCACTCCTCCTCGGAGGGCGCGTCCTCGTCCTGCTGCTCCATGAACGCGTCGTATTCGTCCAGAAGCGACTGCTCGTCAAACGGCTCGGACTCCAGCGGGCTGAGCGCCTGCCGCGCGCGGCGCATGTCGCGCCGGTCGACATACAGCTCCGTGCCGTACAGACTCCGCCCCGTGACGATGCGCATGTACGCGCCGGTTTCGCGGTCCTGCATGTAATAGGGAATCCGCGCCTGCTCCAGCAGGGCCGCCGCGGAGGAAAGCTCCATTTCATCGCCCGCCGTCAGGACCAAAACCGGATCAATCGCGCCCGCGCCGCAGACGGGACAGACCCCGCCGTCCGGATATTCGCTTCCGCAGCCTCTGCAAACCGCCATATCTGAGACCTCCCATACGCTTTGTCGGCATGCCGCGCATGCTGATTACAGCTTGACACATTCCGCGCAAAAAGTCAACTCCCGACGGCGCATTGCAGCGCACGTCGGGCTTTTTTCGGCCGCTTTTCTCGGAGACATGGCGAAAATGCCGGTTTGCGAAAGGCCGATGCGTGCAGATTGCACAATTCTTTCTTGACACACCACCCCGAAAACAGTACAATGTAGGGTAGGATTTGTATGGGTCGGCGGATTGTGGGGACATTCGCCTCGGCCTTGACTGATTCATCGCAACCCAATACTGGTAATAAGGAGGTGTGTCCGCAGGTTATGGAATTTGATCTGATCACGTTCCTCCTTGGCATCGCGGCAGGACTTGTCGTCGGCGGTGTGATTTTCTTCATTCTCGGTGTTACCTATCGCAAGAAGGTCGCCGAAAAGGAAATCGGCAGCGCGGAGGAAGAGGCCAAACGCATCATCAACGAAGCGATCCGCGGCGGCGAAAACAAGAAGCGCGAAATGCTGCTTGAAGCCAAGGAAGAAATCCATAAATCGCGTACCGAAAACGAAAAAGAGGTAAAAGAACGCAGAAGCGAACTGCAAAAGCAGGAGCGCCGTCTACAGCAGAAAGAGGAATCTCTGGACAAGAAGCTGGACATCCACGAGAAGAAAGAGGAAGAGCTGGCAAAGAAAATTGCCAACGTGCAGGCACAGCAGGAGGAGGTTGCTTCTCTCAAGCGCAGCCAGATGGAGATGCTGGAAAAGATCTCCGGTCTGACGCAGGATGAGGCAAAGGCCTATATTCTCAAGGGCGTCGAGGACGACGTGCGGCATGAGACCGCCATGAAGATCAAGGAAATCGAGGACCAGATGAAGGACGAGGCCGATCAGAAGGCCCGTGAGATCATCACCACCGCGATTCAGCGCTGCGCCGCAGACCACGCCGCCGAGGTGACGGTGTCGGTCGTGCCGCTCCCCAACGACGAAATGAAGGGCCGCATCATCGGCCGTGAGGGCCGCAATATCCGCACCCTCGAAACGATCACCGGCGTCGATCTCATCATCGACGACACGCCCGAGGCCATCACGGTCTCCTCGTTCGATCCGGTGCGCCGCGAGGTTGCGCGTCTGGCGCTGGAAAAGCTGATTGCCGACGGCCGCATCCACCCCACCCGCATCGAGGATATGGTGGAAAAGGCGCGGCGTGAGGTCGACCATACCATCAAGCAGGAGGGCGAGCGCGCCGTCTTTGAGACGGGCATCCACGGCCTGCATCCGGAGCTGATCAAGCTTCTGGGCCGCCAGAAATACCGCACGTCCTACGGCCAGAACGTTCTGAACCACTCCATCGAGGTTGCGCACATCGCGGGCCTGCTCGCAAGCGAGCTGGGCGTGGATGTGACGCTGGCCAAGCGCGCGGGTCTGCTGCATGACCTTGGCAAGTCCGTCGACCATGAGATGGAGGGCAGCCACGTTCAGCTGGGCGTGGAACTGGCCAAGAAGTACAAGGAAAATCCCGTCGTCATCAACGCCATCGAGGCGCACCACGGCGACGTGGAGCCGCAGACCGTCATTGCATGTCTGGTTCAGGCGGCTGACGCCATCTCCGCTGCACGCCCCGGTGCACGCCGCGAGAACGTCGAGAATTATATCCGCAGACTGGAAAAGCTGGAGGAGCTGACCAGCTCGTTCCCCGGCGTCGAAAAGTCCTACGCCATTCAGGCTGGCCGCGAGGTCCGTATTATGGTCAAGCCCGAGGAGGTCACCGAGGACAATATGATTCTGCTGGCGCACGATGTAGCCCGCAAGATCGAGGCCGAGCTGGAATACCCGGGCCAGATCAAGGTCAACGTCATCCGCGAGACCAAGGCCGTCGAATACGCGAAGTAAACCGGAAGAGCCGCTGCATCGCAGCGGCTCTTTTGCCGCCGAACACTGGCGGTTCTTTTCCGGTATTCACCGGACTTCCTCTTTTGCGGTGACACCTCAAC
>CAKUJN010000115.1 GCA_934661735.1 uncultured Oscillospiraceae bacterium
GTCGTGGCCATCGTCGCGCCGTCGTTCGTCGGCCAGTTCGGCAAGGACGTGACCGTGCCGAAATTCGTTGCCGCGATGAAGCAGCTGGGCTTTTCCGGCGTGGAGGAGGTCGCAGTTGGCGCGGATATCTGCGCCATTGAGGAGGCGGACGATTATCTGAAAAAGGTTCCGGAGGAGCAGCGCTTTATGGCGACGTCCTGCTGCCCGTCGTGGCGGATGATGGCGCGGCGGTTGTTCCCAGAGGAATCCGGCAACATCTCCATGACCTACACGCCGATGGTTTACACCGCGCGGCTGGTCAAAAAGGAGCATCCGGCGTGCAAGGTTGTCTTTGTCGGGCCGTGTGCGGCGAAAAAGCTGGAGGCTATGCAGGACGATATCCGCACAGACGTTGATTTTGTCCTGACATATGAGGAACTGATGGGCATTTTCGAGGCGAAGGAGATTGATTTCGCATCGATTCCCGACGGTGAGGATCTGCGCGCCGGAACCAGTGCCGGACGCGGCTTTGCCGTGGCGGGTGGCGTGGCCGATGCGGTTGCAAGGCTGATTGAAAAGGAGCATCCGGAGGCGGAGATCAAAACGCAGCGCGCCGACGGTCTGCGTGAGTGCCGCAAGCTGCTGGCGCTGGCCAAGGCGGGAAAGCTGGACGGCTATCTTCTGGAGGGTATGGCGTGCCCAGGCGGCTGCGTTGCGGGCGCGGGAACGGTCATCGCGGCCGACACGGCGACGAAAAAGCTGACGCAGCACATGGCGCAGGCGGAACGGAAGCTTTCGGATGAAAGCCCCTACAGCGATATGGCAGACCGGCTGGACTGAGAACAGAAAACGGACAAAACGCGGCCGCAGGTCATTGACCTGCGGCCGCGTTCTGTTCCGGTTATGGTGTGTCCATTGTGGGGATCAGGATATTATCGGTGCCGTGCGCCTCGAATTCGGCGATGTAATCGTCCATGCGGGAAACCAGTTCGTCATAGTTTTCTCTGGATACCGGCTGATAGTCCATATCTCTGCGGGCAAGCTCCTCGGCGAGAATCTCATAAAAGACCGTGTCCTCATAGTCCATGATCGCCTCGTGGATGCCGCCGTCGGTAAAGGCTTTGGAGGGGACGTCGGCGCCCTCCCATTTTTCAACCAGTGCGGACATCCCCTCTTCACGGCAGAGCGCGAAGAGTTTGGATTCCACGTTATCGTAATCGTCGAAGCGGTCGTCACCGCGCGTGGAGTTCAAAATCCAATTGCCGATGTAGACCATGTCCAGAAGCCGCCGGAATTCTTTTTTTGTCAGTTCAATATGCATACCACGGGCCTCCTCTCGGTATCATTATATACACCCCGAGCGCGTTTTTCCACTGTTAATTTTAACAAGCGTGGAAGCGCGGAAAACGGAGAAACAGGGAAAATGCGCGCCGGAGCACGAAATTCTGGAAAATAGTACTTGTGTTCTGCGTGGTTTTGGCATATCATAAGATATCAAACTGCGCACGCAGGTGCGCGCTGTTGAGCAATTTGAGAAAAGAGGACGTTACCTTGAAAAAACTCAGTGTCTGCATTCTGTTTGGCGGTATTTCGCCGGAGCATGAGGTTTCGCTGCGCTCGGCGGAATCGGTGCTGAACAACATCGACCAGACCAAATACAACGTTTTTCCGGTCGGCATTACCAAAGACGGCGACTGGATTCTGTTCGGCGGGAGCGACTATGGCATGCTGCCAGCCGGAACGTGGCAGAATTGTGAGGGCAACCGGCGCGCGGCGATTTCGCCTGTGCACGGGCAGGGGCTGCTGAGCTTTGAAAACGACTGCGTCGTGCGTGAGCGCATCGATGTGGTGTTCCCCGTCATGCACGGCGAGAACTGTGAGGACGGCGCGATTCAGGGGCTTCTGCAAATCGCAGGCATTCCCTATGTCGGCCCACACATTGCGGCCTCGGCGACCTGCATGGACAAGTCTATCACCAAGCTGATTGTGGACTACGCCGGCGTGCGGCAGGCCGCATGGCAGCTGGTGACGCGCGCAGCGTTTAACCGTGATGGGGAGGCGGCGCTGGATGCGGCGGAGTCGCGCTTTGCCTATCCCATGTTTGTAAAGCCGGCCGGCACCGGCTCGTCCGTCGGCGTCACCAAGGCAAAGGACCGCGAATCGCTGCGCGAGGCACTGAAGCTGGCGTTGAGCTATGACACCAGAGCACTGATCGAGGAGTTTATCGACGGGCAGGAGGTCGAGGTGGCTGTGCTGGGCAACGATAGTCCGTTTGCCTCCGTCTGCGGTGAAATTGACTCCGGCGCGGATTTCTATGACTATGAGGCCAAATATATTTCCAGCACCTCGCAGCTGTATATTCCCGCGCGGCTTGACGAGCAGACGGCGGAAAACGTGCGCGATCTGGCGGTGAAGATCTATCTGGCCATGGGCTGCCGCGGGCTTTCGCGTGTGGATTTCTTTGTAAAGCATGACGGCGAGGTCGTGTTCAATGAGATCAACACCATGCCTGGCTTTACCTCCATTTCCATGTATCCCAAGCTGTTCGAGGCGAGCGGCATTCCCTACAGCGAGCTGATCGACAACCTGATCGCGCTGGCGCTGGACGAGTAGGCGCGATGGAGAGACCTGTGCTGATTTCCATCGCCGGTACGCAGCGCATACCCGACGAGCGGCCGGAGACGATTGAGCTGGTCACGCAGGGGCGCTACCGCTATGAGCCTGGGCTTGCCACGATTTCCTATACGGAAAGCGAGTTGACCGGCCTGCGCGGCGTGCAGAGCGTGTTTACCATCGACGAAAACGCGAAAAAGGCCGTCCTGTGCCGGACCGGTCCGCTCAATTCCACTATGACCTTTGTGGTGGGGCAGACGGATGAGTCGCTGTACGACATGGGCTTCGGCGGGCTGCTGATCCGCGTGTGTGCGACCAGAATGACCACGCTTTTTAACGAGCGCGGCGGTATTTTCGATCTGGAATACACAATTGAGATCGAGGGCAGTGTTTCCGGAACCAACTGCTATCATATCGAGGTGCGGCCGCTGAACGGGGCTGCCGGATAATGCATTGGACGAATCGCTGGGCATTTCCTACGCCATCCTCCCAGGCGACCCAGGACGGCTCGACCGGATTGCACCGTATCTGGACGATGTGCGGGAGCTTGCGTTCAACCGTGAATTCCGAAGCCTGTGCGGGAGCTATCAGGGCGTGCGCGTGCTGGCGCTGTCAACCGGCATCGGCGGATCGTCGGCAGGCATCGCAGTGGAGGAACTGCACAACATCGGCGTGACGGCCGCCATCCGTATCGGCTCGTGCGGCGCGCTGCAAAAGGGCATTGCGCTGGGCGATCTGATTCTGGCCGAGGGCGCCATCCGCGACGACGGCGCGTCGAAGGCATATGTGGACGTGCGGTTTCCGGCTGTGGCGGACCATACGCTGTTGCAGCTGTGTCTGGAAAGCGCCGCGGCGCTGGGCTGCCGGACACATACCGGCATTGTGCACAGCCATGAGAGCTTCTACCATGAGGAAAACGAGGCCGAAAGCGCCTACTGGTCGAAAAAAGGCGCGCTGGGTGCAGATATGGAGACCGCGGCGCTGTTTACCATCGGCCGCCTGCGCGGAATGAAGGCGGCGTCGATTCTGAATAACGTTGTCGTCTGGGGCGGGGACACGGCCGACGCCATCGGCGGCTATGCGGACGGAGAAAGCCTGACGGCAAAGGGTGAGTGCGATGAAATCCTGACGGCGCTGGGCGCGTTTGTCCGGCTGGAGGCCATGCGGAACGGAGGAGAGCAGAAATGAAACAGGCGCTGATTGTAGACTGCTGTATCCGCGGTGAAGAATCCAGAACGCGGCAGCTGCTCGACGCGTTCTGTGCGTCGCTCGACGATGAATATGTACAGACACGGCTGGATTTGCAGGCGGAGAATCTGCGCTATTTTACGCAGGACTATCTGGATGAGCGGCAGAAGCTTCTGGAAAAGGGCGAGCTGACGCATCCGCGCTTTCGCTATGCACATCAGTTCGCGCAGGCCGATCTGATTGTGATTGCCGCGCCGTTCTGGGATCTGAGCTTTCCGGCGCTTTTGAAGGTATACATTGAGCAGATTTCACTGGACGGCATTACATTTACGACGGAGACCGGCGCGCTGACTGGCAGCTGCCGCGCCGAGCGGCTGGTGTTCCTGACGACGCGCGGCGGGTTCTATACCGGCGATGCGCAGGAAATGGGAAGCCGCTATCTGGACGCGCTGCACACGTTTTTCGGTATCGGCGCCTACAGCTGTATCGCTGTCGACGGCATGGACGTGCAGGGCTTTGACGGCAAAGCGTCGCTGGAGTGCGCGAAGCACGCGGCGGCGGAGCTTGCCGCATCACTGTGACGGAGCTGTGAAATGATCTATACCGTAACGACAAATCCGAATATTGACTATTATATGACGCTTTCGCGCGCGCCGGAGTTTGGCACGATCAACCGCGCGGCGCGCGAGTGCTGCTTCCCAGGCGGAAAGGGCGTCAATGTATCCATCATGCTCACACGCCTTGGCGTGCCGTCGTGCGCGCTGGGCTTTACGGCGGGGTATGTCGGAAGAATGCTGGAGGATATGCTGCGTGGAGAGGGCTGTGAATGCGGCTTTGTGCGGCTTGCCGAGGGAGAGACGCGCATCAACGTAAAGCTCACAGGACGGGATGAAACGGCGTTCAACGGCCGCGGGCCGGATGTGGATGCCGCCGCGGCGCAGCGGCTTCTGGACAGGCTGGACGCGCTTTGTGCGGACGATGTGCTGGTACTCAGCGGCAACGTGCAGGGCGGTGCGGACGGACTGTTTTCGGCTGCGATGGAAAAGGCAAACGTGTCCGGTGCGGCGCTTGTGGTTGACACCGAGGGCGGGGCGCTTCGCGGCGCGCTGCGTTTTCGCCCGCTGCTGATCAAGCCGAACCGCGAGGAGCTGAGTGCTCTGATGGGCCGGCCGCTTGACGGCACGGCATCTGTTGCGGCTGCCGCGCGTGAGTTGCAGGCAGAGGGCGCGCGGAACGTGCTGGTGTCCATGGGCGCGGACGGCGCGCTGCTTTTCAGTGAGGACGGCATGTGCCGTCTGGCGCGGACGGCCGCGCAGGGGACGGTTGTATCGACCGTTGGCGCGGGCGACAGCATGGTTGCGGGATATCTGGCGGGGCTTGCGCAGACAGGTACCGCTGAAGCGGCGCTGCGCCTTGGCACCGCGGCGGGAACCGCCACGGCGTTCAGTCCGGTTCTGGCACCGCGGGAGACCGTGGAGCGGCTTCTGCTGCAGATTGAGATTCAGACGCTTTGAGACAGAAAACACTCCGTATGGCGGGCCATACGGAGTGTTTTTGTATAAAGAAAACCACCGGCAAAGCCGGTGGTACCAAAAAGCTTTAGCTATGCATAGAAAAAATATCCTCCT
>CAKUJN010000116.1 GCA_934661735.1 uncultured Oscillospiraceae bacterium
TGGCTTGCGGTACAATCCGATCCGCGTCCAGCGCCTCTTTTTGCCCACTTTTTCTGGCAAGGCAGAAAAAGTGGGTCGCCGAAGGCACAGTTGCAGTGTCACTGCAAATTCGGCAGTTCCGGTGAATCTGGACAAAAGGGCCGATGTGCACCCGCAAGGGGTGGGCCGCATCCGTAGCGCTCCTTCGTCGCTGACGGCTGCGCTCGCCATCGGCCCCTACAAACTGCTGTGCAGAATCGTCTGCGAAGCAACAGTTGCGGTCTCACCGCAAATTCGGCAGTTCCGGTGAAACCGGACAGATGGGCGGACAGCGTTGCCCGCCCCTACAGATTGCGGCGCAAAAACGTCTGCGAAACAATGGTGGGGCCTCGCCGCAAAACAAAAAACACTCCCGTCCCCGTGTCAAGGGACGAGAGCGTCTGCTTCGTGGTGCCACCCCTGTTCAGAGGGCAGCGCCCTCCCTCTCTCCGCACTGACGGGGCGGAGGCTCCGGCGATTTCGGCGCAGCGCACCTTATACGCAGACTCGGCGGATGTCCTTCGCGCGCCGCACCGCAGGAGCCTCACAGCAAAACGGCTCCCTCTCTGACCGGTGCAGAAGCGGTACTGCTTCCGCGTCGTTGTCTATGCTGTTCCGGCGGACGCCGCAGGCGGCGCGGCCGGATTCGGTTTATCGGATACTCTTTTTTGCGCGAATCATTGTGCGCCAGTCCAGATCGCCGCGCTGAAGCCCCAGAATCAGCATCTCTGCCGAGGCAAGGTTTGTCGCGCACGGGACGTTATAGGTATCGCACAGATGAAGCGTGCGCATGATGCGCTGATCCTCCCACGGGTCGTTGTCGTTCGGGTCGGAGAACATGATGACCAGATCGATCTCATTATAGGCGATGCGGGCGTCAATCTGCTGATGACCGCCCTGACTTTTGGACAGGAACAGCGACACGGGCAGGCCCGTGGCGTCGGAGACCAGACGGCCCGTGGCCGCCGTGGCGGAGAGGCTGTGCTTGGCCAGAATGCTCTTATAGGCGGTGCAGAACTGAACCATCAGCTCCTTCTTTTTGTCGTGCGCCATAAGCGTGATATTCATGGAATCCAGCTCCTTTCAAGAGGCCGCGGCCGCCGGCCGCGGGGATGCGCTGATTCAGCGGACTAAAGCCGCAGCAGCGGCGTTTTGATGTCGCACAGGCGGCGGGCGATGTTGCGGCAGGCGCGCGATGCGCCGCGCGCGGAGTATAAAACCAGCGGCTGCGAGGCCGCGGCGGCCAGCGTCACGGCGCTGTCCTCGGGAACAATGCCCAGAAGCGGCAGGCCCACACCGTCCATAACGTCGTCGATGGTAGCCTGCATACGGGCGAAAATCTTTACATTGACACGGTTGACAACCAGCCGCGCCTCTATCCGGCGGTCGTGCAGCAGCACGTCGGTCGCCCGCGCCGCGTCGCGCAGCGAGGCGGGGTCGCCGCCGGAGACAACCATGGCCTGCGTGGCGAAATGCGTGGCCAGACGAAAGCCCGTGCCGATACCGGCAGGCGCGTCCAGCAGCACCCAGTCAAAGCTTTCCGCGGCCTTCGCAATCAGCGCGCCGAACGCGCCCTCGTCCAGAGACTCGGCCGATTCGGTCACCGGCGCGGTGAGCAGATACAGCCCGTCGATCTGCGGATGGCGGCACGCGTTTTGCAGCGTATACTCGCCGCGCATCACGGCCGTAAACGGCAGAACCGGCTCGGCGCTCATGCCAAGCGAGATGTCCAGATTGCGCAGCCCCACATCCGTGTCGATGCACAGCACCCGCCGGCCCAGCTGGGCCAGACAGCACGCCACGGCGGCACAGACCGAGGTTTTCCCCGTTCCGCCCTTGCCGGAAATCACAGACAGGACCTCGCCGCTCAACCGCGCACCTCCGTTTGGCCGCCGCGCAAAAGGCAGCCCCTCTGCGCCAGCCTGATAGTTGAAACTATTATAATCGAAGCAGCGCGCAAATTCAATACGAATGACGGGGAAAATTCACGAAAAAATCTGGTTCTGCATCGCCTCCGCCGCGCATAGGATGTGTACGGGGGGAATACGATGAACGAACGACGATTGTCCAATTTCTGCACCACCATGCTGGTGTTTTCGATTTTAGTTCGCGTCCTGCTGGCCACGGGCGCCGAGGCGCACGCGCAGACGCTGCTTTCCGGAATGCTGCCGGACAGGCCGCCGCAGACGGCGGAGGCCGAGCGCGTCTGGCCTGTACATATTTATATGTCCGAGCCGCAGGCCGAGAGCGCCTCTGCGTCCGCCGAAGCCGCGCCGGAGCCGTCCGGACAGGCTCTGCCGCCGGAACCGCCGGAGGCGGAAGCGCCCGCCGCACCTCCGCTGTGCTTTGACGCCGCGGAGGCGGACGCAATTGATATCACCGGCGCGTGCAGCTATGAAGTGGACAAGGCCGCGCTTCTGACGCGGCCGTCGGCGCTCGATTTCTCGGGCGCGGGACCAAAGGTGCTGATCGTCCACACGCACACGTCCGAGGCGTACACACAGTCGGACGGCTGGACGTATGAGGAGTCGGACGAGCTTCGCACCGCCGACGCGGCACAGTCGATTGTGCGCGTGGGCGACGAAATCGCGGCGGTTCTGGAGTCGCACGGAATCGAGACGCTCCACGAGACGGCGCTGAACGACTATCCCAGCTATAACGGCGCGTATGCGCGCATGGAGACGACCATTGAGGACTGGCTTGCCCAGTATCCGTCGATTCAGATGGTATTGGACGTACACCGCGACGCGGCGCTGGACTACAGCGGCGCGCAGCTTGCGTTCACCGCCGATGTTTCCGGCGAGCGCTGCGCGCAGGTGATGCTGGTCGTCGGCACGGACGAGGGCGGTCTGACCCATCCGGACTGGGAGGAGAATCTGGCAAACGCACTGAAGCTTCAGGCGCTATTGAACCGGAGCGCGCCGCAGCTGTGCCGGAGCATCGACCTGCGCACCGAGCGCTTCAACCAGCATCTGACGCACGGCTCGCTGCTGGCCGAGTTCGGCGCGGCGGGCAACACCCTCCCCGAGGCCATCCGCGCCGGGCGGCTGTTCGGCGAGGCGCTGGCCGCGCTGATTACCGGCCTTGGCGGATGAGAAAAAAATTTTTTCAAAAACCTCTTTACAAACGACGGAACGGTGTGTATAATAAAAACCGTAATAAGAATCATTCTTGTTTTGAAAGGGGCGATGCGATGCAGCAGGCAAGAAAACACAGCCGCAAGCGCGACGCAATTTTAGAATGCGTGCGCGGCACCACCTGCCATCCGTCGGCAGACTGGATCTACGCACAGCTCAAGCCGCAGATCCCCGATCTGAGTCTTGGCACGGTCTACCGGAACCTCGCCATGTTCCGCAAGGAGGGCACGGTGGAATCGGTCGGGACCGTCGACGGGCTTGAGCGCTTCGACGGACGGGTCGACCCGCACGGGCACTTCGTCTGTACGGCCTGCGGGGCCGTGATCGACGTGGACCGCCCCGAGCTGCCGGACACGTTTTTGAATGAGGCGGCCGCAGCCTCCGGCTGTGAAATCCGCACCTACCGGCTGAACTATTACGGATTGTGCCCCGAATGCCGGAAAAAATCACAGGCATAACACCGCGAAACGCGGAAAATACAAAAATAAACAATGGGTAAACATGATTGGGAGGATTTTATTATGAAGAAGTTTGTTTGCAAAGTCTGCGGTTACATCTATGAGGGCGAAGCCGCCCCCGAAAAGTGCCCCGTCTGCAAGGCGCCGGCCAGTATGTTTGAGGAAGTCAAGGGTGAGCTGAAGCTGGCTGCCGAGCACGAGTTCGGCGTCTACGCAAAGACCGTCAAGAACAATCCCGACATCTCCGACGAGGACAAGAAGTATATCTTTGACCAGCTGATGGCCAACTTTAACGGCGAGTGCAGCGAGGTCGGCATGTATCTGTGCATGGCCCGTATCGCCCACCGCGAGGGCTATCCCGAGGTCGGCCTGTACTGGGAAAAGGCCGCTTATGAAGAGGCAGAGCACGCCGCGAAGTTTGCCGAACTGCTGGGCAGCGATCTGGAGCCGAATATGAAGGCCACGACAAAGGACAACCTGAAATGGCGTGTGGACTGCGAGTTCGGCGCGACCGCGGGCAAGTTCGAGCTGGCCGGCTGCGCCAAGAAGAACGGCCTTGACGCCATCCACGACACCGTCCACGAGATGGCCCGCGACGAAGCCCGTCACGGCAAGGCTCTCAAGGGCTTGCTGGAGCGCTACTTCAAGTAAGCATGGAATATCAGGAAAATACCGTGATCTGCAACTGTAAGCACGTCACGCTGGCGCAGATTGAACGCGCACTGCACGAAAGTGAACGCCTTTCCGACGTGGAGGCGGAGTTTGCCGAGGTGCAGCGGCTGACAAGCTGCTCCACCGGCTGCGGCGGCTGCCACGATAAGATCATGGGCGTCATATCCGACTGGATCAGTGGTTAAGGAGAACACACGATGAAATATGTCTGCGATATCTGCGGCTATGTCTACGATCCCGCCGTCGGCGACCCCGACAACGGCATCCCCGCCGGCACACCGTGGGAAGAGGTCCCCGAGGATTGGACCTGCCCGCTCTGCGGCGTTGGCAAGGATCAGTTCAGCGCAGAGGAATAAACAGCAAAGCGGAGAAGGCAAAAGCTTTCTCCGCTTTTTGCGGCACGGCATCCTGTAGCGTCCGACGCCCCTGTCCGCCCGCTTGTCCAGATTCACCGGAACTGCCTCTTTTGCAGTGACACTGCAACTGTGCCTCCGGCGGCCTACTTTTTCTGTTGCGCCAGAAAAAGTAGGCAAAAAGAGGCGCTGGAGCCGCGTTATATTGCGCGCTGCCGCGCGCGAATTTATTTGACGCCCTATTCGGGCGCAAGGCAGCTACTTTTCCGATAGCTTTTGGTTCCGCCGAATGTACTACACGCAGTTACGGGCAGACTGCATCAATTTCGGTTCTGCTCATTTTGGGAATACTCGGCCAATCTCATTCATGCACAGCACCTTGTAGGGGCCGATGCCTACAAAGATTCACAATAGAACTAACGATTCTGCACTATCGGCAAATTCGTAGATGTGTTGTTGTTTCTACGGCAGCGTGTTTTGCCATCTCCCTGCGTGGCAACGATCATCGATGGGAGCGTTGTCTCTACGCAGGCGGCGCTGTAGTTCAGCTTTGCAGAGAGATTCCCGTGTGCTGGCCGCAGCGTTCTTCTACGGGCTTATTCTGTGGCTTGCGGTACAATCCGATCCGCTTCCAGCGCCTCTTTTCTCCCCATTCTTTTCTGGCAAGGCAGAAAAGAATGGGCCGCCGGAGGCACAGTTGCGGTGTT
>CAKUJN010000117.1 GCA_934661735.1 uncultured Oscillospiraceae bacterium
GTAGGCCGCATCCGTAGCGCTCCTTCGTCGCTGACGGCTGCGCTCGCCATCGGCCCCTACAAACATTTGCAATAGAACGCAAAAATTGTGCACCACCGGCGAATGCGTAGATGCGCTCCTGTTTCCACGGCAGGGTGTTTTGCCAGCTCCCTGCGTGGCAACTGCTATCGATGGGAGCGTTGTCTCCACGCAGGCGGCGCTGTAGTATAGCTTTGCAGAGAGATTTCCGTGTGCTGGCCGCAGCGTTTTTCTATGGGCTCATTCTGTGGCACTGCGGTACAATCCGATTTGTATCCAGCGCCTCTTTTTGCCCACTTTTTCTGGCGCAGCAGAAAAAGTGGGTCGCCGAAGGCACGGTTGTGGCCTTGCCGCATCAATGGCAGTCCGGTGAATCCGGACAAAAGGGCCGATGTGCACCCGCAAGGGGTGGGCCGCATCCGTAGCGCTCCTTCGTCGCTGACGGCTGCGCTCGCCATCGGCCCCTACAAAGTGCGGCGCAAAATCGCTGCCGAAGGCACAGTTGCAGTGTCACTGCAAAAACGGCAGCCCAGTGAAACCGGACAAAAGGGCCGACGAAATCGTCGGCCCTTTTCCTTGAATTTTTACGCCAGGCGGAACAGTTCATACGCATTGCGCCGCGTCGCTTCCGCGACGCGCTCTGTGTCAACGCCCTTGATCTCGGCAATCTTTTTCGCCATCTGCGGCACCATGCCAGGCTCACAGCGCCGCCCGCGGAACGGCTCCGGCGCCATATACGGACAGTCCGTTTCAATCAGCGTCCGGCTCAGCGGCAGCCACTCCGCTACCTCCACGGCCTTCCGTGCGTTTTTGAACGTGATCACGCCCGTAAACCCGATGTACCACCCGCGCCGGACCAGCTCCTTTGCCATCTCCAGACTTCCGGAATAGCAGTGGAACACGCCGCGCACATCCGTGAAATCGTCCAGAATCTCCAGCGCGTCGCCGTGGGCCTCCCGCTCGTGTACCACAACGGGCATCCTCGTCTCCCGCGCCAGCTGAAGCTGCATCCGGAACGCTTTCTTCTGGATATCCCGCGGCACGTCCTCGTAGTGATAGTCCAGCCCGATTTCGCCGATGGCGCGCACGCGCGGATTTTTGCACAGCGTGCGGTATGCTTCGATCAGCGCGCCATCCACATGGTCCGCGTCGTCCGGATGGCTCCCGACCGCGGCCCAGATCCAGTTGTACCGCTCTGCCAGCGCGACCGAGCGCTCCGACGACGGCAGGTCGCACCCGATGTTCATCATCCCCGTGACGCCGTTTTCACGCATCCGCGCGAGCACCTCGTCAAAGTCCGCCTGAAACCGCGTGTCGTCCAGATGCGCATGTGAATCAAAGTACATTATTTTTCCGCCTCCCTCTGTGCAAGCCAGATCAGAAGCACCGCGATATCGCTCGGCGAAACGCCCGAAATCCGCCCCGCCTGTCCGACGGACAGCGGCCGGATCTCCGCCAGCTTCTGCCGTGCCTCCACGCGCAGCCCGCTGATGGACAGATAGTCGATATCGTCCGGAAGAAGCCTCGATTCCTCCTTCCGGAATTCTTCAACCTGCTTTTCCTGACGGGCGATATAGCCCGCATACTTCATCTCAATCTCAACGGCCTCCCGCTGCTCCTTCGGCAGCGCGGGCCGCTCCGGATCAAACGCCGCCAGATCGTCATAGCCGACCTGCGGCCGCCGGACCAGATCGGCCAGCCTTGCAGAGCCCCTGACCGGCGCGGTTCCCGCCGCTGTCAGCACCGCGTTCAGCGCTTCGCTCTCCGCAATGCCCGTCGACTCCAGCCGCGCAATCTCCCGCTCAACGGCGGCGTATTTGTCCACAACCTGTTGATACTCCGCGTCGGAAATCAGTCCGATGCGGTGTCCGATATGGCTCAGCCGCCGGTCCGCGTTGTCCTGCCGGTGCAGAAGCCGGTATTCCGACCGCGAGGTCATGATGCGGTACGGCTCGTTCGTCCCCTTTGTGACCAGATCGTCGATCAGCGTTCCGATGTACCCGTCCGAGCGCTTCAGAATCATCGGCGCCTCGCCCCTGAGCTTCAGCGCCGCGTTCACACCCGCGATAAAGCCCTGTACCGCCGCCTCCTCATAGCCGCTTGAGCCGTTGAACTGTCCTGCGCCGTAGAGTCCGGGCACCTTTTTGCATTCCAGCGTCGGCAGGAGCTCCGTCGGATCAATGCAGTCGTATTCAATCGCATACGCCGGCCGCATCATTTCCGCGTGCTCCAGTCCCGTCACCGTGTGCAGCATTTCCAGCTGTACATCCAGCGGCAGGCTGGATGAAAAGCCCTGAATATACATCTCGTCCGTACCAAGTCCGCATGGCTCGATGAACAGCTGGTGCCGCGGCTTGTCCGGAAACCGGTCAATCTTCGTCTCAATCGACGGGCAGTAGCGCGGGCCCACCGATTCGATCATCCCGTTGAACAGCGGGCTCCGCCCGAAATTTTTCCGGATGACCTCGTGTGTTTTTTCGTTTGTGTACGTCAGATGGCACACCGCGCGGTTCTCCGGCGCCGTCTCGGTGCGGAAGGAGAACGGCACCGGCTCGTCGTCGCCCGTCTGAAGCTCCATCTGCGAAAAATCAATGCTGCGCCGGTTGACGCGCGGCGGCGTGCCGGTCTTAAACCGCCGCATCCGCAGCCCGAAGCCCTTCAGACACGCCGTCAGTCCCTGCGCCGCCTGCATGCCGTCCGGTCCCGATGATACGGCGCTTTCGCCGATGATGACCCGCGCGTCCAGATAGGTGCCCGAGGCAATCACGGCCGCGCGCACGCGGTAAACCGCGCCGAGACTTGTCGTGACCGAGCACACCGCGCCAGCCGCGTTCAGACCGATTTCCGTGACCATGGCCTGCATCAGCTCCAGCCCCGCCTGACGCTCAAGCGTGCGCTTCATGTCCTCCTGATATTTCCGCCGGTCGGCCTGCGCGCGCAGCGAGTGCACCGCCGGCCCCTTTCCGCGGTTGAGCATCCGGTACTGGATGCAGCAGCGGTCGGCGGCCTTCGCCATCTCTCCGCCCAGCGCGTCCAGCTCGCGCACCAGATGTCCCTTGCCCGTCCCGCCGATGGCCGGATTGCACGGCATGTTGCCCACAGCGTCCAGGTTGATTGTAAACACCGCCGTGTGCAGTCCCATCCGCGCACAGGCAAGCCCAGCCTCAATTCCGGCGTGTCCCGCGCCGATGACGGCGACGTCAAATACACCCGCGTCAAATTTCATTCTGATTCCCCCCGCGGTCCTGCATGTTTCAGCGTCTATTGTACCAATCTCCCGCCGTTTTTGCAAGAAATAAGCGTCTCCTGCCGGCAGAACGCGTCATCCGTCCGCCGCGCGCAGCGGCAGAAAAAGCCGGCGGCGGAAATTTTTTCCACGCCGACGGCTTTCGACAGACTTCTTGACAGCGCGCTGGTATGATAATGGCACAGCTTATCCAATACGAGCGCACTTCATATCCCCGGTTTCCGGTCGCTGTCATGCCGGAGGCCAATCCCACAATCCATTCCCCTGACTTCAACCGGTCAGGGGCGCTTTTTTGAACGGCGCTGTCGATTTTTCCGCTTTTGCGCCGCGGGGCTAGTACTTCAGATACATCCGGAGCCGCGCCTTCGCCCTGTGGAGCGTCCGGCAGACCGTGGACTTGTTGACGCCAAGCTCCTCGGCCAGACTGTCCATCGTCCGCTCCTCCATGTAAACGCCGAGCAGGATGTGACGCTGCCTCTCGGTCAGCTCGTTATCCACAACGTTCATCATTCTCTGCCAGAGCACATCCTGCGGCAGACGCTTGCCAAGATACCCGTCATAGGCGATATCTTTCATTGCGGTAATACCCTTTTTCATAGTAACGCTCCAATAGCTCCGTCAGCTCGTTGATTTGTGTCAGCGCCGTAGTCATCGCGGCAATCCGCCGCCGCAGCCAGAAGCGCTCCTGCTCCTCGCGGGACAGCCGCTCGGCGCGGCGCAGAACGCGCAGCCGCGCGCGGAGCCGGTCTCCGGCGGCGCGGTAGTCGCCCGCCAGCTGTTCAAGTGTCATTCCGCCGGTCCCTCAGCATCGCGGTGCGCAGCACCGAAAGGAAGTACATTCTGGCGTAATCCGGCAGACACGGCTCGCAGACCGGCCCGTCGCCCATCTCATAATAGCTCTGTCCCAGATAGATTTCCCCTCTGCACCATGCGCAGGTTGCAATCACCGGCGCAAGCTGTGCGTCGCGGCTCTTTTTCGTGCGTTTGCGCGGCATGATATCGTTCCTCCTCCTGCCCGTTTCCGTTCCGGAAGCTTTTGAATTGCCAATTATTTACAGTTCTGAGTTTACTACACGAAACGTGTGATGTCAAGAAGAAAATTTACTTTTTCTGGAATTCAGGAGGAAACACCATGATGTTTGGAAACCGTCTTGCGCGTCTGCGCCGTCAGCGCGGCTGGAACCAGTCTCAGCTTGCCGTCCGCCTCGGCGTCAGCGCCAGCACCATCGGCATGTACGAGCAGGGGCGGCGCGAGCCGGACTGCCGGACGCTGATCGCCCTTGCCGCCATTCTGGAGGTCAGTACCGACTATCTTCTGACCGGCCGCGCGCCCGCGCCGGATACGGCGGCGCTGCGCGCCGGCATCGACCGCTTTTTCCGCGAATCGGATGCGTCTTTGACGCTGCGCGCCGCCGACGGCGCCGAGCGTCCCTTCGGCCCCGCGGAGCTTGCCCTGCTTCTCTCCGCGCTCTCCGCCGCACAGCAGGAATAAGTCCTCCGGCGGTGATTCTGCAGGGACCGACCCTTCCGGTTGGCACCGGACTGCCTCTTTTGCAGTGACACTGCAACTGTGCCTCCGGCGGCCTACTTTTTCTGTTGCGCCAGAAAAAGTAGGCAAAAAGAGGCTCCTGGGGACGCGTTATATTGCGCGCTGACGCGCGCGAGTTTTTGGCCGCTTCGCGGCCTGAACGCCCTCTTCGGGCGCAAGGCAGCTACTTTTCCGATAGCTTTTGGTTCCGCCGAATGTACTACGCGCAGTTACGGGCAGACTGCATCAATTTCGGTTCTACTCATTTCCGGAATACTCGGCCGATTACGATATTGCACAGCATATTGTACAATAGAACGCGAATACTGTGCACTATCGGCGCATACGTAGATGCGTGCTGCATTCCACAGCAGCGTGTTTTGCCATCTTCTGGCGCG
>CAKUJN010000118.1 GCA_934661735.1 uncultured Oscillospiraceae bacterium
ATCTGAAGCACAATCCCGCCTCGCGCCGCATCCTGACGAACCTCTACAACCACCACGACCTGCACGGAATGGCGCTTGCGCCGTGTGCATACTCCATGACGTTCAATGTCAGCGGCTATACGCTCAATGCGATTTTGAACCAGCGCAGTCAGGATATGCTGACGGCCAACAACTGGAACGTGGTCCAGTACGCCGTGCTGGTGCACATGATGGCGCAGGTTTCCGGCCTTGAGGCGGGGGAGCTGGTGCACGTCATCGCCGACTGCCACATCTACGACCGGCATGTGCCGCTGGTGGAGAAAATGCTGGAGAATCCACAGTATCCCGCGCCGCAGTTTGTGATGGACAAAAGCATCACCGACTTCTATCAGTTCACAGCGGACAGTTTCCGGATGGAGAACTACCGGTATTCGCCGTTTGACGAGAAGATTCCCGTCGCAATCTGAGGTACGCGCATGAATCTGATTGTAAATGTCACGGAAAACTGGGGAATCGGCTTTGAAAACCGCCTGCTGGTCAGCATTTCTGCCGATCTGCGGCGCTTCCGCCGGCTGACCGAGGGCAAAACCGTAATTCTCGGGCGAAAAACGCTTGAGACCTTTCCTGGCGGCCGGCCGCTGAAAAACCGGACGAACATCATCCTGACCGCAAATCCGGATTTTACCGCAGAGGGCGCGATGATTGCGCACGGACAGGACGAACTGTTCCACCTGCTTCGGATGCTTCCGCGCGGCGAGCTGTGCGTGATCGGCGGGGCAAGCGTGTACCGCCTGCTGCTGGACTACTGTGATACGGCACAGGTGACAAAAACTTATGTAAACATGGAGGCCGACGCATTCCTTCCGGATCTGGACAGGTTGGAAAACTGGAAAATTCAAAGCGAATCCGAAGTATACGATGAAAACGGAATCCGCTTTCAATATGTTGATTATGTAAACTTGTCGCCGAAAGCGTTTCCGGCGGAACGATGAGATAAAGGAAATGAGTATGGAGCAGAACATCACATTCAGCGACCTCGGGCTTTCGCCCGAGATTTTGCAGGCGCTTGAGAAAAAGGGCTACGGCTACCCGACGCGCATTCAGGCGGAGGCCATCGGCCCGCTGATGCAGTGGAAGGACGTCATCGCCAAAGCGCCCACCGGTACGGGCAAGACGTTTGCGTTCGGCATCCCGATGATCGAGCATATCGACGCCGAGGCAGAGGAGCTTCAGGGCCTGATTCTCGCGCCGACGCGCGAGCTCGCCATCCAGATCGGTGACGAGCTGCGCGGCCTTCTGGCGTTTTACAAGAACATCCGCGTCGCGGTCGTCTACGGCGGCGCGAAGATTGAAAACCAGATCAAACAGCTGCAAAAGAACCCACAGATCGTCGTGGCGACGCCCGGCCGTCTGATGGACCACTATAAGCGCAAGACCCTCCGTCTGGACAAGGTCAAAACGGTCATTCTGGACGAGGCCGACCGGATGCTGGACATGGGCTTCTTCGACGATGTGACGAAGATCATCGAAAAGGTCAAAAACCGCCGCAATCTCGGCCTGTTTTCCGCAACCATTTCGCAGGAGGTCATGACCGTCTCGTGGATGTACCAGCGCGACGAGGTGGAGATCACCGTCCCCGCCGATCAGGAAAACCGTCCCGATATCGACCAGTACTCCCTGACGGTCTCTCCGCTGGAAAAGCCGGACGCGGTGCTGCGGCTTCTGCGGACGATGCGTCTCGAGCGGACGATCATCTTCTGCAACACCAAGGTCATGTGTCAGCGCCTGACCGACGATCTGCGCCGCGCGGGCGTGGACGCCGACTGCCTGCACGGCGATATCCGGCAGGCCACGCGCGAAAAGACCATGCGCACGTTCAAGGACGGAAAGCTGCCGGTCCTCATCGCGACGGACGTTGCCTCGCGCGGCATCGACGTGGACGACGTGGACTGCGTCATCAACTATGACGTGCCGGAGGAAAACGAATACTACATTCACCGCATCGGCCGCACCGGCCGCGCGAAGAAAAAGGGCATGGCCTTTTCCATCATCGGCAACTTCCCCGAGCAGGCAAAGCTCGATGAGATTGCAAAATACTCGCACTATCAGGTGCAGCGCGTCAAATTTCTGGACGACGGCACGCTGGTTGCGGACGAGCCGGCGAAAAAGCCGAAGCCCGCGCCGCGCAGGCGCTTCCGTTGACCGCGGGCGAACGCGGCGTGTTGCTTCTGTGCGCGTCGCTTGCACCGGACGACCGGCCGCTGAGTATGGCGCAGTTCCGCGAGCTTTCGCTGCGCGCGCAGGCGCACGGCGCGCCGGAGGGCGATCTGTCCGCCGAGCTGCGGCACGCCGATCTCCGGCGCCTCGGCTATGACGGCGAGGCCGCCGAGCGAATTCTCCGGCTGCTCTCGCGCGAGCGCGCGCTCGAGCGTTCGCTTGCCGAGGCCGAGCGGCTGGGAATCGTGCCGCTGACGCGCATTTCCGCGGCCTATCCGACCCAGCTGGCGCGCCGGCTTGGAACGTCGTGTCCGCCGGCGCTGTTCTGCCGCGGCGAAATGCTGCTTTTGCAGCGCGACTGCGTATCGCTTGTCGGCTCGCGCGCGCTGCGCGAGGGCGGGCGGCGCTTTGCCCAGCGCGCGGGACAGCTCTGCGCCCAGGAGGGGCATGTGCTCGTCTCCGGCGGCGCGGAGGGCGCGGACACAGCCGCGCAGGAGGCGTGCCTTGCCTCCGGCGGGAGCGTAATCGTCTTTACGGCGGGGCGGCTCTGTGACTGCGCCCCGCGCGAACGCGTGCTGTATGTATCCGAGGGCGGCTGGCGCCTCCCGTTTTCCACACCGCGCGCCATGTCGCGCAACCGCCTGATTCACGCCATGGGCGAAAAGACGCTCGTCGCACAGACGGGCTACGGCTCCGGCGGGACATGGAACGGAACGCTGGACAATCTGCGCCGCGGATACAGCCCCGTGTTTATCTGCGACGACGGAAGCGAGGGTGCGCGTGCGCTCATCGCGCGCGGCGCGGAGCCTGTGAACGGGCTTCACAGCCTTGCGCAGCTCACGCCGCGCCAGGCGTCGTTTCTGTAATGCAAAGTGCATCGATACCGGCGGACGGCCGTGCCGTCCGGCGGTTGCTTTTTCCGGCGATCTGTCGTATAATAGCGCAGACGCAGAAACAGAAAGGAGGCCATGGAGCAAATCCATCATAAGCGCCGTGTTCCCGCCCCTGTGCGGGATGACGAGGTGAAGCGTGATCGAAGGTATCGGCGGATGCGCTTCCGTGCGGCTCTGCGCGCGTGACACAGTCAGAAATATGCGGGTAACCGCAAAACAGAGGGGCTGTGAGCAGGGTACAGGCAAATTGTCTGCGTGTTTGTCCTGAGATTTTATCAGGAGGAACGGAATAACATGTGTGGTATCGTAGGATACACAGGAAATCAGCAGGCCGCGCCGGTTCTGCTGGACGGTCTGTCCCGTCTGGAATACCGCGGGTATGACTCGGCGGGCGTCTGTGTCGCCGCGGACGGGAAGCTTCAGGTTGCAAAGGCCAGAGGCCGGCTTTCCAATCTGGTGGAGATGACCGGCGGCGGCGCGGCGCTGACGGGCACGACCGGCATCGGCCACACCCGCTGGGCGACGCACGGCGAGCCGAACGACGTCAACTCCCATCCGCATCTCAGTCAGGACGGCAAATTCGCGCTGGTACATAACGGCATCATCGAGAACTATATGCAGCTGCGCCAGTTTCTGGAGGCCAATCACGTCAGCTTTGTCTCTGACACGGACAGCGAGGTCGTGGCCCAGCTGCTTGCGTATTTTTACAGGCAGACCGGAACGGTCCTCGGCGCGCTGTACATGACGTTGCACCGTGTGGAGGGCGCGTATGCCCTCGGCATCGTCTGCGCCGACAACCCCGCGTGCATCTACGCGGCCAGAAAGGACGCGCCGCTGCTCATCGGCTATGGCGAGGGTGAAAATTTCATCGCGTCGGATGTGACCGCACTGGTTAGATACACGCGCGATGTGTCGTACATGGACGACGGCGAGGTCGCCGTCCTCACGCCCGACAGCGTCACGGTTTTCAATGCCATGGAGCTGCCCGTCGTCAAGGAGCGCCATCACATCGACTGGGAGATCTCCGCCGCAGAAAAGGGCGGCTATCCGCACTTCATGCTCAAGGAGATCATGGAAGAGCCGGAGGCCGTCCGGCGGACAATCCATCCGCGCCTGCGTGACGGATGTATCGTCTTTGACGATCTGAAGCTCACGCCCGAGCAGCTTCGCGCAGTCGACCGCATTTCCATTGTCGCCTGCGGCTCGTCCTATCACGTCGGCGTGATCGGAAAATACAATCTGGAAAAGCTGACGCGGATTCCGGTCGAGGTGACGCTTGCCTCCGAATTCCGCTACTGCGACCCGATTCTGACGGAGCATACGCTGGTCATTGTCATCAGCCAGTCCGGCGAGACGCTGGATACCATGGCGGCGCTGCGCGAGGCAAAATCCCGTGGTGCGCGCATTTTGTCCATCGTCAACGTGGTGGGGAGCTCCATTGCGCGCGAATCGGACGATGTGCTGTACACATGGGCGGGTCCGGAAATTGCCGTCGCCACGACCAAGGCGTACTCCACGCAGCTGATTCTGCTGGATATGCTGTGCATTTACCTTGCGGATGTGCGCGGGATGCTTGCGCCGGAGCGCTATGCGGCGCTGACGGCCGAGCTCGGACGCCTGCCGGAAAAAATGGAGGAGATTCTATCCGACTGCGCCCAGATTCAGCATGACGCGTCGCTGTACTTCAACCACAATTCCATTTTCTTCATCGGCCGCAATCTGGATTATGCCCTGGGACTTGAGGGCTCGCTGAAGCTCAAGGAGATTTCGTATATTCACTCCGAGGCCTACGCCTCGGGCGAGCTGAAGCACGGCACCATCTCTCTAATCGAGGAGGGAACGCTGGTCGTCGCGCTGGGCGCCTATGCGCCGCTGTTTGACAAGGCGATGAGCAACGTCGTTGAGGTCAAGTCCCGCGGCGCGCAGGTTCTGGCCCTGACGACGGTCTCGCTGCGGGAGCAGATGGCCAGAAACGCAGACGCGGTTCTGACCATTCCGGACACGGAGGACCTGTTCCTTCCGTCGCTGGGCGTGATTCCGCTTCAGCTGTTTGCGTATTACGTCGC
>CAKUJN010000119.1 GCA_934661735.1 uncultured Oscillospiraceae bacterium
CGCGCGCGTCAGCGCGCAATATAAGAACCGAATTGCAAACCAGCGAAGCGTTTGCAATTCGGAGAGGACGAGCAGCGAAATGGACGAGGCCTGCCGCTTGCGGCGGGACGAGGGATATGGAGCTTGCGAGGACGAAGCGCTTCTTTTTGCATACTTTTTCTGACAAGCCAGAAAAAGTATGCCCGCGGAGCGACAGTTGCGGTGTTACCGCATTTAACGGCAGTCCGGTGAAACCGGACAAGCGGGCGGGCGCAAAAAACCTGTGCAGCCGGTTGACTGCACAGGTTGCTTTTTCAGACAGAGGTCGGATCGTAGTTCTTGCCGAACTTGAGGTCGGTGAACTTGATCGTTGCGCTTTCCGGATGCGACACGGCCGCGGGGGCGGGCTGCGCCGCCGGCTCCTCCGGCCCGACCAGCTTCTCCAGATTTTCCGAAATCTCCGACGCGATATCCTCGGTCGAGGGCGAGGTGGGAACAACCATGGGAGGCTTTTCCTCCTTGCTCCAGTCGAAGGGCTTTTCGCGCTGCTTCGGCTTTTCCGCGACGGACAGGTCGCGTGATTTCAGCTTTTCCAGCAGCTCAAGATGGCCGCGCACGTCCTGCTCGATGACCTCGATGAAGTTGCGGGCGGTCTGCCGCGCCATGTCGACGCGCTCCTGCTCCTCCTCCAGCGTCTGCTGGAGATTGGCGGTCTGGCTGCGGACGCTGCCTTCGGCGTCGTTCATCATGCCGGCGCACTTTGCCTGCGCCTCGGCGATCATCTTGTCGCACGTCATCTGCGCGTTGGCGATGGCGCGCTTCATGCCGGCCTCCTGCGCACGGTACTCCTCCAGCTTCTCCACCAGAATTTTCATCTTGGATTTGAGAACGGCGTTTTCCTTGTACAGAGTGATGTAATCCTCGGTCAGCGGTTCGAGAAAATCGTCCACCTGCTGCATGTCATAGCCGCCAAACACGGCCTTGGCAAAGGTTTGCTCCTGAATTTCCTGCGGTGTGAACATGATATCTCCTCCCGTTGCGGCTTACAGATACAGGCCGCTGTTTTCCAGCTCGTCGATCAGGTCGCCGACAATATCCACATTGTACGGCGTGATGATATAGGTGCTGATGGCGATTTTCTTGATCTTACCGTCCAGCGCGTAGGCGCAGCCGGACAGGAAATCGACCAGACGGCGTGCGACGTCCTTGTTCGTGGCCTCCAGATTCAGAACCACGGCATGCTTGCTGCGCAGATGCTCGGCGATATCCGAGACGTTGTCAAAGCGGTCGGGCTTGACCAGCACGACCTGCATCTGCGCGGTGGTGTGAATGTTCACGACCTTGTTGCCGTTGCTGCCGCCGAACGGGGGCGTGCGGCGCGAGGAGGTGCTGCCGGACGAGAAATCGTCCTCCATATCGTCAAAGGCGGACGCCGCAGGAGCGGGCGCGGCCGAGCTGCGCGAAGCGCGCGGCGTGCGGCGGGGCTGTTCGTCGTCGAAATCATCGAAATCGTCGTCATCCTCGCTGTACGGCTTTGCCAGCTTCTTGAGTTCATCCATGAATCCCATAATCTGTTATCCTCCAAATATCTGTGTCTTGCAGACGTTATTTCTGATAATTCCGCGCGCCGAAAATCGCGGTGCCCACGCGGATCATGGTGCTGCCCTCCAGGATGGCGTCGGTGTAATCGTCGCTCATTCCCATCGACAGGCAGTCCATGGTTACATTATCGTATTTTTTGCGGCTTATGTCAACAAAAAGGTTGCGCATTTCGGCAAAATATCTGCGATTATCGCCCGCATGCAGGCTCACCGGCGGAATTGCCATCAGTCCGCGCAGGTGGCAGTGCGGATACTGCGCCATCTGCGCGGCTGTTTCGTCCGCCTCCTCCGGCGTAAAGCCGGATTTGCTCTCCTCCGCGCCGATGTTGACCTCCAGCAGAATCTCCTGCACAACGCCAAGCTTTGCCGCGGTTTTCTCAATACATTCCAGCAGCTCCGTCCGGTCGACCGATTCGATCAGATCGACCTTTCCGACGATATATTTGACCTTGTTTGTCTGCAAATGCCCGATGAAGTGCACGGGCCTGCCCGTATATGCGCCCTGCGGCTGCTTGGCCTGAAGCTCCTGCACGCGGTTTTCGCCGCAGCAGTCCACGCCAGCGGCCACCGCCTCGCGCACGGCCTCGGCGTCGTTCATCTTCGTCGCCGCACACAGCAGCACCGAGCCCTCCGCGCGGCCGGCCTGACGCTCGGCCTCGTGCATTTTTTCACGGATTCCTGCAATATTTTCTGCGATTTGTGACATCTTTATCCGACGACCTTTCCATCATAGAGATTTTTTGCGGTGACAATGACCTCGTCCCCAGGCCAGAGGTTGTCCGTGGAGCTCCGGTCCAGCTCGACGACGTAGCTTTCGCCGTTGTCGTGCAGAATCGTGACCGGCTTCCACTTTGCCGCCGAGCCCTCGCGCACATAGACGCCGGCCTGTCCGCGCTCATCGACACGGATGGCCTCCTTCGGCACGCGCAGGCCGGCATAGGAGGAGAACACGATATCCGCCGACTGCTGGCGCAGCAGCGTGACGTTCTGCATATACCGCCCGCAGGACAGCACCAGCATCCGGTAGCCCGCCTCGTTTGTTCCGATGCGATCGACGTTCATTTCGATCTGCCCGTAAAAATCACGCGCGAACGAAACTTTGACCGTATCGCCTTTTTCAAGGCCCTCCAGCTCGCCCGATGGCACGATGGTCACATAGTACCAGGTGTCGCCGTGAATCAGCTTTCCGGCGGCCTGCGCCGGAACCTCCTCCGGCGCAAGGGCAATGTAGTCGCGATAGCTGAGCGTTTGCAGCATGTCCGGCGTCAGCACCGCCTCAAAGCCGTCGACATTTCCCGAGAAATATCCGGCGGCCGGCGCGGCGACCGTGCGGGTGTCCTGTCCGGCCTCGCCGCGAAGCTTGTCCAGCTCGTTCTGCACGGCGGTGATCTGCGCCTGAAGCACGGCAGAGTCCGGATCGTCCGAGCTGCGCCGCAGCACCATGCCCTTCAGCTCGGGCGAAAGGTCCAGCGCCGAGTTCATGTCGCGGCGGCTGATATAGCGCGAGAATGCGGTAAGGCTGCTTAAAATCTCCGAGTCCAGCGCGGCCTGATCGGCGACGCTGCCGGAATAGCGGCGCGCGTAGTTCAGCTGCTCCAGCTGGGACGTCAGCGTGCTGATGCGTGCCTGGCGCGCCTGCGCGTCGTCGGAGAGATAGCCGGTTGCCACCGGCTCGCCCGCGGCGACGTGCGCGCCCTCCTGCGCGGTTACGACCGTGATGTCATAGTCGGAACGGATGACACGCTCGTCGCGCACCACATAGCCCGTGGCGTAGTAGCCGGCGCCGGCCTCATACTCGACGACGATCGCCGTTGTCAGCGGCTCGTTGATCGAGCTGTAGATATGATAGCCGAAGTAGGCCGCAATCGCGGCAAGCAGCACCCACAGTATGATGGTTGTGTATCGTCTGCCCTGTTTCATAAAGGCTCCTTTGCCCGAACGCAGGGCGGCAAGCGGCCTATTCCTGCGTCAGCCTGACCGGAATCGACGGAATGATCGTCGACACGGCGTGTTTATAGATCATCTGCTGCTTTCCGTCGGATTGCAGCACAATGACAAACGGATCAAAGCCGGTGATGACGCCGCGCAGCTGGAAGCCGTTCATCAGAAAAACGGTCAGCGGCGTGCGCATCCGGCGCGCCTGATTCAAAAAAGCGTCCTGATAGATCTCTGTTGTAGACATGGGTATTGACTCCTTTTCTTTGTCCGGCGCATTGCGCGCCGTTGTAATACCCATATCCTAGCATCATTTCTCCGCGAAAAAGGGAATATGATGGAGAGCGCTCTCAAAAACTGCGGAAAAATCGAGGGGAAGCGTCTGCTCCAGCCAGAAAATTTCCGGATTGCGCCGGAACCACGTCAGCTGCCGCTTGGCATAATTGCGCGAGCGCTGCTGAATCAGGCGCACGGCCTCGTCCAGCGGCCCGCCGCGCAGCGCGTCCGTCAGCTCCTTATAGCCGATGGCCTGCATGGCCGTGGCCGTCTCCGGCACGCCCGCGTCCAGAAGCGCGCGCACCTCGTCCGCAAGGCCGTCCCGCATCATCAGCTCCACGCGCCGGTCAATGCGTTCATAGAGGTCCGCGCGGTCGCGGAACGTCATGCCGAGCCACGCGGGGCGGTATTTCGGCGGCTGAAGCCGTGTCCTGCGGTCATGCTCGGTGATGGTTTCGCCTGTCTCCTGATAGATTTCCAGCGCGCGGATAATCCTGCGCCGGTCGGACGGATGCAGGCGCGCGGCGCTTTCAGGGTCGACCCGCGCAAGCTCGTCCAGAAGCGGCTGAATGCCGCGCTCGTCCGCCTGCCGTTCCAGCGCCTCGCGTTTGCCGGTGGACGGCACCGGCGCAAAGCTGCGTCCGGCGATCAGACTGTCGATGTACAGTCCCGTGCCGCCGGCGAGAATCACCGTTTTCCCGCGCGACAGGATATCCTGCACGCAGGCGTCGGCCATCTCCACATACTTTCCGGCGGAAAACGGCTCGGACGGGTCTGCCACATCGATCATATGGTGCGGCACGCCCCGTGTTTCCTCCGGCGTCGGCTTCGCCGTGCCGATGCTCATGCCGCGGTAGATCTGCATCGAGTCGCAGGAGACGACCTCGCCGTCCAGCGCCAGCGCCAGCTCCACGGCCATGCGCGTCTTTCCGGAGGCCGTCGGACCGACGACACAGACAATATGGTCAAAGCGTTTCTGTCCGGCCATGGGCGGACCTCCCTTCTCACCGCCGCATGGCGGTGGTTTTTCCGGATTCACCGGAGGTGCTTCCGGCAGCGATTCTGCACCGCACCCTGTAGGGGCGGACGACCCTGTCCGCCCGTCTGTCCGGTTTCACCGGAACTGCCTCTTTTGCAGTGATACTGCAATCGTTGCTTCGCAGACCTACTTTTTCTGCTGCGCCAGAAAAAGTAGGCAAAAAGAGGCGCAGGAGACGCGTTATATTGCGCGCTGACGCGCGCGATTTTTATTTAACGCCCTATTCGGGCGCAGAATTGCTATTTTCCCGATAGCTTA
>CAKUJN010000120.1 GCA_934661735.1 uncultured Oscillospiraceae bacterium
TGTCACGCAGATGATGGTGCGTAATCAGCGGCGCGGAGATGGTCAGCGGGTCATAGCTTCCGCCGCCGTTCATCATGTCCTGCCAGACCAGCATGCCCAGCCGGTCACAGTGGTAATACCAGCGCATCGGCTCGATTTTGATGTGCTTGCGCAGCATGTTGAAGCCCATGTCCTTCATGAGCTGAATGTCGTAGATCAGCGCCTCGTCGCTGGGCGCGGTGTACAGGCCGTCCGGCCAGTAGCCCTGATCAAGCACGCCCGTGTGAAAATACGGCCTGCCGTTGAGCAGGAGACACGGTCTGCCCTCGCTGTCCGCGCCCGTGCCGACCGAGCGCAGGGCAAAATAGCTCTGTACGCGGTCCTCGCCCAGCTCGACGGAAAAATCGTACAGCTTCGGGTTCTCCGGCGACCAGAGCTCCGGCTCCGTAACGGTCAGATTCATCTCGCGGTTGGTATAGCCGCCGGTGCGGCGGCCCTGAAACAGGACATAGCAGGCACGGTTCTCCGCCGACTGCACCGTAATGCGCACGCTGCCCTTTTCCGCGTCCGGCGTGATGCGCAGACCGGAAACATACACCTCTGGCACCCACTCGGCCCAGACGGTCTGCCAGATGCCGCTCTGCGGCGTGTACCAGATGCCGCCGCGCTTTGTTTTCTGCTTGCCGCGGGAAAGCGGGCTCTGCTCGGTATCGTCGCGCACGGCGATGCAGAGGGTGTTTTCTCCCTCGCGCAGCGCGCCGGTCAGTTCTACGGTAAAGGCCGTGTAGCCGCCGGTATGCCCGCCCAGCAGCTGTCCGTTCAGATACACGCGCGCACGCTGATCGCATGCGCCGATGTGCAGCAACAGGCGCTTTCCGCGCTGCGGCTGAAGCTCCAGCGTCCGGCGGTACCAGAGCGTCTGCCCTGGACGGAGCGTCCGGCTCACGCCCGACAGCCGCGCCTCCGGCGAAAACGGAACAAGGATTTTCCCGTCACAGCCCTCCGGCTCGCGATCCGTGTCCGTGATGGCGTAGTCCCAGAGGCCGTTCAGATTGAACCAGCTCTCCCGCATCAGCTGCGGGCGGGGATATTCCGGCAATACCGCGTTCGGGTCAAGGCGTTCGCCCCAGACGGTTTTCAGGTCGCTCATTTTGTCACCTCCGCGTGCGAAGCGCGCTTTTTCAGCGCCAGAACCGGCGGGATGATCAACAGCAGCACGACCGCCGCCGCAAGGAAAATCTGCGGCGTGGGAACGGTCTTTGTCACGCCAAGCTCCACATAGGTGCTGTCGGAGCCGCGGATGACCGCCGCGCCGATGGACGGGCCCAGGATCATCGGAAGCAGAACGCCGAAGATCATGCGGATGCCCTGAAACAGGCCGGCCATGCCATCAGGCGTGAAATCACGGATTTCGCCGGAGAGAACGGCCGACACCAGCATATAGCCGCTCATCATGACGCAGCCCGCCAGAATGACGCCCATCATCCCGCGTACGAAGAACATGCCCAGCAGCCCCGCCAGCATGACGGCCGCCGCCGGAAGAACGAAGCGGAGCTTGCCGACCCTGTCGATGACGCCGCCGGAAAGCACGCTGACAAGCGACGCAACAATCAGCACAACGCCGAGAACGATGGCATAGCCGTCGATTTTCAGGTAATTCTGAATATAGATGATGAGATATGGGAAGAAAACCTGCACCGCAACGGAGAACGCGCAGAATGCCGCAAACGACAGATAAAGCTCGGGATTTGCGCGCACAACATCCGGCCGCAGGCCGTAGATCAGGTTTTTGAGATACGGCTCGCGGCGCGGAGAGAGCCTCGGCTCTGGAATCAGGAAGCAGCCGATCACACCCGTGAGCGTCACCAGCCCGCCGAAGATGGCGAAAAAGCGCTTCCACTCGCCGCGCTGCGTCATGCCGTCAAACAGGCCGAAAATTACCAGCATGGAAATCAGCGGCAGGATTGCCAGCACCGCCTCCGTTTTGCCGCGGTTGTCCGCGTCCACGGCGTCGGTGATATAGGCGTTGAATGCCGCGTCGTTTGCTGTGGAGCCGAAAAACGTCATGACGCAGTCGAGCACGACGACCATCATTGCCGCCGCGGCAGCGGCGTGTGCTGGGAAGAGCCTTGCGGCATTTTCCACGCTGATCAGGCCGAAGGCTGCCGTGGAAAGCCCCCACAGGATATAGCCACCGCAGATGAACAGCTTGCGCTTTCCCACGCGGTCGGACAGCGCGCCCATCAGAAGCGTCGTGAGCGTGGCCGCCGCCGCGCTCCAGCCGACCATGGCGGAAATATAGCGCGGGTCCGTGGAAATGGTGTTGTAGAGGAACACGTTAAAGTACATGTTCTCAATGGTCCATGCAAACTGGCCGACCAGTCCGATAAGAATCAGCGTCAGCCACAGCCGTGCGGAGATTTTTTTCATATCGTTCACCTCAGGATAAAATGATCGCAGCGGTATGATACGTCCGTTCCGGCGCTCATTCGCCGTTATAGGTGCTGTAGAGCGCGATGTGGTCCTCGATGCAGAAATCGCCCGTCCATGCGTGCGCCGTGACGCACAGCAGCTGCCGTCCGGAGGGAGAGCGGCCGAAGCTCGCGCAGCAGTTCATCGCCTGCGCCGTATAGCCGGTCTTTGCACCCTGAATCTGCGCGCCGTTCTGATCGGCGGAGGCGACGCGCAGGAGAAATTTATTGTACATATCCACACCGTCCGGATGCTGCTCGGTGGAGGCGGAGGTATACGACGCGGTACTCAGAACCTGCCGGCAGACCTCGTTTTCCATCGCGGCGCGCAGAATGATGCTCATATCGCGCACGGTGGTGTAGTGCTCCTCGTCATGCAGGCCGCTGGCGTCGACAAAGTGCGTGTCCTGAAGGCCGAGCTCCGCCGCCTTTTCATTCATCAGTTCGACAAACGCCTCCTCCGAGCCGGCAAGCTGGATGGCCAGCGCCTCGGTTGCCTCCGCGCCGGAAGGAAGAATCGTACCGTAGACCAGATCCAGCATGTTCACGTCCTCGCCGTTGACGAAGCCCGCAAGCGTCGCGTCCGCCAGATACAGCGGGTCGATGATTGTCTGCGTCATGCGGAACGTGTCGTCCCAGTTTTCAATCTGTTCGCACGCAACCAGCGCCGTCATGATCTTGGTCATGGAGGCGGGATAGATGCGCGCGTCGGGCGCTTTTTCCGCGATAACGGTGTTCGTCTCCACATCGATCAGGATTGCATTCTCGCTGTACAGCTGTAGATTCAGCGTCTGTGTCGCGTCCGTTTCGGCGGCAGGCGTGCCGTCAAAGGCTCCCGCGGGCTGCACGGACGCGGCGTCGTCCGGCCTGCCGGCTTCCGGCGTATCCTCCGGCTCCGTCTGCGCCGGAGGCTCGGGGTCGGTCGCGGTGACGATCTGCGGCGGCGCAGCGGGCGATTCGTCCGGCTCGTCCGCCGCCGTGGACGGCGTCTGCGCCGGAGGCGCTTCGACGCGCCGGTCGCTGATGCCGCGCAGCGCCGTGAACCACAGCAGCGCCGCGATGGCCAGCAGCGCCGCGGCGATGATCGCAATCAGCGCGCCGGCGGAAACGGAGCGGCCCTGCCGCTCGGTACGGGTGGTGTTTTCAGATGAAGATTTTGGCATAATGAAGCTTGCTCCTGTAAAATGTTCAGGCTGCCGCCTGCTGTTTTTGTAAATCTGTCCATATCATACCACATCTGGACGATAAGGTTAAGATTATTTTTCCGGAAAAGCCGCCCGAAATGCCGGAGGCTCCGCGGGAGGCCGTGTCCGGTGGCGCGCGTCAGCTGCAACGCCCGTACCGTGGATTACGGTTCCCAGTGTACTGTCGGGAATCTGGTTTTTACGGAAATATTGCAAAAAACGTGTGTGAATTTTAAAAAATGCGCAAAAAACGTGGATTCTACTATCAGTAGAACTCGTTTTTTCAACGGTAGAGCGGCATATTCCGCCGGAGGGATAGATTTTTTCCGCCGCTGCACGTATAATAGAGCCATCTTTTTCCGGAGGTTCCAACATGGGTACTTATCGTATTATGACGGACTCCTCCTGCGATCTGCCGCAGGAGCTGGCCGACGCTTATGGTCTGGCGGTGCTGCCGCTGACCGTCACGGCAGAGGGCAAAACGTATCACAACTGGCTGGACGGCCGTGAAATCGGCTTCCACGAGCTGTATGAAAAGCTGCGCAGCGGCGTCGCCGCAACGACCAGCGCCGTAAATCCAGGCGAGTTCCATGACGTGATGGAGTCGATTCTGCAAAGCGGCGAGGACATTCTGTACATCGGCTTCTCCTCGGGCCTGAGCACAACCTATCAGTCCGGCAGCATTGCGGCCGCCGAGCTGCGTGAAAAATATCCCGAGCAGAAGATTCTCTGCGTTGACAGCCTGTGCGCGTCGCTTGGACAGGGCCTGCTGGTGCATCTGGCCGTGGAAAAGCAGCGCGAGGGGCTTTCCCTTGAAGAACTGGCCGATTACGTGGAAAAAACGAAGCTGCACATCTGCCACTGGTTCACGGTGGACGATCTGATGTTCCTCAAGCGCGGCGGCCGGATTCCCGCCACAACGGCGCTTCTGGGTACGGCGCTGCAAATCAAGCCCGTCATGCACATGGACAACAACGGCAAGCTGGTCAACGTCACCAAGGCCCGCGGCCGCAAGGCCTCCATCGCTGCGCTGGTGCAGAAAATGAACGATACCGGCATTGATATCCACAACCAGACGGTGTTCATTTCGCACGGCGACTGCATCGAGGACGCCGAATACGCCGCCTCGCTGATCCGTGAGCGCGTGGGCGTCAAAGAAATTATCATAAACTTCGTCGGGCCGGTCATCGGCTCGCATTCCGGCCCTGGCACGCTGTCGATCTTCTTCGTCGGCACCGAGCGATAACGAAAAGCGCCCTCCGCATAGACGGGTGTCCGTAAAACAGTTAATCCTCCGTATGGCTTAGACCATGCGGAGGATTTGTTTATGTCTAATC
>CAKUJN010000121.1 GCA_934661735.1 uncultured Oscillospiraceae bacterium
TCATCATTCCCTGCCACCGCGTGGTGGGGACCGGCGGAAGCCTGACCGGATATGCCGGCGGGATTGACAAAAAAATAAAGCTGCTGGAATTGGAGCATACCGATATGCGGCGCTTTTTCGTGCCGAAAAAGGGAACGGCGCTGTAGCGGGCAGGGAGGAATTTTTATGATTGTTGCATCCGCGACGCGAAAAATGATCGAGTTCTACGAGGGTAATCTCCACGACATCAACCATTTTCTCAAGGTGTGGGCGATGGCAAAAACGATCGGTGAGCTGGAGGCGCTGGACAGCCGCACGCAGGAAATTCTGGAGCTTGCGGCGGTTGTGCATGATATCGCCTGTCCGCTGTGCCGTGAGAAATACGGGAACACCGACGGGAAAAAGCAGGAGCTGGAAAGCCCCGCGCTGGTGGAGGCGTTTTTCGCAGATTTGCCGGTTGTGCGCGCTGATATTGACCGCATTTCGTGGCTGGCGGCGCACCACCACACCTATACGAATGTTGACGGCATCGACCATCAGATTCTGCTGGAGACGGACTTCCTGGTCAATGTGGATGAGGGCGGCTGCACACGGTCGGCAATCGAGAATTTCCGCCGGCGCGTGTTCCGTACCGCCGCGGGTACGCAGCTGCTGGACAGCATCTATCTGAGAGGAGCGGACAACGTATGAAATCCTCCAATCAGTCTGAAATCCGGCAGGCGTTTACACGGCAGGCCGCCGGCTTTGAAAGCGAACGGATGAGCTTTTCCAAAGCGGATTATCTGAGCTATACGGTAAACAGAATTGCGCCGGTGAAAACTGATACCGTTCTGGAGGTTGCCGCCGGAACCTGTGCCTGCGGTCGGGCGATTGCGCCATACGTGGCAGGTGTGGTCTGTCTGGATATGACGCCCGCCATGCTGGCAGTGGGAAGGGCGGAGGCGGAAAAAGCAGGACTTGATAACATGACCTTTGTGCTGGGCGACGCCGCGGAGCTGCCGTTTCCGGACGGGAGCTTTGATGTGGTGCTCTCAAGGCTGGCGCTTCACCATTTCCCAGACACGGAATGCCCGTTTGCGGAGATGGTGCGCGTTCTGCGGCCGGACGGCAGACTGGTGCTGATTGACATGGAGGCGGCGGAGACGCCGCTGCGGGAAACGGAGGATCGAATCGAGCAGATGCGCGATGCATCGCATGTCCGGAATCTCAGCTGCGCAGAAATGCGGGCTCTGTATGAGCGGCACGGCCTGCGTGTGGAATGCTGCGAGACGGCACACATTCCGGTCGATCTGCAAAGCTGGATGGAACTGACGTGCCGTATCCGGTACAGGAAAAAATCCGCGCGCGCCTTGCCGCAGAGGCTGCCGGTGGTGAGAGGACGGGCTTTGCGCCATATCTGGACGGGGAGCACATCAAATTTGATCAGAGATGGCTGCTTTTGATTGGAAAGAGGAAATAACTGCGGCTAAAAAATAGTGAGTTCCTATGTATGGAAATATGCAGCATATTTGAAATCTGTGATGCAAATTGCCATAGGAATATGGTAATCGGAGACTTTTGAAGGGATATATAAGCAATGACAAAAATTCTATTCGTTTGCCACGGCAATATCTGCCGCAGTCCGATGGCGGAGTTCGTGATGAAGGACTTGGTGAAGAAAGCCGGGCTGGCTTCACAGTTTCATATCCAATCGGCGGCGACCAGCCGCGAGGAGCTTGGCAATCCGGTCTATCCGCCGGCGCGGCGGAAGCTTTCAGAACACGGTATTGCCTGCGGCGGGCACGCCGCGCGGCAGCTGTGCGCGCGGGACTATGCGGAATACGATCTGCTGATCGGCATGGATGAGGCAAATCTGCGCAATATGCACCGCATCTGCGGCGGCGATCCGGAGGGGAAAATGCATCTGCTTCTGGAATACACTGGAAGCGGCGCGGGCGTTGCCGACCCGTGGTATACGGGTGACTTTGAGGCGACGTGGCGTGACGTCAGCAGCGGCTGCCGCGCGCTGCTGGACAGTCTGATGAAGCAGCGCTGAGAATCGAAAATACGCCGCACTCCGACTGTGCAGGAGTGCGGCGTTTGCTGTGTACAGGTTTTGGTGTGGGCGGCTCAGAGACGTTCAAGTCTGGCGCGGAAGGAGATGCGGCGCGGCGTTTTCATCGTGTCAAACTGGACGACGTGCGCGTTCCGGTCCAGGTCCACGTCCAGAACGGTTCCGTCACCGAACAGCGCGTGGCGCACGCGTTGACCAATGGAGAAAAGCAGCGCGTGATCATCATCCGGAAGCATGCGGATGCTGCTTTCAATGTAGCCGGCCGCGTCGCGAAGCAGTCCTGCATCCGGCTCATGTGTAAAGAGCAGCAGGCTGCGGTCAATGTCCAGCAGAAAGCGCGAGGGATAGCGCGGCGAACCGTCAAAATTCCGGCCGTCTGCCTCGGAGAGATACAGTCCTTTTTCCGCGCGCGTCAGCGCGACAAAGGCCAGACGGCGTTCTTCCTCCATGCCTGCAAGCGTGCGGACCTTGCGCGAAGGGAAAATGCCCTCGCTCATGCCGCACAGAAACACATACGGAAATTCCAGACCCTTTGCGGCATGAACGGTCATCAGCCTGATTTTATCATCCGGCTGTGCCGTATCGCTGCTGCTGAACAGGGCGACGTGTGCCAGATAATGCTCCAGCGTGCTTTCCTCGCCGCAGGTGGTTTCGTATTCGTATATCGACTGCTTCAGCTCCGCCAGATTGTCCAGACGTTCCTGACTGCCCTCGGTGCGGAGCGTGGCCTCATAGCCGCTTTTGTCCAGAATGTCGGAGAGCAGCTCGGAAACGGGGCGGTCATGGCAGTTCAGCATGAAGCGCTCGATCAGCGCGACGAAGTTCCGCGCCTGCGTCCCCTGAAAAACGGGATCGTCCAGATGCGCGCACAGCGCCCGATACAGTGAGCAGCTCTCCTTTTCCGAGGTTTCCTGCAAAAATGCCATCCGGCGCTTGCCAAGATTCCGCTTGGGCGTGTTGACAATGCGGCGGAACGACAGATCGTCCTGGTAGGCAATCATGCGCAGATAGGACAGCGCGTCCTTGATCTCCGCGCGTGCGAAAAACTGTACGCCGCTGTAGATGACATACGGAATTTTCTCAGCCAGCAGCACCTCCTCCACGGCGCGCGTGACATAGTGCGCGCGATAGAGCACGGTGATATCCCGAAGCGGTACGCCCTGCGTACAGAGCCTGCGGATTTCACCGGCAATCCACTGCGCCTCGGCCTCCTGCGACGGCGCAAAGTGGCATACGACCGGCGCGCCGGACGAAAGCGTGGGCAGAAGCTGTTTTTCAATGCGGTTGCGGTTCTTTGCGATCAGCGAGTTTGCTGCGGCCAGAATTTCCGGCGTGGAGCGGTAGTTTTCCATCATCATGATCGTTTTGACGTTCGGAAATGCTTTGTCAAAGTCCAGCAGGTATTTGACGTTCGCGCCGCGCCAGGTGTAGATTGTCTGATCGGGATCGCCGACGATAAACAGATTGCCGTGATAGCCGCAGAGCACTTCCATCAGTTCGTATTGCAGCTGGTCGATATCCTGGAATTCGTCAATCATGATGTATTCCAGACGCTGCTGCCACTTGAGGCGGATATCCGGCTGCTCACGGAAGATATAGAGCGAAAACTTGATCAGGTCGTTGTAGTCAAGACCGAAGCATTTCTTTTCCTGATACAGATAGCCATAGAAAATGATATCGTCCGGCGCAGTTGCGGCCTCGTATTTTTTTCGCAGCGTGTCCGGTGACATGGTGATCATGTCGTTATAATAGTCCGGCTCCTTGAACAGCTTGCGGATTTCAATCATATCCCGCGCCGCGGAAAAGGTCATCTCCCGCAGGGTCAGCCCGCGTTCATCATAGATGAGCTGAAGCATGGCGTCGATATCGGAATTGTCCAGCACCAGAAAGCTTTTTGGATACTGCACCGCGTGGCTGTCCTCCTGTAGAACGGAGACGCAGAAACCGTGGAAGGTATTGATATAGCCCGTGTCGTTGTCTCCGGTCAGGGCGTGGATGCGCTGACGCATTTCGGCGGCGGATTTGTTGGTGAACGTCACGCAGAGAATATTGGCCGGCAGAATGCCGAGCTCATTGACCAGATACGCAAACCGGTGCGAAAGCGCGCGCGTTTTGCCGGAGCCCGCGCCCGCGACGACGCGGACAAAGCCCTCGGTACTGGTGACAGCCTCGCGCTGCGCACGGTTGAGTCTTTCGAGCAGATCTGTCATTTCCGATTCCTCCTGCGGCGTGTATAAAAGCATTATAGCACAGAAATATCAGGCAAACAAGTGTTCGCATTTAAAAAGCGCGGCGGGGAGGGCGGAAAAGAAAGCTCTTGCGCCTGCCGCGGGAGACTGATAGAATAGAAAAAACGGGAGGCGCAGACAATGAACAAGCAGGAAATCTATGACGATCTTCGTGCGCACGGGATGAAATTTGAAATTACCGAGCACAGGGCGGTCTATAATATGGAGGAGTGCGCGGAGCTGGAGCTTCCGTATCCGGAGGCCGATGCGAAGAATCTGTTTGTCCGCGACGATAAAAAGCGCGCGTATTATCTGATTACCGTCCGCGGCGACAAGCGCGTCGATCTGAAGGCGTTCCGGCATGCGCACGGCACACGGCCACTCAGCTTTGCCTCGCCGGATGAGCTGATGCGGTATCTCAAGCTGACGCCTGGCTCGGTTACGCCGCTGGGACTGCTGAACGATGAGACGCGGAGCGTGCAGCTCTGGCTGGATGAGGATTTCCTTCTGGCGGACGGACGTATCGGCGTCCATCCGAACGACAACACGGCGACGGTGTGGATGAAAACCGAGGACCTGATCTGCCGGATTCGCGAGCATGGAAGCACTGTGGAGCTGACGAAGCTATGAGCACACGGCAGGATGCGCAGCGGATGA
>CAKUJN010000122.1 GCA_934661735.1 uncultured Oscillospiraceae bacterium
AGAGAATCGTCGGTGCCGTCAGAGATATACTGGCCCCAGTTGTAGACCGTGATCTCATTCTCGGCGGCGTGAACCGGAACGGGCAGCATGCAGACAATCAGAAGCAGGCAGAGCAGGGCAGAGAAAAGTCGCTTCATTTCACAGCCCTCCTCTGCGCGGATTTCGGATGACGCTCGGAGCGCGCCTGAAGCAGGTTCATGACGACCATCAGAATCAGAATCGCAATGAACATCAGCGTAAACAGCGCGTAGATCTTCGGCTGAATCGGCTTTTTCGTGTAGTTGTAGATTTCAACCGGAAGCGTGATGAAGCTGGAGCCGGTCACAAAGTAGGAAATGACGAAATCGTCCAGACTCATGGTAAACGCCATCAGCGCGCCGGAGATAATGCCGGGCATGATCTCGTGAATGACGACCTTGGTAAATGCCTGCATCGGCGTGCAGCCCAGGTCCATTGCCGCCTCGACCAGATCCTTGTCCATCTGCTTGAGCTTGGGCATGACGTTCAGAATGACATAGGGGAGGTTGAACGTGATGTGCGCAATCAGGAGCGTCCAGAAGCCGAGAATCGAATTGATGCGCAGCATGGCGCCCGTGAATGCGAACAGCAGCGCCAGCGCCACGCCCGTGACGATGTCGGGATTCGTCATGGGAATATCGGTCAGCGTCATGACGGCCTTGCGGAGCCGGCCGTTCATGCCGTGAATGCCCACGGCGGCCATGGTGCCGAAAACGGTTGCCGTCAGCGTGGAGAGCACCGCGATGATCAGCGAGTTGAGCAGCAGCCGCAGGAGCGTACTGTCGCGGAACAGGTTTGCGTACTGCGAAAGCGTAAAGCCCTTGAACGTCGCGATATCCGTGCCAGAGTTGAACGACGCCACGCCCAGTACGATCATGGGAATGTACAGGAAGATAAAGACCAGAACGGTCACGGTGCGGTTAAAGTGCTTCATACCTTTGCCATGACCTCCTCTTCCTCGTTTTCGCCGAAGCGGTTCATGACGCTCACGCAGATGAAAATCAGAATCATCAGCACAAGGCTCATCGCCGCGCCCAGATTCGGGTTATAGGCGGTTTTGAACTGCGACTCGATTACGTCGCCGATGAGCGTTGTACCGGTGGAGCCGAGCTTCTGCGAGATATAGAACGTGGACACGGCGGGGACAAAGACCATTGTCAGACCGGACAGAATGCCGGGGCCGGACAGGGGGAGAATGACCTTTGTGAACACCTGCCGCGGCGTGCAGCCAAGATCCGCTGCTGCCTCGACCAGACGGTTGTCGATTTTCATGATGACCGTGTACAGCGGCAGAATCATGTACGGCAGGTAGTTATACACCATGCCGAGAATGACCGCGCCGTTTGTGCGGATCAGCGGCAGCGGTGTCAGGCCGATGCTTTGCAGAAGCGTATTGAAAATGCCGGTGTCCTCCAGCATGGCGACCCATGCCAGTGTCCGCAGCAGAAAGCTCATGCACATGGGGAGCATAATCAGCATTTCCAGAAAGCGCTGCGTTGTGGGTTTGCACTGCGCGATAAAGTACGCGACCGGATAGCCGATGACCAGACAGATGAGCGCCGCGAACAGGCTCAGCCAGATCGAACGCAGAAAAATCGGCAGATACGAGCCGATGCTCGCGAGATTCGCCAGTGTAAACTGGCCGGTGATGGAGTCGGTCAGCGCATAGTAGACGACGATTCCCAGAGGGATGAGGATAAACAGCGCCATCCAGACGATATACGGCGCGGCAAGCAGCTTATTCTTCATCCTCTTCGTCCTCCATTGCCTCGGCGATTTCATCGTACTCGGCACTGTAGGAGCTGTAGTCACCGTAGAGGCCGGAGTACTCGCTCTTATGCATGATGTGGATGTCCTCGGGATTCAGGCGGATGCCGATGTACGAATCGACGGGGTAGTAGTCCGTGGTCTGAATCAGCCACTTGAAGCCCTTGAAGTCAACGATCGTGTCATAGTGAACGCCCTTGAACGTCACGGACGTGACGGTGCCGCACAGGTGGCCCTGATCGGCGGGGACAATGTCGATGTCCTCGGGGCGGATGACGACGTCAACCGGCTCGTTCTTTTCAAAGCCTTTGTCGACGCACTCAAACTTCCGGCCGAAGAATTTGACCAGACAGTCGTCCAGCATCACACCGTCGAGAATGTTCGATTCGCCGATGAAGTCGGCGACAAACGCGTTTTTCGGCTCGTTGTAGATATCCTGCGGCGTGCCGATCTGCTGAATCTTGCCCTTGTCCATGACCACGACGATGTCGGACATGGAGAGCGCCTCCTCCTGATCGTGCGTGACATAGATAAAGGTGATGCCGGTCTGCTGCTGGATACTTTTCAGCTCGTTCTGCATATCCTTGCGCAGACGCAGGTCCAGCGCGCCCAGCGGCTCGTCCAGAAGCAGCACCTGCGGACGGTTGACCAGCGCGCGGGCGATGGCCACACGCTGCTGCTGGCCGCCGGAGAGGGACGTGACCTTGCGGTTTTCAAAGCCCTTGAGGCTGACAATCTCCAGCATTTCGGTCACGCGGTCGTCGATCTCCTGCTCGGAGAGCTTCAGAAGCCGCAGGCCGAACGCGATATTGTCATACACGTCCAGATGTGGGAACAGCGCGTACCGCTGAAAGACCGTATTGATCTTTCTCTGGTACGGCGGGATATCATTGATCCGCTGTCCATTAAAAAACACATCACCGGACGTAGGTGTCAAAAAACCGCCAATAATTCGCAACGTTGTGGTTTTTCCGCATCCACTGGGACCCAGCAATGTGAGAAATTCCTTATTTCTGATGTAAAGATTGATGTGATCAAGAATGGTTTCGCCGTCCTCAAAGGTCATGGTAAGATTCGACAGGCGAATGAGTTCTTCGGACATTATCCTCCCCCGTTTCTTCATAATAATATCAGTACATCCGCAGCTGCGGACGTACTGATAGACAATATATAGGTAAGGGGGGCGGTTGTCAATCACTTTCGGGGATTTTTTTGTAGAATTTTACACGCCGAGCGGCGGAAAGTCCGGAAAATACTCCGAAACGAAGTCAACGGCGCGGACGCAGAAACTTTTTCCGTCGAGATAGGACAGAATTCCCGCGTCGGTGGTAAAGGCAAAGCGCAGCCTGTAGGAGTACAGCGCCTGGAATTTCCGGTCATAGCGTTTGTCGAGCCTGCCGTACTTTCCGTCGCCGAGCAGCGGCCAGCCTGCCGCGGCCATCTGTGCGCGGATCTGGTGCGTGCGTCCGGTGAGCAGCTCGCATTCGACCAGCGACAGCCCGTCTTTCGATTCCAGCGTCCGGTAGAACGTCACGGCGGTTTTTGCGCCCGCCTGCGGCTGCTTTGTGATGTAAACGCGGTTTTCCTTTGCATCCTTGAACAGATAGCCCTCCAGCTTTCCTTCGGCGGGCCTCGGCGTGCCGCGGACGATGCACAGATATTTCTTCTCCAGCTCGCGGTCCTTGATCTTCTGATTCAGAATCCGGAGCGCCTCGGCGTTTTTCGCTGCGATGACGATGCCGCCGGTGTTGCGGTCGATGCGGTTGCAAAGCGCGGGTGCGAACGCGTTTTCCTCGCGCGGCCGCCATTCGCGTTTGGCATAGAGATACGCCTGAATATGGTCGATCAGCGTCCTGCCGTATTCCGCGCCGTCGTGCGGATGGACAGCGACGCCCGCCTTCTTGTCGACCAGCAGAATGTTTTCATCCTCATAGACGATGTTGAGCTTCGGCGCGGCCACTGTCAGATAGGCGTTTTCCTGCTTCGGTGTGTCAAAAAATTCGTCGTTGATGTAAAGCTGGATCACATCGCCTGCATTCAGACGCGTGCCGCGCTCGCAGCGCCTGCCGCCAAGCTTGATGCGCTTGAGCCGGATGTATTTTTGCAGCAGCGAGTCGGGCAGCAGGGGAACGGCTTTTGCGACAAAGCGGTCCAGGCGCTGTCCGGCGTCGTTCGCGCCGACGGTAAGCTCCTTCATAGACGCCTCCAACCAGATAAAGTGTAAGGCCATTTTAGCATGGACAAGCGCTTGTGTAAAGCGCGCGCGGAATTGCAAAAAATTTTGTGAAAAAAACAGAAATAGTATTTGACTTTCCCGTGCGCTTTCGATATAATATCCACTGCATGATTCTGGATTGGAGGACGCTATGCTTCTGGATTTGAGCAAGGTCATTGCCACACCCGCCGGCGTGGCGCCCTTTGAAACCAGCCTTGATCTGCATACCATGCAATTCGGCGGCTGCTGCCCCGTGACCGAGCCGGTTCTGGCCGCGGGACGGGTACGCAACACGGCCGGTGTGCTGGAGCTTACCGGTACGGTGAGGACCACGCTGCACGGTGTGTGCGATCGATGCGCCGCTGCCTTTGCGCGTCCGGTGGAATATCCCATCGAGGCTGTGCTGGTCACCAGCATGGAATCCGACGATTTCGAAAACCCATGGGTTTTCGAACTTGTGGAGAATTGTGCCGATCTTGACGACATTCTGACGACGGCGTTTGTCCTGAACATGGATCAGAAGCTGTTATGCCGTGAAGATTGCAAAGGACTCTGCTGCCGCTGCGGCAAGAACCTGAATGACGGGCCTTGCGATTGCAGACCGGAGCCGGATTCCCGATTTGCCGTCCTTCAGCAATTGTTGGACAAGAAAAAGTAGACAATGTGCCGAGAGGCATTTCAACCAAGGAGGTGTACCAAATGGCAGTACCCAAGAGAAAAGTTTCCAGCGCCAGAAGAGATAAGAGACGCAGCTCGCATTGGAAGCTGGCGATCCCAGGTGTCGTTGCCTGCCCGAAGTGCGGCGAGCCCCGCCTGCCCCACAGAGTTTGCAAGGCTTGCGGCTACTACAACGGCCGTGAAGTGATCGCTGTCGAATCGGCAGAGTAATTTCGCTCGATACGAGAATGAGAGG
>CAKUJN010000123.1 GCA_934661735.1 uncultured Oscillospiraceae bacterium
CGTGTAGTACCTTTGCCGGAACCGAAAGCTATCGGAACGGTCGCAATCCTGCGCCCGAATAGGGCGTTCAGGCCGCGGAGCGGCCAAAAAATCGCGCGTGTCAGCGCGCAATATAACGCGTCCCAAGCGCATCTTTTTGCCTACTTTTTCTGGCGCAACAGAAAAAGTAGGCCGTCGGAGACACAGTTGCGGCGTTGCCGCATCAACGGCAGTTCCGGTGCCAACCGGACAAGCGGGCCGATGTGCACCCGCAAGGGGTGGGCCGCATCCGTAGCGCTCCTTCGTCGCTGACGGCTGCGCTCGCCATCGGCCCCTATGAAGGGTGGGCACTCTGGCACAGCAAAAAAAGTGGGTCTGCAAAGCAACCGTTGCGGTGTCGCCACACGCACAGCAGTCCGGTGAAAGCGGACAACGGCCCGACAGAGTTGCCAACCCCTGCCGAGTATTCAAAAGCCACACCGTGTCTGGCGCAAAAAGGAGCGGACTTTCGTCCGCTCCTACAGCAGCGCCGTCAGCACCCACGCCAGCCCTACCAGCACCGCGCCCATCAGCGCCGACACCAGCCGCAGGCCCAGCGTTCCCGCGCGCGGTCCGTCCTCCGCGCGGCCGGATACATAGCCCCCCGCGGCGCGGCGCGCCTGCTCCAGCACCTCTTCCTCCGAAATGCCGTGCGTCCCGTCGCCGCGGACGATGAAAATCGCCTGCTCGAACAGCTCCGGATCGGGCGACCGTACCACAACCACCTGCCGCGTCACGCCTTTTACCATGATAACTCCTCCTTTTTGCCGGAGCGGCGCCGCGCAGCGCGCGCCGTCCGGAAATTGCTTTCAGAGGAAGTTTTTCCACCTTTTCCCGTGATTATTCCAGTTCCAGCTCCGATTCCGGAATGGAATCGTCGTTTTCGATCCACTCGCTGACCGGCACAACGGTAAACTCCGCCGGCGTATTGCGGATGACCACGCGCGCAAGGCCGGCGTTGATAATCATTCTCCGGCACATCGAGCACGACGTGGCGTCGCCCAGAATTGCGCCGCTTTTGGCGTCCTCGCCCGCCAGATACAGCGTGCCGCCGATACACTCGTTGCGCGCGGCGGAGATGATGGCGTTGGCCTCGGCATGGACGCTGCGGCAGAGCTCATACCGCTCGCCGCGCGGCACCTGCATCCGCTCGCGCACGCAGCCGCCCAGATCCGAGCAGTTTTTCCGGCCGCGCGGCGCGCCGTTGTAGCCCGTGGCGACAATCTCGTCGTTGCGCACGATGATCGCGCCATAGCGCCTGCGCAGACACGTCGAGCGCTCAAGCACTGTCTGCGCGATGTCCAGATAGTAGTTTTCCTTTTCAATCCGGCTCATGGCTCATCCTCCCGTTGGGTCTTTTCTGCATTGTACCACACGCTTTCCGGCGCGCGCAACTGATTTTTCCATCCGTGCCGCGTATTTCCGGCGCGCGGATTCTCCGCCGCCGGACTTGCCTGCGTTTCGTTTCTGTGATATACTGTGGTATATCTGAAAGGGGGCCTGCGGAATGAAAAGGCGGCGTTTTCTCTCTATCCTGACGGCGCTGTGCCTGCTGCTGACAACACTGTGCGCGCCGGTCTCGGCCGCGTCCGGCTTCTTTTTCGTCGCGGTTGACGACGCCATACCGCTGACGCTCTCCGCGCTGCCGCACTACGCGGCAACGGGCCTGTACGTCCCGTACACGGTGTTTGACGCAGGTCCCGGCGGCGTCGTTCCGGCGTATAACGCCACCGACCAGACGCTGGTGCTCTTTACGCGAAGCCAGCGGCTGATCTTCGATCTGGACTCGGACACCGTTACCGACGAAAGCGGCAAAAGCTCCACCGCTCTGACGACCTATCGCAGCGGTCTGCTGTATGTTCCGCTGTCGCTGTGCGCCTCGCACTTCGGCCTCTCCTACAGCATGCTCTCCAGCGCCGACGGCTACCCCGTCCTGCGCTTCACCACCGGCAGCGAGGTCTATGACGACGCGCTGTTCATTGAAAAAGCAGAGAATCTGATCTCCTACCGCGTCAGTCAGGCGGAAACGCCCGATAACGGCCTCCAGCCCCAGCCAGGCTCCGCCGACAATCCGCAGCCGCCGGAGGAAAAGCCCGCGCACGAGCCGGTCTCGGTCTATCTGGCCGTCACGGATGTATCGGTCATGGCCGACGCCGCCACCGTGCTGGAGAAAAACGGCCTGCGGGCCGCGTTCTTCCTGACAGCCGGTGAGATTACAGAAAACGCCGATCTGGTGCGGCGGCTGTACGCCGCGGGCCACGCGCTCGGCGTAACCGCGGAAGCAGACGCGGACGATATCTCCGCCGCGCTGACACGCGCGAACGACGCGCTGGACCGCGTGCTCAACCGCAGGGCGCTGATGGCCCTTGTCCCGACAAACCAGGCCGATGGTCTGACCGGCCTGCGCATTTTTGCCGCGCCCGACACGCAGCCGACGCTTGAGCAGCTGCAAGGTGCGCAGCGCGCCGAGCTGGTTGTCTGCGGCGCCGACGCCGTCCGGATGATTACCTCGCTCAATCAGGCGGAGCTTCCCATCCAGCTTCTGCGCGAAACGACCGTCCTTGACGCGCCGGAGCCGCCGGACGCCCAGCAGACCTCTGAATAAATCCCCTGTAAATTGCAGACAGCGCCGTCCGGCAAAGCCGGACGGCGCCTGATTTTTTATTCCTCGCATATCTGCGCCGCGGTTTCCTCCTCTGCCTCTGCCTCGGCGGCGGCCGCCTGATCGCGGCTGAAGCCGTGCACCCAGTCGGAGAAGAGATAATAGCACAGATAAATCACGGAGCTGATGCTCCAGGTCAGCGGATATGCCCAGAAGATATACCGGATTTCATGCGTGATGTGCATGACAATCGTGATATACGCGATTCGGATCGCGCACCAGCACACCAGCATGATCGTCATCGGCACAAACGCCTTGCCTGCGCCGCGGCAGACCGCCGCGACGGCGTGGGAAAATGCCAGCAGGAAATAGAACAACGTGATTGTCCGCGCCTGCAAAACGCCCGCGGCAATGACCTCCGGCGTGTCGGTAAACCACCCGATGAACCACGGCGCACCCAGATAAATTCCGATGCCGATCAGCTCCGCCAGCACAACCGCCGACACAATGCCGAAGCGCGCGCCGGTTTTCGCGCGCTGATACTCGCACGCGCCGAGGTTCTGGCTGATATAGGTCGTCAGCGCCATCGTGAAGCTGGTGATCGGCAGGAAGCCGAAGCCCTCGATCTTGGAGTACGCGCCGTAGCCCGCCATGGCAATCTTGCCAAAGGAGTTGATGTTGGTCTGCACAATGACATTCGCGAAGCCGATGACCGAATTCTGTACGCCGGACGGCAGGCCGTAGCGGATGATCAGTCCGGTCATCTCGCGGTCAATGCGGATCTTTTTCAGCTCGACCTGATAGATCGTGCCCTTCTTTGACAGGTGAATCAGGCACAGCACCGCGCTTGCCAGCTGGGAAATGGTCGTGGCGACCGCCGCCGACCATACGCCCCAGCGGAACACTGCGATGAACAGCAGGTCCAGCGCGATATTGACCAGCGAGGAGAAAATCAGGTAGTACAGCGGACGCTTGCTGTCGCCCAGCGCGTTCATGATGCTCTTGCAGACGTTGTACAGCACCACCGCGATTACGCCCATGAAGTAATAGCGGAAATAGGCGATCGCGTCCGGCAGCACGTCGGGGTCCGTCCCCATCCAGCGCAGGAACGTCGGCGTAAACGCGACACCCGCAACGGTCAGAATCACGCCTGCAATCAGGCCCAGCGCGATATTCGTATGAATGGCGCGCGAAACGCGCTGATGGTCGCCCGCGCCGAAGTAGCGCGAAATGACGACGCCCGCGCCCATGGTCGTACCGACAAAAAAGCTGATCATCAGGAAAATCAGCGTGCCGGACGAGCTGACTGCGGCCAGCGCCTCATCGCCCAGAAACTTGCCGACAATCAGCGAGTCCGCCGTGTTGTACAGCTGCTGGAACACCTGACTGAGAAACGTCGGCAGCGCAAAACCAAGGATCAATCTCCACGGACTGCCGTGGGTCATGTCCTTTACCGTACCGTTCATCGCAAATCTCCCCCTTAATAAACACTCCGCGAAAAGATAAGCGCCGCAAAGCGGCGCTTTTTGTCAAGCCTTGTTAAGATGATAGCAGAAACGCGGGAATTTTGCAAGTCCCCGCGCGGCGGCAGGATTCCGGCTGGCGCCGGAGGTGCTATTTTTAACAGCAACGCCGCAACCGTGTCTCCGACGGCCTACTTTTTCTGTTGCGCCAGAAAAAGTAGGCAAAAAGATGCGCTTGGACGCGGTTTATATTGCGCGCTCACGCGCGCGATTTTATTTAACGCCCTTTTCGGGCGCAGAATTGCAACCATTCCAATAGCTTTCAGTTCCGGCAAATGTACTACACGCAGTTACTGGCAAACTACATCAGCTTCGGTACTACTCATTTCCGGAATACTCGGCCGGTTACGATTTTGCACAGCATGTTGTAGGGGCCGATGCCCACATCGGCCCCTACAGACGTTTACAAAAAACGAACAGGGCGGACAGAGTCGTCCGCCCCCTGCAAAGATTAACAATGGAAAAAAATATCCTGCACCACCGGCGAATGCGTAGGTGGCCTGTTATTTCCACGGCAGGGTATTTTACCATCTTCCCTGCGTGGCAACGATTCTCGATGGGAGCGTTGTCCCCCACGCAGGCGGCGCTGTAGTTCAGTTTTGTAGAAAGGGTCTCGTGTGCTGGCCGCAGCGTTCTTCTACGGGGTTCTTCTGTGGCTTGCGGTACAATCCGATCCGCATCCAGCGCCTCTTTTTGCCCACTTTTTCTGGCAAG
>CAKUJN010000124.1 GCA_934661735.1 uncultured Oscillospiraceae bacterium
AGCCAATAACGGTGATTTTTCTGCCGCAGCAGACGGACAGAAATGCGTTGAAGCAGTGATTGCCGAACACGCGGAAGCCGCTGTAGCCCGTCAGGACGGAATCCCTCATAAAGCGCGAGCCGAGCAGACTGTCCATTTCGCGGTGCACGCCGCAGCGGAGCAGCGGAACCAGATCGGCAATATCGGCCTGATCGTCGCCGTGCAGCACCACAACATAGTCAAACCCGTGCTCCAGCGCATAGGAAAACGCCACCTTGTGCGAGCCGCCGAGCGAATAGTTCTCATCGTTTTCAACCAGCACCGCCGGAACCGGCAGCGACGGCATCGCCGCAAGAGCCGCCTCGCGCGTGCCGTCCGGACTCCGGTTGTCCACAATCAGCACCTGAGAAAACAGCACCGCATCCGCGCCCAGCGCCGCGATGCGCGCCAGCACACGCGGCAGCTGCTTTTCACAGCGATAAACCGGAATAAAAATCAATATCTTTTCCATATTTCTCACCACTTTTCCGCAATTGCCCGCAGGACAAAGAAGTTCGCCGTCATGGTAAACGGCGTAACCAGAATTTTTGCCGCAAGCTTGCTGTATACCGTAAACGCCGCCAGCCATCCGGCCAGCGCCTGCATCAGAAATGACGCCGCGCTGACCAGCGCCAGCTGGTACAATGCATAGACCAGATACTTCGTCAGCTTTGACGCACGGTCGGTCTTGCAGGCCAGAAGCTTCCGCGTGGACATCAGGAACACATAGGTGATTGCCGGAAGCGAGCTGACGTAGTTCGCGCCCGCAACCGGAAACGCCGTCAGGCGCGTGAGCGCCGTATAGACGGAAAAATCAATCAGCCAGCCAACGCCGGAAATCAGCGCAAAGCGGAAAAATTTATTCAGCAGGCTTCGCATAGGCCTTGTCCTTTCGCCCGAAAATCCGGTCGATCCCGCCGCACAGCAGCAGGAAGTATCCAAGAAGATAGGTTGCGTAGAAGTATTTCGCGTAGGCCGCCGGCATCAGCAGGAAAACAATCCCGAAATTGCACAGTCCCGCCAGACACAGGCCCAGCGGCAGCCAGCGTCTGCGAATCAGGTCCCAGACCGCAAACGCAAGCAGGAGCAGCGCCGGAAGCCAGACCTGACATGACAGATTATACACCGCGCGAACCGGCCCGACCGAAAGCGAAACCGGATATTTGCCGCACAGATAGCGGAACGCGCCCCACTGCGCGCGCAGATAAATCAGCGGATGGCGGAGGATTACGCGCTTGCAGGCGCTTACAAATTCCTCCTGCTGCGCATAGCTGACACCCTCGCGCACCTCGCTCATGATTTCGGCGGATTCATAGTTGCCGTCGCCGACGGTTTCGTTGCTTCGGCGCATGGCCTCCACGGGCAGATACGCGTCGATGGCGTCATAGTCCTCCGCCAGCATGTCCTCGGTCAGACCGTTGCGGAGCATGTTGCACAGGGCATAGCCGCACAGCGGCTTGGTGCGCAGCGAAAGCGGCGGGTTGTCCTCAAAATAATATGCCTTGATCTGCGGCAGCGCCGCGATTGCAAAAATCAGCACATACGCCGCCAGCGCGCGCAGAATATTCTTCTTTGTAAGCGCAATCCGGTACGCGGCGAACAGCAGGCAGATTCCCAGCGGGAGCAGGTAAATGCCCTCCGAGCGCCAGATCGCCAGCACGGCCAGCGAAAGCGTGAGCAGCACGAACGTTTTTCTGTCAATCCGTTCATCTGCGCGCCAGTCGTAATAAAGCTTTGCCGCCGTAAACAGATACAGCATGCCGTAGGTCGGCAGGCGGTGCGCCGAAATGCCCTGATTCAGCACAAACGGCAGCAGGAACAGCAGATACATCGGCAGTGCCTTCCATTTTCCGCTGCGCTCGGACTGCCTTGCCAGACAGTAGCCGCATACAAGCGCCTGAATCAGGAGCTTCAGATACACCGGTCCCATCATGGTCGGAATCAGCATAATGCCCATAATCCAGTAATAGCCCGAAAAATAGTTGAACCAGTATGCAAAGCTGTCCAGCGCACGCGCACGCGTAAACAGGTTCAGTTCATCGCTCACCAGCGTAAACGGATGGAAGCGCAGCAGCCAGACGACCAGCACCGCCAGATACGGCAGCGCATACAAAAGCGTCCGGCGCGCACGCGCGTCCCGTCCGGACAGCGCGCGGAACAAAAAGCGCCAGAACCACACCAGCGCCGCAAGGAGCAGCAGCTTGCACAGCACATAATTGAACAGGCTGTCCGCCGGACTGACGGTCAGGATGCGGCGCTCAAGGAAAAACGTGGCAAGCCAGTGCAGGGCCGCAGCGCACAGCGGCACAATTTGATAAAATTGCAATTTCTTATGTTCCATGGCGTTCTCTTCTCTTTCCCAGTTTCCAGCTTTTTATAAATTATACGACGAAGCGTCCGTTTTTGCAACACCCGAGCTGTCTCCGCCCTGCACCGGAATGCAGAAAAAGGCCCGACCACCTTCCGGTTGTCGGGCCTTTCCTGCCTTTACGCATCCAATTCCACGGTGACGCCCTGCGTCGAGCTTTGATAGGCCGCGTCGATCACGCGCTGCGCGCGAACCGCGTCCATCGGGTCGATATCCGGCGCTTCGCCGTTCAGCAGCGCCAGACTGAACCGCTCAATCTCACGCGTGTACTGATCTCCGAACTCCGCCGGAACATTCTTCCCCGGGCCGTATCCTGAAACGGGGTCGTCCAGCAGGCTGTCGCCCTCGCGCAGCGTCAGCGCGTTGAGCACGCCGCCGTCCTCCTGCGCAACCACCATGTCGCCGAGCAGTCGTCCGGAGGTCCCGTAGAAATCCAGATACCATTTTGCCGCCGTGTCTGGGATGTTGAAATTCGTCTGCACGACAAACTGTGCGCCGTTTTCCATCCGCATGACCAGCGTGGAGCTGTCGTCCGTGGTATAATTTCCGCCGGAAAACGTGATGCGCTCCTGCATGGCGGTGACGTGCGTCACACGCATGCCGGACAGATACCGCATCAGGTCGATCAGATGAATGCCCATATCCATAATCGGGCCGCCTCCGGCCTTGTTCCTGTCATGCAGCCAGAAATCGGTGCCGTCCGGCGTCCAGCAGGAGAATCGGCCGTTGGCCGAAACCAGCTGGCCAAGCTCTCCTGCGTCCAGCATGGCCTTCATCTGCTGCACATGCGTGCCGTAGCGCATCATAAAGCCCACACTCAGCGTGACGCCCTTCTTCCGGCAGTATTCCACCGTTTCCAGCGCCTCGTCCGCATTCAGACCCAGTGGCTTTTCGCACAGAACGTGCTTGCCGTGGTCAGCCGCCGCGCGTGCCTGCGGTGCGTGCAGGAAAACGGGCGTGGCGATATAGACCGCGTCGATTTCGTCGTCAGAAAGCAGCGCCTCAAGATCGGTATACGCGCGCTTCGCGCCGAAGCGCCGGCGCACACTCTCCGCCTTTTCCGCGCCGGTGTTCATCACGGCGACCAGCTCCGCGTGCTCGGACTTCAGCATTCCGGGGATCGTCCGCATGACGGCAATCGTACCCGCGCCAATCACGCCCCATCGAATTTTCTTCATATACACTCCTTTATCCAGTCATGAAAATCAGGAACCCCTGATTCAATCGACCGGTGCATCCGGCAGGAGCCGCAGGCGATTGATTCAGAGGTTCCGTAAGCGCAGAAATCAGTTGGTATCCGCGCAGAGGGGGCCGGCCAGTTCCTTCATGTAGAACAGCTTGCCGGGCATGGTGGGAATGTTGCTGGACGTGACGTACTGGCACGGACCATAGCGCAGCGTCATCCAGAAGCTCATGCCCTGCCACTGCATGCCGCGGGACAGAACGCCGTCCGCGCCGCCGATGGCATAGTCGGAGTTGAAGATGATCCACGGGCCGATCGTGTTGGCATAGCACGGAATCAGCGGCCAGCTGGAGCGGAAGCTCGTAATCGCGTTCTGCTCGATGGTGAACGGATGCAGGCGCGCGCCGACGCGGTATTCCGCAGCCTTCCAGTCCTCATAGGAGGCGTAGTCCTTTGCAAAATGCGGCTCCCAGAATGCGATGTGGCACATACGGCCGATGCCGTAGACCAGAACCTGCTTGGCGCCCTCGGCCTTCAGCTTGCGGATTTTTTCGGGATAGGTCGGAAGATTTTCCTTCGTCGCGAAGTTGCGCTGATTCTCCGGAACGGTCAGCTCGCCGAGCGGGCCGTAGAACGCGCCGGTCATGGCGTTCTGGAACGCGGCGGGGTCGGACGCGGGCAGGGTGTTGCCGTCGGCGTCAGCCCACTCGTCCATGTTGAAGCCATAGACGTGCTTGCAGTCGACGTTCCACTCCTTCAGGAAGTAGACCGCCCATTTGTACATGCCCATCGGGCCGACGGGGAGGATGAGGATCAGCTTGCGGCCCTCTTCCTTCGTCTGCTTGATCTGCATGGCGATTTCGTGGCCCATGTATGCGCCGAACTCTTCCAGGTTCGTGCACTCGACAGGCTTGAAGCCGTCGTTCCAGAAGCTCTGGCGCTCGCCGACCGACTCGGGGTCGTTCGTCACGCACTTGTAGATCTTCGCAATGTCCCAGCCCTCCGGCAGGACCTCAGAGAAATAGGAACCCTTCAGGGTGTCGATCATGTTCATAAA
>CAKUJN010000125.1 GCA_934661735.1 uncultured Oscillospiraceae bacterium
AGAGCGTGGTGAAAAGGCGGGTGCCGTTGATGCCGACAATCCAGTCTGCCTTCGAGCGGCTGAGTGCCGCTTCATACATGACGGGTGCCAACTATGTCGTTGACGGCGGCTGTCTTTGCGGCGGCGCTCCGTGGGACTACGACACAAGCTATCGCTATACTGGGACGGAAGCCTGACAGAAACGGCCCCATGTTTCTGAAAAAGCATAAAAAGTCCGGCGCTCATGCATAAGGACAACAATAAAATACCGCTCAGAGAAAACGAAGGCCTTCCGGGAAACGGAAGACCTTCGTTGATTATTTGAGTGGAAAAATGAAAAGCTTCTTTGCAGCACACACTGGTCGTGGTTTCGGGCGGTATCGGTCAATGCGACTGTTTTGACCGTGAAAGGAGCTGCGGTTTACGGCGTTTATCAGCAAGACATCACATGCTTTTTGTATGCAGCGCAAACGAAATCTGGGCTATGAATTGGCATCCGTATCAGATTAAAATGATTGTAAAAGCACCTGCGTTCATTGCCATCTGCGCCTCCTTCGTTTTGGCAGCACAAACAACTACCACAGAATCGGCGCAAAGTCTACTGATTTTTCGGAAGATCGGAATATTTTTAGGCCGGTTCCACACACGTCGAAAGCACCTGTTCTTTGTTTCCTGCGGCGCGGGTTTTGCGCTGCGCGGCCTGCATCTTCGACCTTGACTTCTTCTCTGCCTGCTTTATAATTGTATATTGTATTATGTAAGTTACGTAAGGAGATAAGGACGCTATGAAGAATTACAAGTTTTCAACATTGGAATACAAACGCCCAGATCTGGAGGCGTACCGTGAAAAGCTCGTCCGTTGGAAAACCGCAGCTGAGCAGGCGGAGAGCTACGATGCGCTGCGCGCGCTGATGTTCGAGATTGACCGCGAAAACTGCGAGCTGTTCACGCAGTACTCCATCGCGCACATCCGGCACACGCTTGACACGCGCGATGAATTTTATGAGGCGGAGATTCAGTATCTGCAAAGCACGCTGCCTACGCTCAGCGGCGCGGAGGTTGCGCTCAGCGAGGCCATCGCGTCCAGCCCCTATCGTGCGGATATCGAGCAGGAGTTCGGCAGACAGTATTTTGTCTCCATGGACTTGCAGAAGAAGCTGTTCTGTGAGGCCAACATTCCGCTGCGCCAGCAGGAAAGCCGTCTGACCAACGAGTATCAGAAAATCATGGCAACGGCTGAAATCCCCTTTGACGGCAAGACGCTGAATCTCTACGGCCTTCAGAAATACTTCGAGCATCCCGACCGCGCAGTGCGCGCCGCCGCTGTCAAGGCGTACGCCGGATTCTATGAGAGCAATGAGCCGCGGCTGGAGGAAATCTGGGACGAGTTGATCAGAATCCGCAATCAGATGGGTAGAAATCTCGGCTATGAGAACTATATTCCTGTCGGCTACCTCGAACAGGGCCGCACGGACTACGGTGAGAAGGAGGTCACGTCCTTCCGCGAACAGGTGCGCACCGTTCTCGTCCCGCTGTGCCAGAAGCTCTATGATGCGCAGGCCAGACGCCTCGGCATTGACCATGTCATGTGGCACGATGAGAAAATGGTATTCCCAGACGGCAACGCCGAGCCTGCGGGCGACGACGCCTTTATGGTCAGAACCGCGCAGAAAATGTACCACGAGATCAGTCCAGAGACCGGCGAGTTTATCGATTTCATGATTGACCATGAACTGATGGATTTGCAGAACAAGCCTGGAAAGGCGTCCACGGGCTACATGACGAGCCTGCCCAGTCTGAAAGCGCCGTTTGTGTTCTCCTGCTTCAACCACACGATTTTTGATATGCAGGTGCTGACGCACGAGCTGGGCCATGCGTTCGCGGGCTATATGGCCATGCGCAGCCAGCCCATTTCAGACTATTACAGCGAATCGACCGACATCGCGGAGATCCACTCCATGTCCATGGAGCAGTTCGCCTATCCCTACGCCGAGTGGTTCTTCGGCGATCAGGCGGACAAGTTCCGCTTTGCGCACTTGCAGGAAGCGCTGACCTTTGTGCCTTTCGGCGTGGCCGTGGACGAATTCCAGCACATCTGCTATGCCCATCCCGAGCTGACGCCCAGAGAGCGGACGTATCAGTGGCACCTGCTGGAGGAGAAGTACATGCCGTGGCGCAGATATGAGAACAATGAATTCATGGAGCGCGGCGGCTACTGGTATCACAAGCTGCACATCTACCTCTATCCGTTCTACTACATCAACTATACGCTCACGACCATGGGCGCGATGGAGTTTAAGAAAAAGTACGCCGAGGACAAGGCGGCCGCCTGGCAGGATTATCTCAATCTCTGCAAGACCGGCGGCAGCCGCAGCTATCTGGAAACGCTGCGCTATGCAAACCTGTCCAATCCCTTTGCGTCGGGCTCTGTCGCGCGCGCCTGCGGATATGCAGCGGAAATTCTGCTTGAGCAGATTGAAAAACAGGAACAGAACGTGTAATATCACACGCCTCTCGAGCAGCAATCCCCGCCGTTTCCATGGAAACGGCGGGGATTTTTCAATGCACGACCCAACAGGGGTTATTTCTGTCCTCTCAACAACTCCCTCGCAAAGCCTCAAAACAGCCCGCACACCGCGCTTCGGTCGAATTTTTATGCCGTACACTGGCGCAATGTCCGGTTTTCAGACTTCAGGTGGGTAGGTCTTACGACATCAGGCGATGCTTCACGGCGGGGTATGTTCAGACTTGTGTTCGGCAGACTACAGGCGCTTCGTCCGGAGAATCTTTCGCGCAGGGAGATTTGAAAATATCGTATACGGCAGAACCTCAGCTGCCGCAGGGTTCAGGAAAGCAGGATGCGGTCGTTGTCCAGCGCTTCGCCGACGCCGGACCGGAAGCGCTCAAGTAGGTCGTCCACATCCATATGCGTGCGTTCTTCACCGCTGACGTCCAGAATGATCTGGCCTCCGTTCATCATCAGTGTCCGGTTTCCGAGCGCGAGCGCGGCGCGCATATTGTGCGTCACCATCAGGCAGGTCAGCTTCTGCTCGGCTGCAATGTGCGTGGTCATGGCCAGAATTTTCTCCGCTGCGCAGGGATCGAGCGCCGCGGTGTGCTCGTCGAGCAGCAGGAGCTTCGGTCTGGCGATTGTCGCCATCAGAAGCGTCAGCGCCTGCCGCTGACCGCCGGACAGAAGCCCCACCGGCTGCCGCAGCCGATCCTCCAAGCCCATGTCCAGCTCACGCAGCTGCGCGCGGAAGCACTCGCGGTCCTGGCGGCTGATATGCCCAAGCCAGCCGCTTCGGCCTGCGGCCAGCGCGAGATTTTCCTCGATTGTCATGCCCGGCGCGCTGCCGCGCATCGGGTCCTGAAACAGACGGCCGATGATTTTTGACCGCCGGTACTCCGGCAGGAGCGTCACGTCCTGTCCGTCCAGCAGAATTTTGCCGCTGTCCGTCAGAAAGCTGCCGCTGATCGCGCCAAACAGCGTGGATTTTCCCGCGCCGTTTGCGCCGATGATCGTGATGAAATCCCCGTCCGGAACGCTGAGCGACAGCTCGTGCAGGGCGCATTTTTCGTTGACCGTTCCGGAATTGAAGGTTTTGGAGATCTTTTTCAGCTCCAGCATCTGTCTCAGCCTGCCTTTCTCTGCATTCTGCGCCGGAGAACCGGCAGTTGCGTTTTGAGGTATGGAATCGAAATCGCAAGCACGACGATGACCGCCGACACCAGCTTCAGCATGAACGCCGGCATATCCAGCCGCAGCGCCACGGTATAGACCAGCCGGAAGATCACCGCGCCGAGGACTGCGCCTACCGCGCGCAGGAAGATCCCGCCGCGGCCAAGGACGGTACTGCCGATCAGCAGCGACGCCAGCGCAATGGTCACCATGCCCTGCCCGATGTTGATATCCGCCGCTTTCTGGTACTGCGCGAGCAGGCAGCCGGACAGCGCCGTAAAGCTGCCCGCGATGCAAAGACCGATGGTCGTGGTCACAGCGGGGTTAATGGACGACGAACGCACCATATCAGGGTTATTGCCGGTCGCGCGGATGGCAAGCCCCATACGGGTGCGGAGGAACAGCGTCAAAAAC
>CAKUJN010000126.1 GCA_934661735.1 uncultured Oscillospiraceae bacterium
CAACGGAACGGACGAGACCTGCCGCTTGCGGCGGGGCGAGGGATGTGGAGTTTGTGAGGACGAGCCGCCGGAGGCACGGTTGCGGTGTTACCGCATTCAACGGCACTTTCGGTGCCAGCCGGAAATCTCGGGCCGACAGAGTCGTCGGCCCCTACAGAGTGCGGTGCAGAATCGCTGCCGGAGCACAGCCGCGGCGGGGTTTTACAGTCATTCCTTTACTTTTGGGCTGCGAAATGATATGATGCGAGGAGAAATTGTCGAAAGCAGGGGAAGGTATGAACACCTGTATCAAATGCGGAAAGCCCATTGCAGACGGAGAACTGTTCTGCGCCGAATGCGGGCTGAATCCCAGTCAGCTGCCGCAGGACGGGCAGACCGTCCGCCGGCCGCAGGCGCAGGGCCGGATGCAGGCGCCGGTCCGGCAGGCGCGCAGCACGCAGCCGGTGTATGCGCAGCCGGTTGCGGTGCGGACGAGGCCATCAAGGGGGACAACGGCGGCGCTGCTGATTGTCAGCGTGCTGGCGGCGCTGTTTCTGGGGCTGAGCGTGTATCAGTTTGTCACCGCGGGGACGCGGCGCACGGAAATGCGCGTGCGGGAGGCACAGCTGTCCGAGCGCGAGGCGGCGCTGGACGGCATGCAGGAGCAGAATGATCTGCTGACGCAGTCGCTGGCCGAGGCGCAGACCGCAATCGATGAACAGAACAGCCAGATCAAGCGCCTCAACGCGCGCGTGGAGGCGGCGGAGAGCGCCGCGAATCAGAGCCAGTATGACGCGGATACGCAGCTGGCGGAGCTGGAGCGCGTGACGCGGGAAAAGGCCGAGCTGTCGCAGACGCTGGAGGAGGCGGAGGCGGAAAATCAGCAGCTGAGCGAGTCGGTGGCCGCGCTGACTGCCTCGGTGCAGGAGCTGACGCAGAAAAACAGCGCGCTCGGCGAAAAGGCGGGCTTCATGGACACCTATGTTGTGTTTGTGGAAAACGACAAAACGGGGCTGTATCACCGCTATGACTGCGCGTCGTTTGCGAAGAAGAGCTTCTGGGCCTACAGCCGGAAGCTGGCGGAGAGCAACGGCTATAAGCCGTGTCCGAGCTGCATGACGCGCTGAGCGGCGGGAGAGAAAAGAGAAAGAGAAAATGGATATTACCGCACTGATTCTGAAAATGCTGGTCCTGTTCATCACCATTCTGGTGGGCTTTGCGGCGGCAAAGGCCGGCGTTCTGAACGAGGAGAGAAACAAGGCCGTTTCCGCGCTGATCGTCGGCGTGACGAATCCGATTCAGATTCTGGCCTCCGTGATGACAAGCGACCACGCGCTGTCAAACCTCGGCGTTTTGCAGCTGAGCGCGATATCGCTGTGCAGCTATGCGTTTCTGATTGTCAGCAGTCTGCTGGTGCCGAAGCTCCTGCGCGTGGAGAAAAAGGACGCGGGGTTGTACCGCTTCATGTACATCTTCTCCAACGTCGGCTTCATCGGCTATCCGCTGATTTCGGCGCTGTTCGGCGAGGGCGCGACGTTTTATCTGACCGTGTTCGTCCTGTTTTTCCAGCTGGTTGCGTGGAGCTATGGCGTGCATCTGATCGGCGGAAAGGGGCGTTTCCACTTTACGGTGGATATTCTCAGGCGGCCGTGCGTGATTGCGGCGCTTCTGGCGTATGTGTTTTATCTGACGGGGCTGCGGTTTCCGGCGGTGGTGTGCCAGACGGCGTCGATGATCGGCGATATGACCGGCCCGCTGGCGATGCTGGTGATCGGCTGCTCGCTGGCGCAGATGGATCTGAAAAGCGTGTTCGGGCGCTGGCGCATCTACGCGCTGGCGGCGCTGAAGCTGATTGCGGTGCCGCTGCTGGCGTATCTGGCGCTGCGGCGCGTGGTGCAGAATGAGCTGATTCTGGGTGTGAGCATCGTCACGCTTTGCATGCCGGTGGCAACCAACACCACAATTATCAGCTATCAGCAGCACGCAGACGATAAGCTGGCCTCGGCGGGCGTGTTTGTGACGACGCTGCTGTCGGTGGCGACGCTGCCGCTGATGATGTATCTGCTGTTCAGCAGATAGACGGCGGATGCGTCAAAATTCTGTTAAAATCCGCGGGGGGCTGCCGCAAAGCGGCACTTACCCTGCGGGTTTTCGTATTTTTATCCGGAATCGCGAAATTAGTGCTTTACGCGGCGGGGCGCGGCGTGTATAATAAAAATGTTGGCAACTATAGTGCTACTGCATTAAAGAGAAAAAGAGAAGAGAGAGGAAAAGAGATGGAAAACAATCGAGGTTCCTGGAGCAGCAATCTGGGATTCATTCTGGCGGCCGTCGGCTCGGCCGTGGGTCTGGGCAATATCTGGGGCTTCCCGTATAAAATGGGGCGTTCGGGCGGCTTTGCGTTTCTGCTGATTTACATTCTGCTGGCTGTTTTTGTCGGCCTGACGATCATGGCGGGCGAGCTTGCCCTTGGCCGCAAGACCGGCACGGGCGTTGTCGGCGCGTATATGGCGGTTTCAAAGAAATTCCGGTGGATCGGCTGGCTCGGCCTGCTGTCTCCGTTCCTGATCATGAGCTTTTATCCGGTGCTGGGCGCGTACTGCGTGCAGTATATGTCGCTGAATCTGGCGGAGCTGAGCTTCGGGCTGAGCACGCTGTTCGGACAGGCCATCACGGGCGGCGACACGTTCGGCTCAATGCTGGCAAATCCGTTCGGCTGCGCGGTGTTCACGATCCTGTTTATGGGTATCTGCATGATCATCGTCAAGGACGGCGTTTCGGAGGGCATTGAAAAATTCAACAAGATCGGCATGCCGGCGCTGTTTGTCATGCTGGTGATTGTGATCATCCGTTCGCTGACGCTCCCGAACGCGGTTGAGGGCCTCAAGTTCATGTTTGTCCCGGGCTACGCCGTAAAGGCGGGCTTTATCGAGGAGGCGCCGGACTTCATCTCCGTCCTTGCCACGGCGGGCGGACAGATGTTCTTCTCGCTGTCGCTGGCCATGGGCGCGATGATCACCTACGGCTCGTATCTGGGCAGAAAAGAGGATCTGATCAAAAATTCGGGCGTGATTGTCTTTGCCGATACGCTGGTCGCGCTGATGGCGGGCCTTGCCGTCATCCCCGCCGCCGTTGCGAACGGCATTACAAACGGCATTCCCGTGAATGAAATTGCGCTGGGCGGCCCGAAGCTTCTGTTTGTGACGCTTCAGGACGTGTTTGCCAGCATGGGCACCGCGGGCCCGCTGTTCGGCGTGATTTTCTATCTGCTGGTCATCATTGCGGCCATTTCCTCGGCCATCTCCCTGATGGAGGTTGTGGCGGCATACTTCATCGACCGTGCCGCAGAAAAGGGCAAGAATGTCAGCCGGTCAAAGGTCACGCTGTGGGTGTCGGTGGCAATCACGCTGGAGGCGCTTCTGGTTGCGATCGACGGCCTTGGCGCAAACGGCGTCTGGGTGCCGTTCCAGAGCCTGTTTGCAGGCGGACTGCCGATGTTCAACGACTGCTGGCTGGATTTCATGGACTTCTGGTCCGAGGGCCTGATGATGCCGCTTGGTGCGATGCTGATGGCGCTGATGATCGGCTGGGAGCTGAAGCCGCAGTTCATTCTGGACGAAATCGGCGAGCCTGCCGGCTCGAAATTCTTCCGTGTGTTCTACAGCGTCTGCATGAAGGTGATTGCGCCGGTGGTCATGGCGTTCGTCCTGGCCGGTCAGCTGATCGACTTCTTCTCCTGCGAGACGACGGCGTCGTTCATACAGCCGCTGAGCTACGGAATTTCGGGCGTGCTGCTGGTCGTGTTCCTGATTGTCGCCGTGAGCGGCAGCAAAAGAAAAGCAGTGAAATAAAAACGATTCCCTCCGGCCGCCGGCCGGAGGGAATTTTTTTCGGTTGGCACCGGAGAGGGGAGTTCTGCGCCGCAGACTCTGTCGGCCCACTCGTCCGGTTTCACCGGAGGCGCCCTTTTTGCGGAGAGGCCGCAGCCGTGCCTTCGGCGACCCACTTTTTCTGTCTTGCCAGAAAAAGTGGGCAAAAAGAGGCGCTGGATGCGGATCGGATTGTACCGCAAGCCACAGAAGAACCCCGTAG
>CAKUJN010000127.1 GCA_934661735.1 uncultured Oscillospiraceae bacterium
TCCAGCGCCTCTTTTTGCCCACTTTTTCTGGCAAGGCAGAAAAAGTGGGTCTGCGAAGCAACAGTTGCGGCCTCACCGCATCAGCAGCAGTCCGGTGAATCCGGACAAGCGGGCCGGTGCAGGCATCGGCCCCTACAGACTGTGCCGCAAAAGCTCTTCCGGAATTCAGTGCTTTGGCACAAGCACGCTCTTGCCGCCCATATACGGCTGAAGGCAGGCGGGGATGGTCACGCTCCCGTCGGCCTGAAGGTGGTTCTCCAGAAATGCGATGAGCATGCGCGGCGGCGCGACGCAGGTATTGTTCAGCGTATGGGCAAGATAGAGCTTGCCGTCCTCGCCGCGAATCTTGATGTTCAGGCGGCGGGCCTGCGCGTCGCCGAGATTCGAGCAGGAGCAAACCTCGAAATACTTTTTCTGCCGCGGGCTCCACGCCTCGATGTCGCAGGATTTGACCTTGAGGTCGGCCAGATCGCCCGAGCAGCAGACCAGCTGCCGGACGGGAATTTCCAGATTGCGGAACAGCTCGACAGAGTAGTGCCACAGCTTCTCATACCAGTCGTTCGAATCCTCGGGGCGGCAGACGACAATCATTTCCTGCTTTTCAAACTGGTGGATGCGGTAGACGCCGCGCTCCTCCAGACCATGGCTGCCGACCTCCTTGCGGAAGCAGGGGGAGTAGGACGTAAGCGTCAGCGGCAGTTGATTCTCGGGCAGAATCTGGTCGATAAAGCGGCCGATCATCGTATGCTCGGACGTGCCGATCAAATACAGGTCCTCGCCCTCGATCTTGTACATCATGGCCTCCATCTCGGGGAAGGACATGACGCCCTTGACCACGTCGCCGTGCATCATGAACGGGGGAATGACATAGGTAAAATTCTTCTGGTCGATCATGAAATCGCGCGCATAGGCCAGAACCGCCTCATGCAGCCGCGCGATATCGCCCAGCAGATAGTAAAAGCCCATACCGGCCACGCGGCCCGCGGCGTCCTTGTCAATGCCGTCGAAGCGCGCCATGATATCGACATGATGCGGAACCTCAAATTCCGGCACAACCGGCTCGCCGAAGCGCTCGGCCTCGACATTGCAGCTGTCGTCCGGCCCGATGGGGACGGACGGATCGATGATATTGGGAATCACATACAGAATCTCGCGGATGCGCGCGTCCATTTCCGCAACCGACTGATCCAGCTGCGCGCGGCGCTCGTCGTCGGCCTTGACGGCGGCGTTGTTCCGGTCAATCTGCGCCTGAATTTCGGCCTTTTTCGCCTCGTCATCGCATTTTTTCAGTTGACCGTACAGCGGGCCGTTGGCCTTGGACAGCTTGTTGCGCGCAGCCTTGAGGCTTTCGACCTCGGCGATGGCGGCGCGGCGCTTCGCGTCCAGCTCCACGACCTCGTCGACCAGCGGGAGCTTTTCATCCTGGAACTTTTTTCGGATATTTTCCTTGACTACATCCGTATTTTCACGAATAAATCGAATATCAAGCATGTTTTTCTACCTCTCCTATCCCTCGTCCAGAAGCGACTGGTAAACCTCCAGCGCATCCTGTGACAGATATTGCTGATTTGCTGCGACCGTCTCCATGGCTCTGGTAAAGGTGACGTTGCCCTCGTGCGTCCGGCAGGTGAGGGCGGTGATCAGCGCCTCATACGCTGTCTCCGCGCCCTCGCTCTGCGCTTTCAGCGCGTCGTACTCCGCCTTCAGCGCCGTCAGCTCCTGCGTCAGCCGCTCGGCGCCGGCGCTCTGATCGTCCGCCGCGTCCAGCTGCTCGCGCAGCTTCCGGTTTTCCTCCTGAAGCTCGCGGTTCTGGTCCTGCAAAAACTCCGCGTTCGCCATGGCGTTGGACAGCGCGTCCGAGTTGCTTTTGCTCATCTCGGAGATGGCCGTTCGGGAGCTGTGCATCTGAAGAATCAGCGATGCAAGCACCAGCAGAAACGCAACCGCAAACAAAACCGCCATATACCGCAGCAGCGCCGCGCGCTTCTGCTCGCTCAGCGGCTTTTTCTCCTCCGCGGGCGTACCCTTGTTTTCCTCGTTCATCGGATATTCCCCTTTCCGCCGAGGCTTTGCAGCAGCTCATAGATTCGCTGCAAATCGTCCTCGCCGTAGTATTCCAGCTCGACGCGGCCTTTCTTTTTGCCGTGGACAATCTTCACGCCGCGGCCGAGCGTATGCTTCAGCTCCTTTTCACATTCGGCAATATAGTCCACGGCCGGCGCGGCCGGCTTCGGCTTCTGTTTTACAGATTTTGTCAGATTCTTGCACATCGTTTCCGTCTGCCGGACGGAAAGCTGAAGATTCACAACCTTCAGCGCTACGGCGTACTGCTCGCTCTCGCCGCGGATCGTCAGCAGCGCGCGGGCATGTCCGGCCGAAATCCGGCCCTCGGCCAGCAGATCCTGCACCGGACGGCTCAGCCCCAGCAGGCGCAGCGCGTTTGCGACGGCCGGACGCGATTTGCCCACACGCTCGGCGGCCTGCTCCTGCGTCAGACCGTACTCGCTGATCAGCTGCTGATAGCCCAGCGCCTCTTCAATCGGATTGAGGTCGGCGCGCTGGAGATTTTCAATCAGCGCCAGCTCCATCGCCTTTTTGTCGTCGGCCTCGATGACCACGACCGGCACCTCGGTCAGTCCTGCCAGACGCGACGCGCGCCAGCGGCGTTCGCCTGCGATGATCTGATAGAAGCCGGACGGCAGCTGCCGCACCGTCAGCGGCTGAATCACGCCGTGCATGGCGATGGAATCAGCCAGCGTCTGAAGCTCCTCCGGATCAAAATATTTGCGCGGCTGCGCGGGATTCGGTTCAACCTTTTGCAGCGGCAGCAGCTTTACGCCGTCGCCGCCGTCTGTCTGCATCGTCAGCGCGCTTTCGCCAAGCAGCGCGCCGACACCCTTTCCAAGACCCTTTTTCATTGCCATGGAAGCTCCTCCTTTGCGTCAGCGATACGCGTCCGCGCGCTCGCGTTCCTTTTCCAGAATTTCATCTGCCAGCGCCTGATACGCCGTTGCGCCGCGGCTGAAGCGGTCGTAATCAAAAACCGGCACGCCGTGGCTGGGCGCCTCGGACAGGCGGATGTTGCGCGGGATAACCGAGGCAAACACCTTGCCTGGGAAGTGGCGGCGCACCTCCTCGGCCACCTGCGCGGAGAAATTGGTCCGGCCGTCGTACATGGTCAGCACAAGGCCGTAGATATCGATTGACGGCTTCAGCCGCTTTTTCATCGCCCGCAGCGTATACAGCAGGTCGGCCAGCCCCTCCAGCGCGTAATACTCGCACTGTACCGGAATCAGCACCTGATCGGCCGCGCACAGCGCGTTGACCGTCAGCAGCTCAAGCGACGGGGGACAGTCGATAAAAATCCAGTCGTAGCTTTCCCGCAGCGGTGCCAGCGCATCCGCCAGCGCAAACTCGCGCCGCTCGGTCCCCACCAGCTCCACGCCCGCGCCCGAAAGCGCTGGCGACGAGCCGATCAGATCGCCGAATTTCGTGCGGATAACCGCCCGTTCGGCGCTCTCGCCGTTGATAATCAGGTCATAGCTGGACACTGCGACGCGGCTTTTTTCCACGCCGAGGCCGGAGGTGGCGTTGGCCTGCGGGTCAAAGTCGCACAGCAGCACGCGCTGTCCGGCGCGGTGCAGCGCCGCCGTCAGATTGACCGCCGTCGTTGTTTTCCCGACGCCGCCTTTCTGGTTGACGATTGCAATGCTTCTGCCCATGGCGCACCCTCTCTCTTTTTGTTTTGAGCGTTTTCATTATACTTCCTGCGCCGGATAAATGCAACTGCAAAGAGGCGGATGTTTCATGTGAAACATTTTCCGGCCACACCGGAGGTGTTTTTGCACAGCGCCCTGTAGGGGCGTCGGCCCTTTTGTCCATTTTCGCCGAAACTGCCGTTGATGCGGCGACACCGCAACTGTGCCTCCGGCGGCTCGTCCTCACAAACTCCAAGCGACGCTTCGCTCTGCATACGTTCGGCTAAG
>CAKUJN010000128.1 GCA_934661735.1 uncultured Oscillospiraceae bacterium
ATCCCCCTTTGCCGCCCCTTTCTTTTTACCGTCAACGGCTTTTTCTTTCCCGCGCTGGGAAAGAAAAAGGGGTTGAATCGTTCCCCGCGCCTCCGGCGCGGCCATCCATCCGGTGAAACCGGAAAAGAGGACCGGACATCCGTCCGGTCCTCCTTCGCCCGTTATTGCGGGTGCTTTTCAAAATACCGCCGCAGACCCTCGATCAGCGCCGCGTGGTCGCGCAGATCGGGCAGGCCGGACACGGCCGCAACGCCGATCATGCTGCCGCCGCGCAGGCGGATGGGGAAGCCGCCGCCGCAGGCCGCGTAGTCCAGCGGACTGAGGCACCAGTCGCGCTCCAGCTCCTCGCCGGCGCGCTCGATCTCAAATTTGCAGCGCAGCGTGCTTTTTTCCACGGTGTTGACCATGTTGCGCTTGCGCCGGAGCCACTGCTCATGGAATCTGCCCGTGCCGTCCGGATAATACCGGAACACAACCACATGATTGACCTCAATCTCCACGGCAAGCGGCCCTTCCATCTCGCTGCACGCGGCGACCAGCTCGTTTCCAAGCTCCCACGCGTCGGCATGTGAAAAATTCCGGAACTGATACGTCTGCTCCTGCTCGATGCATCTTTCCAGATTCATATCCATCGTACATCCATCCTTTCGATTGCCGGGGTGTATTTTTCAGCTGTCGATGTGACCGGCAGCGCGAAAAGGCCCGCCGCCCGTATGCGTTGGCAGCTGGGAGCATACACCTTGTTGTTATCTTATCATGCTCCGCCGGATTTGTACAGCACCCACCGGGCAAAAACAATTTACAACCACGGCGCGATATATTATAATAACCATACTATATAGGGCAGCGCCGCGCAATCCGGCAAGCTGATTCGGCGAGAATTTTTCGTCGGCTCAGGGGGTTGAAACGTGCAGGAATCCTGTATGTATTTCAAACCTTTCAAACCGCAGGACCGGCGGAAAGGATCCGCTGAAGCGCGAAGGCGCAATTGTGCGCTGCTGCCATAAATCAATCCGCCGCGGCCGACGCGTCGGGAGAAGGAGCCGTCATGAAACGAGCCGGCATCAATCTGATCGAGGTCAAGGAGCGAAACCGCGCGCTGCTGCTGCAATCCATCTGCACCGCCGGAACCATCACGCGGAGCGAGCTGTCCGAGTCGCTTCACCTTTCGCCAATGACCGTCACCAATATCACAAGCGAGCTGCTGCAAAAGCGGATCATTGAGGAGGTCACGCCACACGACCCTGTCAAAACGCCGGGGCGGACGCCGATGCTGCTGCGCATCTGCACAACCTCGCCGGTTGTCGCGGGCATCTATATCTCGCGCACCTGCCTGTACGGCGTAGTGTGCGATCTGTCGCTTCAGCTGCTGGCCCGTGCCAAGCGGCCGCTGAGCGCAAATGAGAACGAGCAGAGCATCCTGCAAAAGCTGCGCGAGCTGACCGAGCATCTGACCGGCCGCACCAGCCGTCCGGTGCTGGCGCTGGGCCTGTCCACAGTCGGCGTCATCAACCCCGACAGCAGCGGCGTGGCGTATGTCACGGACTTTTTCGGCATCCGCTCGCTCAATCTGCGCGACGCGCTTCAGCCGCACTTTCCGTTCCCCATCTATGTCGCAAACGACATGCAGGCCTCCGGCCTGTGCGAGCTGTATTTCGGCATGGGCAGAGAGGTCGAAAGCTTTCTCTACGTCGGCATCACCGACGGTCTCGGCGCCGCCGTCGTGTCGCATCATGAACTGCTGGACGCATGCGGCGAATTCGGCCATACCTCCATCGACTACGGCGGGCCGAAATGCACCTGCGGCAGCCGCGGCTGTCTGGAGCTGTATGCCAGCACGCCGACCATCCTGCGCATGATCCGCGAGGAGTGCGGCGTAACGCTGGAAAACATGGAGCAGGCCGCGGGCTTTGCCATGACAAACAAGACGGCCTATACCATTTTCTACAACGCGCTGTGCCATCTGACCTACGGGCTGAACAACTATCTGAACCTGATCAACGTTCCGCTGATCATTCTGGGCCACGACGCCGCGTTTCTGCCGGAGGAATTCGTCAGCTATCTTGAACAGTGGCTGGCGCGCATCAACATCTCCGTCCATCAGCAGCGGCTGCGCCCGCGCTTTGTCAAGTCGCGCTTCGGCGAAAACTCCCCCATCTACGGCTCGGTCTGCGCCGTGCTTCAGCCGCTGTTTCAGGGCAGCGACCTGATTGACCGGCTGTTCGCCTGCGTGCAGGCATAATCGCCTGCCGGCGGCATTTTCTTTGACTCCGCCGCCCGCGTATGATATGATAAAAAACACCCGTCTGCAAAAGGAGGAAGCTTTTTTGCTGTATGTTTTTCTGACGCTGTTTGCCGCGGCGATTGCCGCCGTGGACCAGTGGACCAAGGCGCTGGCCGCGGCGCACCTGACGGGCCGGACCGTCGTGCTGATCCCCGGCTGGCTCCAGCTGCACTATATCACAAACGACGGCATGGCGCTGTCGATGCTCAGCGGCAAGCGCTGGCTGTTCGTCGCGGTGGCGGTCGTCTATCTGGTCCTGATCGTCTGGGCCGTCGCGAAAAAGCACATCCGCAAGCCGGCGGAGCTGTGGCTGCTCGCAGCCATCACGGGCGGCGCAATCGGCAACCTGATCGATCGCATTGCGACCGGACTGGTCGTGGATATGATCTGCATCCCGTGGTTTTCCACGTTCAACGTGGCGGACCTGTTTATTACCATCCCCGCGGTGCTGCTGGTCCTGTGTATTCTGATCTGGGACAGAGAGTTCCTGTCGGACAAGCCCGCGAAGAAGGAAGAAACGCACGATGATTCTGACGGCTGACCGCAGCGGCGAGCGCATTGATGCCGCGCTGGCGCGTCTTGCGCCCGAGCTGAGCCGGAGCGCCGCGCAGCGTCTGCTGGAAAACGGCCTTGTCCGCCGCAACGGCGTAGCTGCCGTGAAAAGCGACCGGCTGAACGCGGGCGACATACTGGAATTCGAGCCGCCCGCGCCGAAGGAAATCTCCGCGCAGCCCGAGGATATTCCGCTGGACGTGGTATACGAGGACAGCGACGTCATTGTCATCAACAAGCCGAAGGGGCTGGTCGTCCATCCGGCGGCGGGCCACTGGGACGGGACGCTGGTCAACGCCCTGCTGCATCACTGCGGCGATTCGCTGTCCGGCATCGGCGGCGAGCTTCGCCCCGGCATTGTCCACCGCATTGACAAGGACACGTCCGGCCTCCTGATTGTTGCAAAAAACGATTTCGCGCATCAGGCGCTCTCCGCCCAGCTGAAGGATCATACGCTGGCGCGGACATATGAGTGCATCGTCTGCGGCAACATCCGCGAGGACCGCGGCACCATCGACGCGCCCATTGGCCGCAGTCCCGCCGACCGCAAAAAAATGTGCGTCACCCGAAGCGGCGGCCGCGAGGCCGTGACGCACTGGGAGGTCATCGCGCGCTATACCGGCTACACGCACCTGCGCTGCCGTCTGGAAACCGGCCGCACACATCAGATCCGCGTGCATCTGGCGTGGCGCAGCCATCCAATCGTCGGCGACACGGTCTACGGACACAAAAAGCCGGAGCTGGGCCTGGACTCGCAGTGCCTGCACGCGCGCGAGCTGACATTCGTCCATCCGCGCACCGGCGAACGAATCACCGTGCAGTGCCCGCTTCCGGACTGGTTCCAGGCAGCTCTGGACAGACTGAAAACCAGATAACAAATAAAACCCGGCCTGACAGACATCCTGTCCGGCTGGGTTTTTTGCAGCAACGCCGCAGCCGTGCCTCCGGCGGCCTACTTTTTCTGTTGCGCCAGAAAAAGCAGGCAAAAAGATGCGCTTGGAGCCGCGCCATATTGCGCGCTCACGCGCGCGAATTTTTGGCCGCTCCGCAGCCTGAACGCCCTCTTCGGGCGCAGATTTTTTCTTTCCCGATAGCTTTTGGTTGCAATGAATGTACCACACGCATTTGCGGGCAGACTGCA
>CAKUJN010000129.1 GCA_934661735.1 uncultured Oscillospiraceae bacterium
CAAAGGAGGATATTTTTTCTATGCATAGCTAAAGCTTTTTGGTACCACCGGCTTTGCCGGTGGTTTTCTTTATACAATCAAACAGGGTTCTGCCATACGGCAGAACCCTGTTTCAGTCTGTCGGAAAACCTCGTAGAGTTCGCGCCCGCAGGCGCGAAGAAATTGCAAATCGGTTTTGTCCGGCGGCGTGTACGTCGGACAAAACACTCTGCGCGATGCGAGTGTGGAATTTGTGCGCCTACAGCGCACAAATTATGCGCGGGGCATCGCGAAGTCTATTCAAACGCGACCCCAGCGAAGCGGATCGCGTTTGAAAGCTTGTCAAAAACACTTTTTTGACAAGCTCAAAACAGGGTTCTGCCATACGGCAGAACCCTGTTTTTCATGTACAGTCTGTTTTCAGCGGATAAACGGCACCGTCAGGCACTGCGCGCCCGCACGGCGCGCGGCCTCGATGCCCTCCGGCGCGTCCTCAAAGATGATTGTGTCCGCCGCGTCCACACCGAAATGCACCATAGCAGCAAGAAAGCCGTCGGGCGCGGGCTTTTTTCGCGGAACATCCTGCTGCGTCAGAATCAGCTCAAACTTTTCCCCGTGCCCGAAGCGGCGCAGGATATCCAGAACTCCCTGCTTCGACGCGGTGGAAACCAGCGCAATATGGTACGCGGGCGCAATTGCATCCAGCAGCGCAAAAAGCGCCGCGTTCGGCCGCACCAGATGATAATACTGCGGAAAAATCGCGATTTTGTCGTCGTGCACCTGCCGTACCAGCGCGTCGTCCTGTCCGACCAGTTCCGGCAGGAAATCGCGGTAATACCGGCCGTTGCAGTGCTCGGCGAAATACGCCGTGTCCAGCGTCACGCCGCACCGCGCAAGCGCGGCGGCGTAGGCCGCGGCGTTTGCCGGAACGGTGTCGTAAAGCGTCCCGTCAAAATCAAAGATTGCCAGTCGTTCTTTCATCAGCCGGTTCCTCATATCGGTCATAGATATCGTTCATCACCAGAAGCATCGCCGCGTAATAACGCGCGGCAGAGGCTTCATTCCGCCGCAGCCGATACGGCATCAGGCGAAGCCAGTGGATAATTTCATGGTAGAACACGCTGCGCAGGCCGCGTTCGCCATACGTTTCGCAAATCCACTCACACAGCCGTTCAAGCAGCGCCTGATACTGCCGCGACTCGGGAAACAGAAATTCAATGCTCCCGTCTCCGCGCGTCAGGACGCTCCCCTGCTCCAGAAACTCATAGCGTCCGTGCAGCGACTGGAACAGCTTTGCCAGTTCCATGCAGCTTGTCCGGTACAAGGTGCTCGGATTCGGGTCAATCAGATAATACGGCGGCGTATGGGCGCCCTCTGTATAGCAGATGATGTTTTCCAGCGTCAGATCGCCGTGAATCTCACAGGCGGCGTCCCCCGAAAACACTTCGCGCAGGCGCTCTTTTTCCAGCAGCGGCATAAGCAGCGGCAGATTGCGCACGCGCGTGCCGTTGACCGTCAGATACTCCGGCGCGCACAGCGCGCGCAGCGCACGGCTCTGGCGTAGCTCTGCCAGATTCTTTTCGACCTTCTCCCTGTAGTAATCGTCGAATGCCCCCTCCGGCGGCGTAAAGCGCGTAGGCCGGTGCAGCCGCTGCGTCAGCGTTTCCAGTGCCTCATGGAGAATCTGCCAGCTGTTCTGCGTCGAGTGCGAATAGACATAGCGGAACATGCCGACGCCCTCCTCGGCGTACTGCATGTCATAGCAGAACGAAAGCCCGCTCTGCCGCCGGTGCGTGATATGCGGCAGCGGGAGCACCGCCGCATAGCCCTCGACCCAGTCCGCCTGCACGCGGAGCTTCTGTGCCGCCGCGCCGACGGCATATTTGCGGAACACCGTCTCGCCGTCACGGACGCAGAGCATCGTGGAAGCGTCCGAGCCGGAGGAATAGTCCTGTAAAATGGTGACGTCGGCGTTCATTTCCAGATACTCGCGCAGCGCGCTGCGCGAATCGCCGGAGAAATAGCTGTTGAGGAACGCCAGCCGCTCACTGGTGCGAAGCTGCGGCAGAAGCTTTGCCGTAGAAACCGGACGCGTCTGCGCCCGCTTTTTTCTGGAAAGCAGCGCGTATGCGACAATCAGCACCAGCGGCACCCACAGATAGGCGAACAGCAGAAGCTCCGTTGCCGTCGCAAACTGTCCGAAGCTCATGGCAAAGGTGGACGAGGCCAGACTCTCCGGCGCAAACATCATCAGCAGCACGTCGCGGAACGACATGGCCTGTCCGAACGCCGTCAGAAACCGGCCCAGCAGAAAATAGGAGCACAGGTACGCGCACCACATGGCAAGCGTATCACACAGCAGCCGTCCCTTCGGCACGCGCTTCCACAGCGCCTTGAACGAGGAGATCAGCGACCATGCAAAGAACAGCAGCTGATACTGAATCCGCTCGTTGAAGATTGCGCAAACGGTGCGCGCCAGCCGCTTGAACGCCTGACTGAAGCAGGCGGCAAGCGTCATGAACACCAGCAGCACCGCCAGCATCACCAGATAGCGCCGCGCGGCAAGACTGATCGCCGCGTCCGGCCGCAGCAGGCTGAACACGCCGAAAATTCCCGTCATCACCAGCACGTCCAGCACGCGGTCGACAATGACCGTGGACGCGGCAAAGCCGAGGCCGTTTTCCATGCGGCGTCCCGCCGTCCAGATGCGCAGCAGGTCGCCCAGATGCAGCGGCACATAGAAGTTGACCATATAGCCCGTTGCCAGCGACTGCAAAAGCGTCGTCAGCGGCGTGGACTCATAGATCCGCACCAGCAGCTGCCAGCGCCGCGCCTTGCACACATGGCCCAGCAGCAGACAGAGCGCCGCGGCAAACAGGTAGCCGATCAAGCCTCCACCACCTCCAGACGCGCGTCATGGCGCGCCGCCTCGTATTCCTCGGGTGTGCCGAACGACACATGCACCTGCGTTTCCAGCGCCTCTACCGCGCCGTGCGCGGCCAGAAGCGCATTGTAGACGCCGCTCATGAAAAACTCGCTCTGCGTACACGTTTCCAGATAGCGCGCCGCAGCTGTACGGAATGTACGGACACTGCCGAAATAGTACGCGCCGCAGATAGCGCGGTCGCTGATCGCTTCCTTTTCCGCCGTGCGCAGAACAAGGCCGCGTTCATCCAGCTGGACAAAGCTGAACCGCGGGTCGCGCGAGCGGAACGTCAGCAGTGCGCCGTCTGCGCGCGCGTCCAACCACGCCAGCGCATTGCATCGGAAATAGTGGTCACAGTCGTTAAACAGCACCGCCGCATCCTCCGGCAGTCCCTCACAGCCCGCGAGGCACGTCAGAACCGCTCCGGCTGTCACCCGCTCCAGCACGGTCAGCTCCGCCTGCGGATAGACCGCACGGATGCGCCGGTCGATCTGAAAGCGCTCGACGTGCTCCTTCAGCACGACAAAACGCAGACTTTCGGGTGTCAGCGTCTGCAAGACAGACTCGGCCGCCCACTGGAAAAACGGCTTTCCGTTCAGCTCCAGCAGAGGCTTCGGACACTCAAAGCCGCCCTTGAGAAAACGTGTGCCGCCGCCGGCCATGGGTAGAATCAGATGCAGCTTCATGGCGTATGCTCTCCTATTACCTGATATGTGTACGCGCGGCGGGAATACTCGTTTTCCTGCGGCGCAAAAAGGCGCTTCCTATGCAGCACATATTCCATCGTCAGCCCGAAAATCCGGCGGGACTGCGCAAACAGCTTTGCATTGCTGATCTGGTCCTCCTCGCGCCACGAGATCGGGAAAAACGCGAAGCGGGACTTTGCGTAGACGCCGTATTCCAACAGAAACACGTTGAACGACAAATAGTTCGGGAAGCTCCGGTAGAATCCGGAGCGCCGATAATC
>CAKUJN010000130.1 GCA_934661735.1 uncultured Oscillospiraceae bacterium
GTATATGCCTCGGCCGGAAGGTGAAGCGCCTGCATACGGTCAAGAAGCGTTTTTGGCTGTGCGCCGCAGCCGGTAAGCAGAAGGCACAGCGCGGCAAACAGCGCGCAGATGTGAAGCGGCCGGAAATGAGATTGTCTGGACATCATGACCACATCCTTTCATGTTCAGTCTATCATAAATGACGACAGACGGCAGGGAAAATATCAAAAAACCGGAAGTTTTTTCTGAAAAGGCCTATTGACTTTTGCGCTTTGCGGTGCTAAAATGCGGTCAAACAAAAGAACAAACCGTTGAGGAAGAGAAAGTAACCTCCCCTACGCCGGTCAAGAGAGCCGCGGATGGTGGAAGCGCGGCGCGTGCGGGGGTGCGTGAATGGCCTTCCGAGGGCGAGCGGAACGTGTCTTTGACGCCGATGCAAGCCGGAGTCGGGACTCCGTTAACAAGAACCGCTGTATGTCAGTACAGTCAGAGTGGACACATTGTGTCAAGCAGGGTGGTACCGCAGGAATTGTTCCTGTCCCAGCAGTTGGTAGAAAAACTGCGGGACAGGTTTTTTGTTTTCCTGTCCTGCACCGGAACAGAAAGGTTGGTAAATAAAATGGCCCAGATTCCCTATAAAATTTATCTCTCCGAGGACGAGATGCCGAAATATTGGTACAATGTCCGTGCGGACATGAAGAATAAGCCCGCGCCGCTGCTGAACCCTGGCACGCTCAAGCCCATGACGTTTGACGATCTGCGGCCCGTATTCTGCGACGAGCTGGTCAGGCAGGAGCTGGATGATACCACGCCGTTTTTTGAAATTCCGCAGGAGATCCGCGACTTCTATAAGATGTACCGTCCGTCGCCGCTGGTTCGCGCATACTGTCTGGAAAAGAAGCTGAACACGCCGGCAAAGATCTATTACAAGTTTGAGGGCAACAACACCTCCGGCTCGCACAAGCTCAATTCCGCCATCGCGCAGGCGTATTACGCCAAGCATCAGGGCCTCAGGGGCGTCACCACCGAGACCGGCGCCGGTCAGTGGGGCACGGCGCTTTCCATGGCGTGCGCCTATCTGGGACTGGACTGCCGCGTGTACATGGTCAAGGTCAGCTATGAGCAGAAGCCGTTCCGCCGCGAGGTCATGCGCACCTATGGCGCGAATGTCACGCCGTCGCCGTCCAACACCACAAATGTCGGCCGCAAGATTCTGGCCGAGTTCCCAGAAACCGGCGGAAGCCTTGGCTGTGCGATTTCCGAGGCCGTCGAGGACGCAACCACGCACGAGGGCTACCGCTATGTGCTGGGCAGCGTGCTGAATCAGGTCCTGCTGCACCAGAGCGTCATCGGTCTTGAGGCAAAAACGGCGCTGGACAAATACGGCGTCAAGCCCGATATCATCATCGGCTGCGCCGGCGGCGGCTCAAACCTTGGCGGCCTGATCGCGCCGTTCATGGGTGAAAAGCTCCGCGGCGAGGCGGACTACCGCATCATTGCCGTCGAGCCCGCGTCCTGCCCCAGCTTCACGCGCGGCAGATTCGCCTATGATTTCTGCGACACCGGCATGGTCTGCCCGATGGCGAAGATGTACACGCTTGGAAACGGCTTCATGCCGTCGCCCATCCATGCCGGCGGTCTGCGCTATCACGGCATGAGCAGCACGCTCTCGCAGCTGTACCACGACGGACTGATGGAGGCGCGCGCCGTCCCGCAGAGCAGCGTATTTGAAGCGGCCGAGGAATTTGCCCGCGTCGAGGGCATCCTGCCCGCGCCGGAGTCCAGCCACGCCATCCGTGCGGCGATTGACGAGGCGGTCCGCTGCCGCGAAACCGGCGAGGAAAAGACAATCCTGTTTGGCCTGACCGGTACCGGCTACTTTGACCTCAAGGCGTATGAGCAGTACAACAATGGCCAGATGATCGACGCCGAGCTGACGGACGCGGATCTGGAGAAGGGCTTTGCCACGCTGCCGAAGATCGACCTGTAAGTCTGTAAAAGCCCCAGCGGCCGCGCGGCCTGTGCGTATATTATGAAGAGAAACACCTGCCCGAGGGCTTTCCTCGGGCAGGTGTTTGCTGTGCGGCGGCTTACCGGCGGAGTCCGGCGATTTCCGCTTCTGTTTCCGGCGTTGTCCATCTGCCGAACGCCTGAGATTCCATGGCGGGGACATAGCCCAGATCTCTGTAGCCCAGCTTCAGAAGCAGCCCCATGCTTGCGGTGTTCTGCGGCTCTGTGAAGCAGAGAAACTCACGTTCGGGCCCCAGACTGTGCAGCTTGTCAATCAGGGCGGAAAGCGCCTCAAACGCATATCCCTGACGGTGATATCTGTAGGAAAAGGTGTATCCGAGAGAGATTGTATTGTCTTTCGGCATGACGACAATCTCACCGATCATTTCGTTTGTTTCTCTGCGTGCGACGGCAGCCATAAAGGGCGCATTGACAGACAGAACGTCGTTTTTGCGGCGCTCGATCAACTCAGCAATGCCCGCGTAGTCCTTTATCTGCCCTCGTTGATAGCGGGCGCAAAGCTCGTTGTTTCGATAATCAAACATGACGGCCGCGTCGCGGGGCATGGTATTTCGCAGAGAAAGACGGTCCGTTTCCATGAAAATCAATGCGAATCCCTCCGAAGGTTTCGTTTTTTCGTGCTGCCTGCTATCATATCACAGGATATGGGAACACACAAGCGCAAGTGCGCCGTCAAATGCGATTTCCGCACCATGCGGGGCGCGAATGCATGTTGCAATTCCGGAGTGCATATTCTATAATGAAATTATCGGGCGGAAGCCTGAGAGAGAAAAAGAGAATAAACGGGAAAGGATGAAGAAAATGAATCGTGAGGAAATCAAGGCGCGCGCCCGCGCGCAGCTGGGCGGAGGCATTTTCCAGAATGCGTGGATGATGGGGCTGGTGGTCTGCCTGCTGATCGGTCTGCTTGAGACAACGGCGACGTCAGTCCTGCCGGTGGTCGGCGGCATTCTGGTGCTCGGACCGCTGGAATACGGTATGGCGTACATCTTCCTGAAGCAGGCGCGCGACGGTCAGCCTGTGCAGATGGGCGACATGTTCCGCGGCTTTCAGGATGATTTCGGCGGAACGCTGTTGATCGGTCTGATGACCGGCCTGTTTACATTCCTGTGGTCGCTGCTGTTCTTTATTCCCGGCATTGTCAAGGCGTACTCCTATTCGATGGTTTACTATATCAAGGTGGATCATCCGGATTACGACTGGAAAATGTGCATTGATGAGAGCCGCCGGATGATGAACGGCCATAAATGGGAGAAATTTGTGCTGGATCTGAGCTTTATCGGCTGGATTCTTGTCGGCTCGCTGTGCCTCGGCGTTGGCACGCTGTGGGTCACGCCGTACATGACGGCGGCAGAGGCCAATTTCTATGAGTCAATCCGCGACGGTTATGTCGCCGGCTGAGAACGGAGCCAGGGCCCGCGCGAAAGCGCGGGCCTTTTTGCACCCCGAAGCGACGGCTTGCGCCGCAGGCTGTAGGAGCAGACGACTCTGTCGGCCCCCTTTTGTCAGGGTTCACCGGAACTGCTGTTGAATGCGGTGAGACCGCAACCGTGCCTTCGGCGACTCGTCCTCACAAACTCCAAGCGACGCTTCGCTCTGCATACGTTCGGCTAAGCCAATCGCGC
>CAKUJN010000131.1 GCA_934661735.1 uncultured Oscillospiraceae bacterium
TGCAGAGGGATTTCCGTGTGTTGGCTGCAATGTTTTTCTACGGGGTTCTTCTGTGGCTTGCGGTACAATCCGATCCGCATCCAGCGTCTCTTTTTGCATACTTTTTCTGACAAGCCAGAAAAAGTATGCCGCCGGAGGCACAGTTGCGGTCTCACCGCATTCAACGGCAGTTCCGGTGAATCCGGACAAAAGGGCGGAAAGGGGCGCCTGCCCCTGTAACCTCCCGCACAGGGAAAGCAAAAGGCCCGTCCGCCTTCCGGCGTTCGGGCCTTTCAATCGTTTCTTACAGATCGCAGTTATTGACGGTGCGCGGGAACGGCAGCACGTCGCGGATGTTCGACACGCCCGTGAGATACATGACGCAGCGCTCAAAGCCGAGACCAAAGCCCGCGTGGCGTGTGGAGCCGTACTTTCTCAGATCGAGGTAGAACCGGTAGTCCTCCGGCTTCAGACCCAGCTCGTTCATGCGGTTCAGCAGCGTGTCATAGTTGTCCTCACGCTGGCTGCCGCCGATGATCTCGCCGATGCCAGGAACCAGACAGTCCATCGCCGCAACGGTCTTTCCGTCGGGGTTAAGCTTCATATAGAACGCCTTGATTTCCTTCGGATAGTCGGTGACGAAAACCGGACGCTTGAAGATCTGCTCGGTCAGATAGCGCTCGTGCTCGGTCTGCAAATCGCAGCCCCAGAATACCTTGTAGTCGAAGCTGTCGTTGTGCTCCTCCAGAAGCCTGACGGCCTCGGTATAGGTCACATGGCCAAAGTCGGACGTCATGACGTGATGCAGGCGGTCAAGCAGCCCCTTGTCCACAAACTGGTTGAAGAACGCCATTTCCTCCGGCGCGTTTTCCAGCACATAGGCGATGATATACTTGATCATATCCTCGGCAAGGCGCATGTCGTCAAACAGGTCCGCAAACGCAATCTCCGGCTCGATCATCCAGAACTCGGCGGCGTGGCGCGTCGTGTTGGAGTTTTCGGCGCGGAACGTCGGGCCGAACGTGTAGATGTTCCGGAACGCCTGTGCGAACGTTTCGCCGTTGAGCTGGCCGGAGACGGTCAGATTTGTCTCCTTGCCGAAGAAGTCTTTGCTGTAGTCAATCGCGCCGTCCTCGGTGCGCGGCGGATTGTTCAGATCCAGCGTCGTGACCTGGAACATCTCACCCGCACCCTCACAGTCGGAGCCGGTGATCAGCGGCGTGTGCACATACACAAAGCCGCGCTCCTGAAAGAACTTGTGGATGGCGTAGGCCGCGAGGCTGCGCACGCGGAAAACCGCCTGGAAGGTGTTGGTGCGCGGACGCAGATGCGTGACCGTGCGCAGATATTCCATCGAATGGCGCTTGGGCTGGATGGGAAAGTCGGGCGTGGACGGGCCCTCCACGGCAACTGCGGACGCCTGAAGCTCAAACGGCTGCTTTGCCTCCGGCGTCAGGACGAGCGTGCCCGTGACAATCACGGCCGCGCCGACGTTCAGCTTGGAAATCTCGGCGAAGTTCGCAAGCTCCGAGCCGTAGACAACCTGCACGGGGCTGAAGAATGTGCCGTCGGACAGGACGATGAAGCCGAAATTCTTGCTGGCGCGCAGATTGCGCACCCAGCCGCCGACCTTGATTTCCTTGCCGGCATAGGCCTCGGTTTCCTTGAACAGGGAACGAACGGGAATCAGCTGTTCCATAGTAATTGATCCTCTCTCTTGCCCGTTTCGGGCGTATATTTCTTATTACAGCAGGAGAATACCTGCCTCTCTGCATTTTTCGGCGGTGTCCCTGTCCCACAGACTGGACTGCACCTCGCCAATGTGGCATGTGCCGATCATCAGCATGCACAGCCGGCTCTGGCCGATGCCGCCGCCCATCGTCAGCGGGAGCTCGCCTGCAAGCAGCATTCTGTGGAACGGAAGCTCGCGCCGGTCGTCGCAGCCCGCCTCGTGCAGCTGCCGGTCCAGCGACTGCTCGTCGACGCGGATGCCCATGGACGAGATTTCAAACGCACATTCCAGCACGGGATTCCACATCAAAATGTCGCCGTTCAACGCCCAGTCGTCATAGTCCGGCGCGCGGCCGTCGTGCGGCTTTCCGGATTTCAGTTTTCCGCCGATCTGCATCAGGAACACGGTGTGATGCTCGCGCAGAAGCGTGTTTTCGCGCTCCTTCGGCGTCTTGTCGGGGTACATGTCCTCCAGCTCCTGCGTGGTGATGAAGAACACCTCGCGCTCCAGCTTTGTATGCAGGCTCGGGAACGCGATTCCAAGCGCGTCGTTCGTTTCGCAGACCGCGCCGACGATGTCGCGCACGGTGCGCCGGAGATACGCTTCGTTCCGGTCCTCGCGCGAGATGACCTTTTCCCAGTCCCACTGGTCGACATAGACCGAATGGAGGTTGTCGACCTCCTCGTCGCGCCGGATGGCGTTCATATCGGTGAACAGGCCCTTGCCGACGTTGAACTCATAGCGCTTCAGCGCCAGCCGCTTCCACTTGGCCAGCGAGTGGACGACCTGCGCCTCGGTGCCGACGTCCGGAATGTCAAAGCGCACGGGGCGCTCATAGCCGTTGAGGTTGTCGTTCAGGCCGGAGTTCTCCTCGACGAAAAGCGGGGCGGAAACCCGCCGCAGATTCAGCGCGTTGCCCAGATTGACCTGAAAATTGCTTTTGATGAATTCAATGGCGCGCTGCAATTCATAGACGGAAAGCGGCGCATGATAACCGGTGGGGATGACGAGCTTGCTCATAGCAGAACTCCTTTCTGAAAAATAATACAATATTATACACCAGCTTCCCCGCTAATTCAAGCGTCAACCGCGGAAAATTCCACCTTTTCCGCGCCTGCGGCCAAAAGGCGCGCACCGTTCGCCGCCGCATGGCAGAACCGCCAAAACGTCCCGCGAAAACAGGCCGTTTACCGGCAGTTTGAATATTGAGTTTTGGAATCCTGCAATGATAGAATAGCCGCAGGGAAACCGGAAATACGGGAACGAAAAAGAGAGGGAGAAAAAATGGCGGAGATTCTGGAAGCGGCCATGCTGGTCTGCTTTGGTTTTTCGTGGCCGATCTCACTGGCCGCAAACATCCGTGCAAAGACGGCGCAGACGATGAGCCTGCAATTTATTCTGCTCATCACGCTGGGCTATATCGCGGGAATTACCTCAAAAATCATCCGGCATCAGTATAATTATGTCCTTGCCGTCTATATTCTGAACCTGCTGATGGTTTCGGCCAATATCGTGGTCTATTTCATCAACCGCGGCTATGACCGCCGCCGCAAGGCCGAGGCGCTGACAAAAAAGCGCGCGGCGCTGGCCGAGGAGGCCGCGAAGCGCGAAGCGGCGAAAGCCGAGTAATTGACGATATTGCTGTGATTGCGCTCCGGCTCCGCCGGAGCGCTTTTGTCCGCCTTCACCGGACTGTCGTTGATGCGGCAACACCGCAGCCGTGTCTCCGACGGCTCGTCCTCACAAACTCCAAGCGACGCTTCGCTCTGCATACGTTCGGCTAAGCCAATCGCGCGGCGCA
>CAKUJN010000132.1 GCA_934661735.1 uncultured Oscillospiraceae bacterium
TTCTCGTGTGCTGGCCGCAGCGTTCTTCGACGGGCTCGTTCTGTGGCACCGCGGTACAACCCGATTCGCATCCAGCGTCTCTTTTTGCCCACTTTTTCTGGCAAGACAGACGGAACCAAATTGCAAACCAGCGAAGCGTTTGCAATTTGGAGAGGACGAGCAACGGAACGGACGAGACCTGCCGCTTGCGGCGGGGCGAGGGATTGCGTGAGGCTCCAAGAGCGCAAGCTTTGCGCCGCGCGATTGGCTTAGCCGAACGTATGCAGAGCGAAGCGTCGCTTGGAGTTTGTGAGGACGAGCCGCCGGAGGCACGGTTGCGGCGTTGCCGCATCAACGGCAGTTCCGGTGAAACCGGAAAAGCGGGCGTCCTCCCTTGCATGCTCCCGCACAAGAGCACTATTCACGCGCCTCCGGCGCGGCCAAACCAGTCCGGCGAGGCCGGATAAAGAGGTATTTCTATGTCAAAAATGATCGCCGCCGTTTCCACGGGCTGGGTCCGTTCCGGAATCGGCATTCTCCGCGCCTCCGGCGACGGCTGCATCGCCGCCGCCGCATCCGTTTTCCGCGCCGCGAGCGGCCATCCGCTCACCGAGGCGCGCGACCGCTGTCTCACCCTCGGGAGTCTGCTGGACGAACAGGGCCGTGTAATCGACCAGTGTGTCGCCGTTGTCTCCCGCGCGCCGCACTCCTACACCGGCGAGGACACCTGTGAATTCCAGTGTCACGGTTCGCCCGCCGTTCTCGCCGCGGGCCTGCGCGCGCTCTTTGCCGCCGGTTTCCGTCAGGCCGGTGCCGGCGAGTTCACCCGCCGCGCATTTCTCAACGGCAAAATGGACCTGACACAGGCCGAGGCCGTCATCGACCTCATCGACGCCGAAACCGCCGATGCCGCGGCCAATGCCGCCGGACAGGTCGGCGGCGCGCTGCTGCGGCGGCTCGACCCGCTCTATCAGAGCCTTGTCGACATCTGCTCGCACTATCACGCCGTTCTGGATTATCCCGACGAGGAAATCGAGCCATTCGTCCTGCAAAGCTTTGAATCCACCCTCACCGCCGCAATGGACGAGCTTGCGCGCCTGCTTTCGTCGTGCGCGCGCGGCCGCCGGCTGAAAAGCGGCGTCCGCGCCGCCATTCTGGGCAGTCCCAACGCCGGCAAGTCCAGCCTTCTCAATGCGCTGTGCGGCTATGACCGCGTCATTGTCACCGACATTGCCGGCACCACACGCGACACCGTCGAGGAATCCGTCACGCTCGGCCGCCATCTGCTGCGCGTTCTGGATACGGCCGGCATCCGCGATACCGCCGATACCATCGAGCGCATCGGCGTCGAGCGCGCCGAGCAGGCCGCCCATGAGGCAGAGCTTGCCCTGTTCGTCTGTGACGCAAGCCGGCCGCTTACCGACTCTGACCGCCGCGCCATGGACGCCGCGCTGGACGCGCCGCACGCCGTCGCGCTGCTCAACAAAAACGACCTGCCCGCCGTCGTCCAGCCGTCCGACCTGCCGTTTGACTACGTCGTCTCCGTCTGCGCCCGTACCGGCGCAGGACTTGACGCGCTTGAGCAGGCGCTGGACATGCTCTTCCCCGACTCGTCCGTCCCCTGCGACGGCTCCATTCTGACAAACGCCCGTCAGGCCTCCGCCATCGCGCGCGCCGGCAGGGCAATTGAAGCGGCGCTTGATTCCATGCGCGCCGGCCTCACGCCCGACGCCGTCCTCACCGACGTCGAGGAGGCCATGACCGCCATCGGCGAGGTCACCGGCCGCGTCATGCGCGAGGATATCACCAACCGCATTTTTGAGCGCTTCTGCGTCGGCAAATAACTCCAAATCGAGGCTTTTCATATGATCTATCTGGACAATTCCGCTACCACAAAGCCCTGCCCCGCCTGCATCGAGGCCATGAACGACATGCTCTGCACCTGCTGGGGCAATCCCTCGTCCGTGCACGACCTCGGCATCGAGGCCGAGCGCCGGCTCAAGGCCGCGCGCGCGTCTGTCGCCGCCGCCATGGGCGCGGAGCCGGAGCGTGTCTTTTTTACCTCCTGCGGCACCGAGGCCGACAACTGGGCAATCTTCGGCGCGGCTGAGCGCCTCGGTAAGCGCGGCCGCCATATCGTCACCACCGCCGTCGAGCATCACGCCGTCCTGCACCCGATGCAGAAGCTCGAGGCGCAGGGCTTTGAGGTCACGTACCTCCCCACGGACGAAACAGGCCTTGTCAGCGCCGGAGCGCTTACCGCCGCACTCCGCCCCGACACCATTCTTGTGTCAGTCATGATGGTCAATAATGAAACAGGCGCGGTCATGCCCATCCCCGAAATGATCCGTACCACCCGCCGCAAAAGCCCCCTCGCGCTGTTCCACACCGACGCCGTGCAGGGCTTTTTCAAGGTCCCGTTCAAGGCAAAATCACTCGGCGCGGACCTGATCTCCGTCTCCGGACATAAAATCCACGCCGCCAAGGGCACCGGCGCACTCTACATCCGCCAGGGCCTCAATCTCCCTCCGTTCATTCTCGGCGGCGGACAGGAGCGCGGCCAGCGCTCCGGCACCGAGAACCTCCCCGGCATCTGCGGCTTCGGCGCGGCCTGCGCCGCCCAGCTTCCGCGCATGAAGGATGATATCGCCCGCATGACCGGCCTGCGTGATCTCTGCCGCGCAGAGCTTTCCGGAATTTCCGGCGTCGTTCTCATCGGAAAGCAGGACGCACCGCATATTGTCAACCTCTCCGTCCCCGGCCTGCGCTCACAGGGCCTGATCAACTGTCTGCAATCCGACGGAATCTACGTCTCCGCCGGCTCTGCCTGCTCAAAGGGCCACCGCAGCCATGTACTCGAGGCCCTGCACCTCAGCCCTGCCGTCATTGACGGCTCCATCCGCGTCTCTCTGTGCGCGGACAATACCGAGGAGGACATTCACGCGCTCTGCCGCGCGCTCACATACGCAATCCACACCCTGAAAGGCTGACTGCTCCACCTCCCGCTGCCTCGCAGCCGCTGATCCACAGGCGTTTTATCCATGCACCCCGCAGGGGCCGACGATTCTGTCGGCCCTTTTTCCGTATTCACCGGACTGTCTCTTTTGCGGTAACACCGCAACTATTGCTTCGCAGACCTACTTTTTCTGCCTTGCCAGAAAAAGTAGGCAAAAAGAGGCGCTTGGAGACGCGTCATATTGCGCGCTGCCGCGCGCGAATTTTTGGCCGCTCCGCGGCCTGAACGCCCTCTTCGGGCGCAGAATTGCAACCATACCGATAGTTTTCGCTTCCGACAAATGTACTACACGCAGTCGCGGGCAGACTGCAATAATTCCGTTTCTCCTCATTTCCGGAATACTCGGCCAGTCTTGTTCATGTACTGCACCCTGTAGGGGCCGATGCCCACATCGGCCCGTTGGGAACCGACGAATTCGCCGCAGGTTTTCGTAAAAACGGTGTGCACTGCGCGGGCCGATGTGGGCATCGGCCCCTACAAAAGTTTACAATAGAACGCAAGCATTGT
>CAKUJN010000133.1 GCA_934661735.1 uncultured Oscillospiraceae bacterium
GTCGCCAGGCTCCTCAACCTTGACCTTGCGCATCATCTGACGGATGATGACCTCGATGTGCTTTTCGTTGATGTCAACGCCCTGCTGGCGGTAAACGGCCAGAACGCCCTGCGTCAGATAGTCCTGAACGGCCTCGATGCCGGAGATACGCAGCACATCGTGCGGATTCAGCGCACCGTCGGTGATCGGCTCGCCCTTCTTCACGCGTTTGCCGTGCTCCACCTTCAGGCCGACAGAATACGGAACCTGATACTGCTTGACCTCGCCGTCGTCCGCGGTAACGGTGATATTGCGCAGCGCGGTACGGTGCGAATCGTCCACGTCCACAACGCCATCAATCTCAGAGATCTGTGCCATCTTCTTGGGCTTGCGTGCCTCGAAAAGCTCCTCAACACGGGGAAGACCCTGCGTGATATCGTCGCCGGCGACGCCGCCGGTGTGGAAGGTTCGCATGGTCAGCTGCGTGCCAGGCTCGCCGATGGACTGGGCGGCAATGATGCCGACCGCCTCGCCAAGGTTGACCAGCTCCGAGGTCGCAAGGTTCATGCCGTAGCACTTGGCGCAGACGCCGGAGCGCGCCTTGCAGCCCAGAACCGAGCGGACATAGATGCGGTCAATGCCGTGCGCAGCAAAGAGCTTCGCGTCCTCCTCCTTGAGCATGACATCTTTGGAGTGCAGCACCTCGCCCGTAGCGGGATCGGTGATGTCATAGACGGGATAACGGCCGCGGATGCGGTTTGCAAACGTGTCAATCAGTTGTCCCTTTTCATAGTAGTCGCCCTTCCAGCTGCCGTTGGTCGAGCCGCAGTCAAATTCGCGGATGATGACGTCCTGACAGACGTCAACCATGCGGCGGGTCAGATAGCCGGAGTCAGCGGTACGCAGCGCCGTATCGGTCAGACCCTTACGGGCGCCTCGGGAGGAAATGAAGTATTCCAGAACAGACAGGCCCTCACGGAAGTTCGCTTTGATCGGGATTTCGATCGTACGGCCGTTTGTATCGGCCATCAGGCCACGCATACCGGCCAGCTGGCGGATCTGGTTCATGCTGCCTCGGGCGCCGGAGTCGGCCATCATGAAGATCGGGTTGAAGCGCTTGAGGTTGCCCTGCAGCGCGTCGGTAACGTCCTTGATGGACTTTTCCCACTGCTGCACCGTCAGGCGGTAGCGCTCGTCGTTGGTGATGAAGCCGCGCTTATACTGGCGGTCAATCTTGACGACCTCCTGCTCGGTGTGATGAATCAGCTCATACTTCTTCTCCGGAATCTCCATATCGGCGATGGAAACCGTAATGGACGCCTTCGTGGAGTACTTGTAGCCCAGCGCCTTGACCTTGTCCAGCATTTCGGTGGACAGCGTAAAACCGTTGATGCGGATACACTTGTCAATAATCTTGCCCAGCTGCTTCTTGCCGACGACAAAGTCGATCTCCAGCGGGAACATATCGTCCGTGGTCTCGCGCTTCTTGAAGCCCAGATTCTGCGGAATGGCGTCGTTGATGATCAGGCGGCCAACTGTCGCATCGATAATGCGGTGCTCCCTCCTGCCGTCAAGCTCCAGCTCCTTCCAAACACGGATGGGATCGTGCATGTCGACCAGTCCCTCGGCATAGGCCATCTTGGCCTCGTCCTCGGAGTGGTACATCTTGAAGTATTCCTTCGGCCTGGCCGAGCCGTTTTCCAGCGCTGCCTTCGCGTATGCGCCGACCGTGCGGACGAAGATATGGTTTTCTTCCTTGATATCCGCCGCCGCGTCCCAGACGTTCCAGATATAGATCACGTCGTCGGGCGAAATCTCACCCGCGTCCAGTGCCGCCACAGCCTGCTCCAGCGTCTGATACGAGCCGGGGATGGTCTCGGGGCGGTCGGTCTCATTTGCAAGCAGCTCGCCGCGCGTGCGCAGATACAGCTGATAATTTTCACTCTCGGGATCGTCCCAGATGTTTTTGAACCAGATTGGCTTTTCGGGAGCCAGCTTGCCGCATTCCAGAAGCGGCATGGCCTCATGAATCGTCTCAAACGCATCAACATCATAGCGCTGATACGTCAGATAATAGGTGCCCAGAATCATATCCTGCGTCGGAACCGTGACGGGCTTGCCGTCCTGCGGACGCAGCAGGTTGTTCGCCGACAGCATCAGCATGCGGGCCTCCGCCTGCGCCTCTGCCGACAGCGGAACATGGATGGCCATCTGGTCGCCGTCAAAGTCGGCGTTGAACGCGGTGCAGCACAGCGGATGCAGCTTCAGCGCACGTCCCTCGACCAGCACCGGCTCAAACGCCTGAATGCCCAAACGGTGCAGCGTCGGCGCGCGGTTGAGCATGACCGGACGATCCTTGATAATGTCCTCCAGAGCGTCCCAGACCTCGTCCTTGCCCTTGTCGATCATCTTCTTGGCGGATTTGATGTTGTTGGCAAGTCCGTCCTCGACCAGCTTTTTCATGACGAACGGCCGGAACAGCTCGATGGCCATCTCCTTCGGCACGCCGCACTGATACAGCTTCAGCTCCGGCCCGACAACGATAACCGAACGGCCGGAATAGTCGACGCGCTTGCCCAGCAGGTTCTGGCGGAAGCGGCCCTGCTTGCCCTTGAGCATATCGCTGAGGGACTTGAGCGCACGGTTGTTCGCACCGGTGACGGCACGGCCGCGGCGGCCGTTGTCGATCAGGGCGTCCACCGCCTCCTGAAGCATGCGCTTCTCGTTGCGGATGATGATATCCGGCGCGGAGAGCTGAATCAGGCGCTTGAGCCGGTTGTTGCGGTTGATGACACGGCGGTAAAGGTCGTTCAGATCAGAGGTCGCGAAGCGGCCGCCGTCCAGCTGCACCATCGGGCGAAGCTCGGGCGGGATGACGGGCAGAACGTCCATAACCATCCATGTGGGGTCGTTGCCGGACATGCGGAACGACTCGACCACCTCAAGGCGCTTGATGATGCGGAGCTTTTTCTGGCCGGAGGCGTCCTTCAGCTCGCTGCGGAGCTGCTCGGACAGCGCGTCCAGATCGATCTGGCCCAGCAGGTCTTTGACCGCCTCCGCGCCCATCGCAGCCTTGAAATCGTCCTCATATTTTTCGCGCATGTCGCGATATTCTTTTTCCGACAGAATCTGTCCCTTTGTCAGCGGGCAGTCGCCTGGGTCGGTGACGATATAGCTGGCAAAATACAGAACCTTTTCCAGAATGCGCGGGCTGATATCCAGCAGCAGTCCCATACGCGACGGGATGCCCTTGAAATACCAGATGTGGCTGCACGGCGCGGCCAACTCGATGTGGCCCATGCGCTCGCGGCGGACCTTGGCCTTTGTGACCTCAACGCCGCAGCGGTCGCAGATCTTGCCCTTGTAGCGGATCTTCTTATACTTGCCGCAGTGGCACTCCCAGTCCTTGGT
>CAKUJN010000134.1 GCA_934661735.1 uncultured Oscillospiraceae bacterium
GATTATTGCCGGTCGCGCGGATGGCGAGGCCCATGCGGGTGCGAAGGAACAGCGTCAAAAACAGCACGATCAGCACCACTGCCGCAAGCGCAGTCAGGAGCTTATACTGTCCGGCAAGCGGCGTATCGGCCAGCGCTGCTTTCATGAGAGAAAAGACTGTCTGCGTTTTGTTGAGACTCAGAAGTGACGCGCCGTCCATAATGGCAATGTTGATGGAGTACAGCGCCGTATTGACGATGATTCCGGCAAGCAGACTGTTGACGCCCATGCGCGTCTGTAAAACGGATACGACCAGCCCCGACACCAGTCCAGCGCCCATGGCCGCGAAGATCGCCAGCACCGGATGGCCGGCCATGGCTGTGACCGCGCCGGTCACAGCGCCCAGCGTGAAGCAGCCGTCCGTAGACAGGTCGCAGACGTTCAGCATCGTATAGCTCAGATACAGGGCCAATACCGTCACCGAGCAGATCAGCCCAAGCTCCAGCGCCGTCTGTATCAGTCCCAGAACACTCGATAGATCCATGATGATTCCTCTTTCTGTTTTTTTGAAGGATGCCCGGAGCAGGGAACATACCGGCTCCGGGCAATTTGTCTGTTTTTACGAGAAGCTCTCCGCCGTCGTCAGCGTGGTGATTTTGGTGCAGTACGGCTCGAACGCCTTGGAAACTGTTTCAAAGTCCAGGTCCAGCGCCGTGCAGGTCTCGGTGTTGATGGCAGCCGTGCCGTTGTCAAAGGTCTTGACCGGCGTGGATGCGGGGTCGGCACCGTTCAGCAGGATATCTGAGATCATGTCCGCCGTTTCACGGCCAAGGTTTGCATAGTCGACGCCGTAGCCGAGAAACGCGCCGTTCAGCGCGAAGGAATCTGCGCCGGTGTACTGCGGGATGCCCGCGTCGATGAACGTCTCATAGATGGCAAGCTCGGCCTTCATGATGGAGTTGTCGGTCGGGGTAAAGACCGCGTCGACGCCGTCGGCGACCATGGCCTGCGCGGCCAGCATGACCTCGTCGGCCGTGCTGCCGGTGTGCTCGACGTATGCGACGCCCTTTTCGTCCAGATAGGCTTTGGCGCTGGCAATGGCTGCCGTCGAGGAATCCTGACCGGCGTCATACAGCAGGCCGATCTTCGCCGCGTCAGGGTCGGCCGCAAAGATCAGATTCATGATGGCCGTGGTGTCCAGATAGTCGGAGGTTCCGGTCACATTGCTGCCCGGGGCTTCCAGCGACTGCGCAAGGCCCGCGCCGATCGGGTCGGAAACAGCGGCAAACACAACGGGCGTCCGGCTGTCCTCCGTGGCCGTCTGCATGCGCATGGCGACGGGGGTGGCAACGCCGACGAGAAGATCCGCGCCGTTGCTCTGGAAGTTTGCAATGATCTGCTCCATGACCGTCGCATCCGCGTTGCAGTTATCATAATCGATTTCAAACTGTACGCCGTTCTCTTCGCCGAGCTCGGCAAGGCGCGTCTGAATATTCTCGACGATCTGATTGAGGGAAGCGTCGTCGACATAGTTGCAGATACCGACGCGGAAGGTCTGCTGTTCGGCGTCTGGCGCAGCCGTCTGCTGCGTGGTCTGGGGTTCGGAAGATGTGTCTTTGGCAGATTTCTGACCGGCGGCGCAGCCTGCCGCCGTCAACAGGACGGTAAAGCTCAGAATGGCTGCTGCAAGTTTTTTCAGGTTCAGGTTTTTCATGATGTGTTCCTCCATTTCGGCGTTTCGCCGTTTGATATTTCGGGTGGCGGATGGAGGGGCCGATGCCGGCGGCCGAATTTGGAGTATAAAAAAACAGCCCCTTATCCCATCTATGGGACAAGAGCTGCGCTCCTGCGATACCACCCAAATTGACGCTTGCGCGTCCGCTCGCTTCTGCGTACCATCATACGCATCCCGATGGATAACGGGTGGGCACCCGTCGGCTCCTACTTGCATCCGTCCGGATGTGTTCAGGCCGCCCTCAAAAGTCCATTCCCCTACGCCGTTCCGCTGCACTCACACCGCCGGCAGCTCTCTGACGCCCGGTTTTGTAAGGGTACTCCTCTTTCTCAAAGGTTTCATTGGTATTTCGTTGTTGGCGCTATTATAGCTACGCCCCGCCGTGAAGTCAACTGTCAATTTAAATAAAAAAAGTGCAGCGGCAGGCTGTTAATTTCTGCATGCGGATTTTGCAGGGGGGATATGGGCGGCTGACGAGAACTCTTTTTTCTGCTTCATGCTGAGATGTCCCAGGCTTATTTGCAGGGGCGGAAGACTCTGTCCGCCCGCAGGAAGCAGCGATTTTACGGAAAACTACAGAAAATTCGGCACATTTCAGGGGCCGACAGAGTCGTCGGCCCCCTACAGAGATTCTGTGAGATTTATGCAAAGCCTGTACGATTATACGATGCAGGTCCAGCCGAACGGGTCAGGTCGGGTGCCCCACTGGATGCCGGTCAGCTCGTCGTAGAGCTTCTGCGACAGCGCGCCGATCCGGTTCTGGTTGACCGCGTATTTCTCATCGTTCCATGCCAGCTCTCCGATAGGCGAAATGACGGCTGCGGTGCCGACACACCATGCTTCCTCCAGCGTACCGTTTTTTGCTGCCTCGAACAGCTCGTCCACGCTGAGCAGCCGCTCCTCGACAGGGACGCCCCAGCTCTTCAGCAGCTCGATGCAGGACTTTCTTGTGACGCCGCGCAGGATGGAGCCCGTCAGCATCGGTGTGACGACGGTACCGGAGATCTTGAACATGACGTTCATACCGCCGCCCTCTTCGACATACTTCCGCTCTACGCCGTCCAGCCAGAGAACCTGCGAATAGCCCTTTTCCATTGCCTTATCGCCCGCGCGGTTGGCCGCGGCATAGTTGCCGCCGCATTTGGCTTCGCCTGTTCCGCCGCGCACCGCGCGCACGTCCTCGGTCTCGACCATGATCGGCACGGGCTTCAGACCGTCTGAGAAATAGCTTCCCGACGGGGAGAGAATGATGGCAAACGTCGCCTCATGCACGCCGTGCAGGGCCAGCGTGGGGTCTGTGGAGTACAGGAAGGGGCGGATATAGAGCGATGCGCCGGGTGCGGACGGGACCCATGCGGCATCCGTTTTTACCAGCTCTCGGATTGCCTGCAGGCCGTCGCTTTCCTCGATGCGCGGCAGCCCCAGCCGGTCGCAGGAGCGGTTCAGCCGCGCGACATTCTCCCAGGGCCTGAACAGCTGCACCGCTCCGTCCGGACGGCGGTACGCCTTCAGCCCTTCAAAGAC
>CAKUJN010000135.1 GCA_934661735.1 uncultured Oscillospiraceae bacterium
CGCTCTGCATACGTTCGGCTAAGCCAATCGCGCGGCGCAAAGCTTGCGCTCTTGGAGCCTCACGCAATCCCTCGCCCTGTCGCAAGCGGCAGGTCTCGTCCGTTCCGTTGCTCGTCCTCTCCAAATTGCAAACGCTTCGCTGGTTTGCAATTTGGTTCCATCTGTCTTGCCAGAAAAAGTAGGCAAAAAGATGCGCTTCGTCCTCGCAAGCTCCATATCCCTCGTCCCGCCGCAGGCGGCAGGCCTCGTCCATTCCGCTGCTCGTCCTCTCCAAATTGCAAACGCTTCGCTGGTTTGCAATTTGGTTCTTATATAGTGCGCTGCCGCGCGCGATTTTTATTTAACGCCCTCTTCGGGCGCAAATTTGCAACATTTCCGATAGTTTTCGGTTCCGGCGAATGTACTACACGTAGTTGCGGGCAGACTGCAATAATTCCGTTTCTCCTCATTTCCGGAATACCCGACGGGTCGTGTTCATGCACTGGACTTTGTAGGGGCCGATGCCCACATCGGCCCGTTGGGAATCATCGAATTCGCCGCAGATTTCCGTAAAAACGGTGCGTACTACGCGGGCGGACAGAATCGTCCGCCCCGACCAGCCACAGTAGATGCACTACGGCTGGGCGGGTATTCCGGAAATGAGCAGAACCAAAACCCACTGTCAGCTATCCGCGACTGTGTGTGGTACACTTGCCAGAACGATAAGCTATCGGAAATGTAGCAATCCTGCGCCCGAACAGGGCGTGAAAGAGAATCTGCGCGTAAGCGCCATAAATCGTTCTCCAGCGCCTCTTTTTGCCCACTTTTTCGGGCAAGACAGAAAAAGTGGGTCGCCGAAGGCACGATTGCGCCCTCAGAGCAAAAGCGGCAGTTCGGTGAAACCGGATAAACGGGCCGATGTGGGCATCCGCTCCTACAGAGTGCGGCGCAAATCGCCGTCCGGAGGCACAGCATCCCCTCCCGCGGAATATGCTGAAATGAGGTGCGGCTGCTTTCCGCACGAACGGGAGTGTGAGTATGAAACCTGAAATCATTCGAATGTCACAGCTGGAGGAGGGGCAGGCGGGCGTCGTGGCCGGTATGCGCCTGCTGGGCGGTATCCGGCGCCGGATGCTGGATCTGGGCCTGATCACGGGGACACGCGTGGTGTGTCTGCGCCGCGCGCCGTCCGGAAGCCCGATTGCCTACGAAATTCGCGGCGCGATCATCGCGCTGCGCCGTGTGGACGCCGCGCAGATTCTTGTGCGGGTGGAGACGCAATGAGCGCGGCGGGACGGACAGTCGCGCTGGCCGGAAACCCGAACGTCGGCAAAAGCACGGTTTTTAACGCCCTGACCGGCATGAACCAGCACACGGGCAACTGGTCCGGCAAGACCGTGGAGCTGGCGAGGGGACGGTTTGTCTACAAGGCGGAGGAATCCCGCCTGATCGATCTGCCTGGCACCTGTTCGCTGCTGGGCCGCTCGGAGGAGGAGCGTGTGGCGGCGGAGTTTGTGCGCGGCGGCGAGGCGGACTGCACGGTTGTGGTCTGCGACGCGACATGCCTTGCGCGGAGCCTGATTCTGGCGCTTCAGGTGATGGAGCTGACGGACCGCGTGATCGTCTGCGTCAATCTGCTGGACGAGGCGGCGCGCATGGGCCTTACGCTCGACCTGCGCGCGCTGGAACGCGGACTGGGCGTGCCGGTCGTCGGGACGGCCGCCGGCCGCCGCGAGGGGCTGGACGCGCTTCAGGAGCGGATACGGAATCTTCTGGACGGCTTCGAGCGTCCGCATCCGCGCCGCGCCGGCGCGCAGTCCATGTCAAAAGACGACGACGAGGCAGCTGCGTGCTTTGTCCGCCGTGCGGAGGCACTTGCCGCGGAGACGGTCACAGGTGTTCAGACGGAACGCGGCAGCCGGCAGCGGCGGCTTGACCGCTTTCTGACCGGCCGCGTGACGGGCTGGGCAGCGGTGCTGGTGCTGCTGCTTGGCGTATTCTGGCTGACCATCTGCGGGGCAAACGTGCCCTCGCAGCTGCTCGAGCGGCTGTTTTCGCGGCTCTGCGCGCTCCTGCACGCGGCTGCCGCGCACGCGGGCGCGCCTGCGTGGCTTTCCGGCGCGCTGATCGACGGGGTGATCGGCACAACCGGCAGGGTTGTGGCGGTTATGCTGCCGCCGATTGCAATCTTTTTTCCGCTCTTTACGCTTCTGGAGGAGGCAGGCTGGCTGCCGCGGCTGGCATTTTTGATGGACGCGGGCTTTGCCCGCTGCGGCGCGTGCGGCAAGCAGGCGCTGACGACCTGCATGGGCTTCGGCTGCAATGCCGCGGGCGTGACCGGCTGCCGCATCATCGATTCCCCGCGCGAGCGCCTGATTGGCATCCTGACCAACAGCTTTGTGCCCTGCAACGGGCGGTTTCCGGCACTGCTGACGCTCTGCGGCATGCTCTGCGCGGGCGTGCCCGCGCTGTGCGCGCTGGGGCTGACGGGCTGCGTTCTGGCCGGCGTTGGCGCGTCGATGCTCATCTCGGCGCTGTTAAGCCGCACGCTTCTGCGCGGCGAGCCGTCGGCGTTCACGCTGGAGCTGCCGCCGTTCCGGAGGCCGGATATCGCGCGCGTGGTGGCGCGCTCGCTTCTGGACCGGACGCTCCGCGTGCTGGGCCGCGCGGCGGCGGTGGCTGCGCCCGCGGGCCTGGCGGTCTGGCTTCTTGGGAATCTTCAGACGGCGGATGGAACGCTTCTGGCGTGGGCTGCGGGCGCATTGGAGCCGCTTGGACGCTGGATGGGCATGGACGGCATGATCCTGCTGGCGTTTGTGCTGGCCTTTCCGGCAAACGAGCTGGTCCTGCCGTTGATTCTGATGCAGCTGAGCGGCGCGGGGAGTCTGATGCAGGATGCTGCGCTTCCGGTCGGGCAGGCGCTTGCGCAGGCGGGCTGGACGCCGCTGCGCACGGTGTGCGTGACGGTATTTTTCCTGTTCCACTGGCCGTGCAGTACGACGCTCCTGACCATCCGCCGCGAGACGGGGCGTATCAGATGGACGCTGCTTGCCGCGGCGCTCCCCACTGCGCTGGGGGTGCTGCTGTGCGGTCTTTTGAACGCAGTTTTCGGCTGAGCGGCAGGGTAGAACGCGATGTCCGTGCGCTTCCGGCGGAAAATCAGGGCACAATTGCCGCAGAATTGCTGTCTGCTGCACGAAAA
>CAKUJN010000136.1 GCA_934661735.1 uncultured Oscillospiraceae bacterium
ACAGAAGAGCCCCGTAGAAGAACATTGCGGCCAGCACACGATAAACTGTTTGCAAATCTGGACTACAGCGCCGCCTGTGTGGAGACGACGCTCCCATCGATAGCAGTTGCTACGCAAGGGGATGGCAAAACACGCTGCCGTGGAATGCAGAACGCATCTACGTATGCGCCGATAGTGCTGAATATTTGCGTTCTATTGTACATGTTTGTAGGGGCCGATGTGCACCCGCAAGGGGTAGGCCGCATCCGTAGCGCTCCTTCGTCGCTGACGGCTGCGCTCGCCATCGGCCCCTACAACATGCTGTGCAAAATCGTAACAAGCCGAGTATTCCGGAAATGAGCGGAAGCGAGGTCAATGTAGTCTGCCCGCATCTACGTGTAGTACATTCGTCGGAAGCGAAAGCCATTGGAAAGGTTGCAAATTTGCGCCCGAATAGGGCGTCAAATAAAATCGCGCGCGTCAGCGCGCAATATAACGCGTCTCCAAGCGCATCTTTTTGCCTACTTTTTCTGGCGCAACAGAAAAAGTAGGCCGCCGGAGGCACAGTTGCAGTGTAACTGCAACCGAGGAAGTCCGGTGAAACCGGACAAACGGGCCGATGTGCACCCGCAAGGGGTGGGCCGCATCCGTAGCGCTCCTTCGTCGCTGACGGCTGCGCTCGCCATCGGCCCCTACAAACTGCTGTGCAGAATCGTCTGCGAAGCAACCGTTGCGGTGTTGCCGCGAAAGAGGCAGTTCCGGTGAAAACGGAAAAGCCCCCGCACGGTGTGCGGAGGCTTTTGCTGTATATGGCGGCAGAGGGGTTACTCTCTGAGCGCGCGAATGGCGTTGAGCACGGCCAGCACCATCACGCCGACGTCGGCAAAGATGGCGGCCCACATGTTCGCGACGCCCAGGGCGACAAGCGCGAGGCAGGCGAACTTGACAACCAGAGAAAACACGATGTTCTGCTTGACGATGCCGATGCATTTGCGGGAAATTCTGATGGCGCGGGCAATTTGCAGCGGGTCGTCGTCCATGAGCACAACGTCGGCGGCCTCGATGGCCGCGTCGGAGCCCATCGCGCCCATGGCGATGCCGATATCCGCGCGCGTCAGGACCGGCGCGTCGTTGATGCCGTCGCCGACGAAGGCCAGCTTGTCGTTTCTGCCCTTTGCGGCCAGAAGCTTCTCCACCTGCTCGACCTTGCCGGCAGGCAGAAGCTCGCTGCGCACCTCGTCCACGCCAAGCTCCGCCGCGACGCTTTCGGCCACGCGCTTTGCGTCGCCGGTCAGCATGACGGTTTTCTGCACGCCGGATTTCTTCAGCTGCGCAATGGCCTCCTTCGAGTGCGGCTTGACCACGTCGGAGATGACGATGTGGCCGGCGTAGCGGCCGTCGATGGCCATGTGGATGATGGTGCCCACGCTGTGGCAGTCGCAGTACTCCACGCCAAGCTGCGCCATCAGTTTGCTGTTGCCGGCGGCGACGGTATGGCCGTCGACCTTTGCGGTGATGCCGTGGCCGCTGATTTCTTCAATATCCGTGACGCGGCTGCGGTCGATTTCCTTTCCGTAGGCCATTTGCAGGCTGCGGCTGATCGGGTGCGACGAGGCGCACTCGGCAAGCGCGGCGTATTCCAGAAGCTGCTGCTCGTCGATGGGGCTGTGGTGGACGGCGGTGACCTCAAACACGCCCTGCGTCAGGGTACCGGTCTTGTCAAAGACCACGACCTTTGCGTCGGCAAGCGCCTCAAGATAGTTGGAGCCCTTGATCAGAATACCGGCCTTGCTGGCGCCGCCGATGCCGGCGAAGAAGCTCAGCGGGATGCTGATGACCAGCGCGCACGGGCAGCTGACAACAAGGAACGACAGCGCACGGTAAATCCAGTCGGTCCATGCGGCGTCCGCGCCTGCGAGCATGCGGCCGAGCGGTACCAGCACGGCCAGCGCAAGCGCGGCGATGCAGACGGCGGGAGTGTAGATTTTGGCAAAACGGGAGATAAACGCCTCGGAGCGCGACTTGCGCGAGCTGGCGTTTTCCACCAGATCGAGGATTTTCGACACGGTGGATTCGCCGAACGCCTTTGTCGTGCGGATTTTCAGAACGCCCGACATGTCGATGCAGCCGCTGATGATCTCATCGCCGGTCTTTACATCGCGCGGCAGGCTCTCGCCGGTCAGGGCGCTGGTGTTGAGACTTGCGCTGCCTTCGACGATCACGCCGTCCAGCGGGACCTTTTCACCTGGCTGCACGACGATGATGCTGTCGACGGCAACCTCGTCGGGATCGACCTGCGTCAGCTGGCCGTCCTGCTCGATGTTGGCGTAGTCCGGACGGATGTCCATCAGAGCCGAGATGTTGCGGCGGCTTTTGCCGACGGCGTAGCTCTGGAACAGCTCGCCGATCTGATAGAACAGCATGACGGCGATGCCCTCGACATAGTCGCCGCTCTTTGTCCAGATGGCAAGGCCGAACGCGCCGAGCGTCGCCAGCGCCATGAGGAAGTTTTCATCAAACGCGCGGCCGTTGCAGATGCCCTTGCCGGCCTTTTTCAGGATGTCGAAACCGATTACAAGGTAGGCGGCAAGATAGGCGAGCAGCTGCGGAATGCCGGTGATGGGGATGAATTTCAGCGCGATGAGCATCACCGCCGTGATGATGATGCGGATGAGCATCTTTTTCTGTTTCTTTGTCATGGGAGAGTCCTCCGTTTCGGAATGAGCGTACAAGACTGCTTCATAACGAAGCCGTCTGATGAATTACAATTCGATTTCGCAGTCAGGCTCTACTTTCTTGCAGGCCTTCAGGACAGCCTTCATGGTCTTTTTCTCGTCGGCGCCATCGGCAAACTCAACGATCATCTTCTGCGTCATGAAGTTTACGGTTGCAGCGGCGACGCCCTCGGTCTTTTTTGCGGCGTCCTCCATCAGGTTGGCACAGTTGGCGCAGTCCACTTCGATCTGATAAGCCTTTTTCATGATAAGTACCTCCGGTTAGATGAATTAAATTAAACGCTTGCTTAATCATTACATCCGCAGTATACTGTCTGTGTGCCGAAAATGCAAGCGGTTCGGGCCGCTTGCTTCCGAAAAGGCGAACGGAATTTCCAAAACGGATAAAAGGAGCGGAGCATATGTCTGAATTTATCCTGCCGCACGACCACGGCGAGCAGAAGCACGCGGAAAATC
>CAKUJN010000137.1 GCA_934661735.1 uncultured Oscillospiraceae bacterium
AAACCAGCGAAGCGTTTGCAATTTGGAGAGGACGAGCAACGGAACGGACGAGACCTGCCGCCTGCGGCGGGGCGAGGGATTGCGTGAGGCTCCAAGAGCGCAAGCTTTGCGCCGCGCGATTGGCTTAGCCGAACGTATGCAGAGCGAAGCGTCGCTTGGAGTTTGTGAGGACGAGTCGCCGAAGGCACGGCTGCGGCATTGCCGCAAACTCGGCACTTCCGGTGCCAACCGGAAACCTATCGCATCTGCCACGCCGTAGGAATGAAAATCTCCGAATACTTGTAAATCGCGTATTTGTCCGTCATGCCCGCGATGTAGTCGCAGACGATGCGGTCCATGCCGTCAAAGTCCAGCTGCGGAATGAAGTCCGCGGGGAGGCGGTCGGGGTTTTTGCTGTAATATTCATAGAGCATGCGGATGATATCCTTTGCCTTGGACTCCTCGCCCTTGGCAACGGGATTGGTGTACACCCGCTCAAACATGAACGTGCGGAGCGCGTCCATGCTGCGCTCGATTTCCGGCTGCATGCCGAGCCGTCCGGTAGCCACGGTGTTGTCGATCATGTCCGTGACCAGCGTGTTGATGCGCTCGGAGTGCGAATGGCCCAGCACATCCGCGATTTCACGCGGAATGTCCGCTTCGGTCAGGATACCGGCGCGCATGGCGTCGTCAATATCGTGGTTGATGTAGGCGATGCGGTCGGAGACGCGTACAATCTGTCCCTCCCACGTCTCGGGGATGAACGGCCCCGTATGGCCCAGAATGCCCATCCGGACCTCATATGTCAGATTCAGCCCCGCGCCGTCGCGCTCCAGCTTGTCCACCACGCGCAGAGACTGCTCGTTATGGCGGAACGGCTTTCCCGTCACGTCCGAAAGTGCCGCCTCGCCCGCGTGGCCGAACGGCGTGTGGCCCAGGTCGTGGCCGTATGCCGCAGCCTCGGCCAGGTCCTGATTCAGCCGCAGTCCGCGGCAGATTGTGCGTGCAATGCGCGAAACCTCAAGCGTATGCGTCATGCGCGTGCGGTAATGGTCGCCCTCCGGAGAGAGGAACACCTGCGTCTTGTGCATCAGGCGGCGGAAGGACTTGCTGTGCAGGATGCGGTCGGCGTCGCGCTGATAGCAGGTGCGCACGTCGTTATCCTCCTGCGGGTACAGCCGCCCCTTTGTCTCGGCAGCAAGCTGCGCATGCGGCGAGAGCCGCTCGCGCTCCTCCTGCTCCATCATTTCGCGGACTGTCATGCTCCATCCCAGCCTTCCCGTTTTTTATACAATAAAATCGTGAACTTGTCTTGAACAGACGCTTATTTTTTCACTGGCGCGGCGCGGTATGTTTTGGAAAGCTGCCGGACCGCGACGCCGCCCGCCGAAAGCTCGCGCAGCCGCTGCGTCAGCGTCTGCGTCCGCTCCTGCGGGAGCGAGGCGCGGATCAGGATCTGCGCGCTGTAGTCGATCGTGTCGATCACGCCCTCCTGCGCCGCAAGCTCAAGCTTTGCGCGCTCCAGAAACGCGTAGCTGCACGGAATTTCAATCACATCCCACACGCAGCGCCTTGCAATGCCCGCCGCGTCCAGCGCGTCCTTTGCCGTCCGCGCGTAGGCGCGCGTCAGACCGCCCGCGCCAAGCAGAATGCCGCCGAAATAGCGCGTCACCACGCACAGCACGTCCTGCACGTTTTCGCGCGTAAACACCGCCAGCATTGGCTGGCCGGCGGTTCCCTGCGGCTCGCCGCCGTCGCTGGCGCGCACGGCGCCGTCCGACAGCCGATAGCAGTAGCAGTGGTGCCGCGCATCATAGTGCTTTTTCCGGATCTGCTCAAGGCACGCGCGCACCTCCTCCTCGCTGGACACCGGAAACACGTTTCCGATGAAGCGCGACTTCTTTTCGATATACTCCGCCTCGGCCGCCTTCGCCGGAACCAGATAATCTTCCATTTTTAATCCTCTACAATATATTGACGGATTCTGCCGTAAAGCGTTGCATCCACAACCGCTTCCATTTCAATTCCCTCCGGCTCGTACCGGCAGGACAGGACCTTTGCCTGTGAGTGCAGCACGTCGACCTGTCCGCCCATGCTGTAGGGCAGGCAGATTTTCACATGGTGCCGGCCGCGGTCCAGCTGGCGCTCGATTGTTTTCAGAAGCTCGTCCACGCCCGCGCCGGTCTTTGCCGAAATGGCCGCGACCGACTCGCCGCGCGGAATGAAATCCTGCGCCAGATCGCATTTGTTATAGCAGTCGATGACCGGCACGCCCGGCTTTGCAAGCTCGGTGATGAGCCGCTCCACCACGCGCATGTGCGCCTCGCGCTCGGGGTCGGACGCGTCGATGACATGAATCAGCAGGTCTGCGTACTGAAGCTCCTCCAGCGTCGCCTTGAACGCCTCGACCAGATGGTGGGGGAGCTTTGCGATGAAGCCGACCGTGTCGGAGAGCAGCGCCTCGCAGGTGTCTGACACCGTCAGCTGCCGCGTCGTCGTGTCCAGCGTGTCAAAAAGCCGGTTGTTGGCCGGAATATCCGCGCCGGTCAGCCGGTTGAGCAGCGTCGATTTACCCGCGTTGGTATAGCCCACCAGTGCGACGACGGGAACGTCGTTCTTCTGCCGCCGCTGGCGCTGTACGGCGCGGACCCTGCGCACCTCGTCGAGCTCCTCGCGCAGCCGCTGGATGCGCGAGCGGATATAGCGCCGGTCGGTTTCCAGCTGTGTTTCGCCGGGACCGCGCGTGCCGATGCCGCCGCCAAGGCGGCCCATTTCCTCATTCCAGACGGTCAGCCGCGGCAGATAATACTGATACTGCGCAAGCTCAACCTGAAGCTTGCCCTCACGCGTTTTGGCACGCTGCGCGAAAATGTCCAGAATCAGCGCGCTGCGGTCCAGCACGGGCTTGTCCGTCAGGCTCTCGAGCGCGCGGATCTGCGACGGGGTAAGGTCGTTGTCAAAGATGACCATGCCCGCGCCCTGCTCGGCGGCCAGCTGCCGCACCTCGGCGGCCTTGCCCTCGCCGATGTATGAATGCGGGTCGGGCGTATGCCTGTTTTGCAGTATTTTCCCCACGCAGACGCCGCCCGCCGTTTCCAGAAGCGCCTCCAGCTCGTCCAGCGTCTTTTCCGTAGAGGTCTCCTCGGGCGTGAAGCAGTCGGCGTTCAGGCCCACCAGCACCGCCCGAT
>CAKUJN010000138.1 GCA_934661735.1 uncultured Oscillospiraceae bacterium
ACCGCAAGGGAGACAGTCCGGTGACAACCGGACAAAAGGAAAACGCCTCATGGCTTTGCCATGAGGCGCATTTTGTTTTCTTACTCTGCAACGTAGGGCAGCAGGGCGATGTGGCGGGCGCGCTTGATGGCGACCGTCAGCTGACGCTGATGCGCAGCGCAGGTACCGGTGGTACGGCGGGGCAGGATCTTGCCACGCTCGGACAGGTAGCGGCGGAGCTTTGCAGTGTCTTTGAAATCGATGTGCTCGACCTTATCAACGCAGAAGGAGCAAACCTTCTTGCGTCTGCGAGGACGGACACGGTCGTTAGCCATTGCCATAATAAATCCTCCTTCTAGTCTTGTGGAAAAATGAGCGTTCGTGCCTTAGAACGGGAGCTGGTCATCGTCGCCCTCAAGCATGGAGAAATCGGACGCCGGTGCAGCGGGCGCTGCGGGCGCGGCATAGGATGCTCCGCCATAGGGGGCTGCGTAGCTGGGCGCGGACTGGTCAAAGCCGCCGGAAGCGGCGCCGTCACGCCTGGAATCGCCGAAATAGACGTTGTCCGCCACGACCTCGGCCGAGCGGCGCTTGTTGCCCTCCTTGTCCTGCCAGTTGCGGATCTGCAGCCGGCCGGAGACAACCGCCATACGGCCCTTGGTAAAGTACTTGCTGACAAACTCGGCGGTGCTGCGCCATGCGACGATGTCGACGAAATCGGTTTCGCGTTCACCGCCCTGCGACGCAAAGTCGCGGTCGACAGCAAGCGTAAAGGATGCGACCGCGATGCCGCTGCCGGTCCGGCGCAGCTCGGGGTCACGGGTCAGACGCCCCATGAGAACGATGTGGTTCAGCATGTCAGTGCCTCCTTATTCTTCGACGGCCACGATGATGGAACGCAGAATGCCATCCGTGATCTTAAAGACACGGTCAAGCTCGGCCGGCATTTCCGGCTTCGCCTCGCAGGTCATGTAGACGTAGTAGCCTTCGGGCAGATCGTTGATCGGGTACGCAAGACGGCGCTTGCCCCACTCGTCAACACTGGTCACGGTACCATAGCCGCCTACGATGCCATTGAATTTTTCCACGAGAGCCGCGATACCCTCTTCACCCTGTGCGGGATCGATGATATAGATGACCTCATACTTTGCGGAAAGTTTTGCCATTGATGTTGCACCTCCTTCTGGACTTATGGCCGCAGGTCCCGCCTGCGGCAAGGATCGTCCGCCGGTTCCGGCAGACTAAAACATTATAGCGGACAGGCCGCGCAATGTCAACCGGAAAAGCGGAAAAACCGGAAAATTATTGAGAAAAATCGCTGCGAAAACGCGTTTTTTTACGAAAAAACGCTCCGAAACATGTGCTTCGGAGCGAGAATTTCGCAAAAAATCAGCGCTTGTTTTCAATAAACAGCACGCCGATGGTGCCGGGGCCGCAGTGACTGGACACGGTGCAGCCGGCGCGCGTGACGCAGATCTCCTCAAACGGCTGAAGCGACCGGATCGTTTCGCGTGCGATGCGCACAATCTCATCGTCCACGCCCGAGTGCGTGATGAACACGCGCCGCAGGTCCAGATCGGTCCGGCCGGCGAGACGGTCGGTCACATAGTCGCGGACACATTTTTCGAAGCTGCCGCGGAATTTCTTCTCCACGCCCATTTTCCCGTCGGTCACGGCGATGCACGGGCGCAGGCGCAGCAGATTCGCGCCCAGAACCGCGACGGACGAGCAGCGGCCGCCCTTTTTCATATAGTCCAGACGGTCCAGGATGAAGCTGGCGCGGACGCGCGCGGTCACTTCGTTCAGCTGTGCGACGATTTCCTCCGGCGGCATGCCGCTTTCGGCCAGACGCACGGCCTCCAGCACGACAAGGCCGTGGCCGGTGGACAGATTGCGCGAATCGACGACGTAGACATTGGGATAGTCTGCCGCGGCGAGACACGCGTTCTGATAGCAGGAGGAAAAATCAGAGGAAATGCACACCTGAATCACAAAATCCACACGGCGCGAATACTCGGAAAAGACGCGCACATAGTCTGCCATATTGACCGCCGCGGTGCTGGCCAGCGCGCCGCCGGCCGCCACATGCGCGTAGATATCATCCGGATGGATGTCCACGCCGTCGCGGTAGTCGCGGTCGCCCAGACGCACATACAGCGGGGTGAGGCGGATGTTATACCGCTCGAGCTGCTCGGGGCTGAGGTCGCAGGTGCTGTCGGCAAGGATCTGATATGTCATGGTGGAAAAAACCGCCTTTCATGTACTGGTTTCGCACATCATACCACAAAGCGCCGTGTGTGGCAACAGGGCAGATTAAAGTTCGACTTCAGTCTGATTTTTTGTGCGCTTCTCGCGCAGACGGCGGAAAAAGCCGGACAAAAGCGCCGCGCATTCGTCGCGCAGCACACCGCTGACCAGCTCGGGCTTCGGGCTGCACGGGAGGGCGAAGAGATTGACCGCTGAGCCGCAGCAGCCGTTGACGCAGTCGTCCGTGCCGTAGACTACGCGCGGGATGCGCGCGTTGATGATTGCGCCGGCGCACATGGGGCACGGCTCAAGCGTGACGTACAGCGTGCACTGCCACAGCCGCCAGCCGCCGAGCGTGCGGCACGCCTCGGTGATGGCCTCGATTTCCGCATGGGCAAGCGCGCTTTTCGCCGTTTCGCGGCGGTTGCGTCCGCGGCCGACGACGCGATCGTCCAGCGTCACGACGCAGCCGACCGGCACCTCGCCCTCGTCAAACGCCGCCTGCGCCAGCACCAGCGCCTCGCGCATGAATTGTTCGTCGTCCATGGCAGAGCCTCCCGTGGGGAATTTGCTTTATTGTAGCAGAAGCGGGCGTGAACGTCAAATGGAGGGGGATTTCCGTCCGGCACCGAAAGTGCCGTTGAATGCAGC
>CAKUJN010000139.1 GCA_934661735.1 uncultured Oscillospiraceae bacterium
CCGATGGCGAGCGCAGCCGTCAGCGACAAAGGAGCGCTACGGATGCGCTCGCCATCGGCCCCTACAAACATGTACAGTAGAACGCAAATATTCAGCACCACCGGCGCATACGTAGATGCGTTCTGCATTCCACAGCAGCGTGTTTTGCCATTTTCTTGCGTGGCAATGATTATCGATGGGAGCGTTGTCACCACGCAGGCGGCGCTGTAGTATAGCTTTGTAGAAAGAGTTCCGTGTGCTGACCGCAGTGTCCTTCAATGGGGCTCATTCTGTGGCACTGCGGTACAATCCGATTCGTATCCAGCGCCTCTTTTTGCCCACTTTTTCTGGCAAGGCAGAAAAAGTGGGTCTGCGAAGCAACAGTTGCAGTTTAACTGCAAAAGAGGCAGTTCCGGTGAAACCGGACAAACGAGCCGATGTGGGCATCGGCCCCTACAAAGTGCTGTGCAGAATCGCCTGCGAGCAACAGTTGCGGCCTTACCGCATCAACGGCACCTCCGGTGCCAACCGGTAAAAGAGGCGGACAGAGTCGTCCGCCTCTACAAGCTTTTCCGCGCCGAAATCAGCGAATGAAATCCGTCCTCGCCGGCGGCTCGGTCTGCGGCAGGGCCACATCCGCGCGGCGTCCTGCGTCGATGCAGCGCAGCAGCCATGCCATGTTGTGCGCCAGCACGCGCACAGTACGAATGCCCTCCGCATCCTTCAGCACGTCCTCGGGCCTGCTGCCGTGCACCTGATTCCAGTAGCACGACGAAACAATGGGCATCTGCGAAATGGTCATGTACTTGTTCAGCTGATCAAATGCGGCCGAAGCGCCGCCGCGCCGCGCGCTGACCACAGCCGCCGCAGGCTTATACCGGAACGTCTCGGACGGCGCGGAGACAAACACGCGGTCCAAAAACGCGGTAATGCTGCCGCTGGCCGCGGCATAGTGCACGGGCGAGCCGAAAATAAAGCCGTCGGCACACTTCGCTTTCTCCACAAACTCGTTGACGCCGCTGCCGAAAGCACAGCGACCCAGCTTGCCGCACGCGCCGCAGCCGATGCAGCCGCCGACTGCCTGATTGCCGATCCAGACGCGCTCGGTTTCAATTCCCTCGGCGGCAAAGACCTGTTCCATTTCGCGCAGAGCCGTATCCGTGCAGCCGTGCTCGTGCGGGCTGCCGTTCAGCAGTAAAACTTTCATAAAGCTTCCTCCCGTTTCGTTTTTTATCAGGATATCACATTTTTCCAGACACGCAAGGGATGACTTCATCAAATCTTAAGATTTTTTTCCATTGTATCTTAAGCAGATTATTTATATGATATGTTCATGAGGTGAGGATATGAATACAATTCTGGTCTGCGACGATGAACGGGATATCGTCTCGGCGCTGAAAATCTATCTGGAGGCCGACGGCTACCGCGTGCTGACCGCGTCGTGCGGACGCGAGGCGCTGGAAACCGTTCGCGCGGAGAATGTGCAGCTGGTTCTGCTGGACATCATGATGCCTGAAATGGACGGCATCACCGCCATGTCGCAGCTGCGCACATTTTCTAACGTTCCCGTTATTCTTCTGACAGCCAAATCCGAGGACAGCGACAAGGTGCTCGGCCTGAATGTCGGCGCGGATGATTATATTACAAAGCCCTTCAACCCCGTCGAGGTGCTTGCGCGCGTGCGCTCGCAGCTGCGGCGCTATTTGCAGCTCGGCGGAACGGCGCCCGCGCCGTCGGTCCTGAAAATCGGCGGTGTGGAGCTGGACGACGGTGCGAAAACCGTTAAAGTCGACGGCGACAGCGTCAGCCTGACGCCCAAGGAGTACGACATTCTGCACTTTCTGATGAAAAATCCGGGGCGGGTTTTCTCCCCGTCCGAGATCTACCGCCATGTCTGGGCAGAGCTGCCGCTGAACGCCGACAACGCGCTGGCCGTGCACATCCGCCACATCCGCGAGAAAATTGAGATCAACCCCGCTGACCCGCGCTATCTCAAGGTCGTGTGGGGTAAGGGCTATAAAATGGAGGCTGATACAAAATGAAAAGGCTGACACACGCGCCGTGGGCAAGACTGCTGGCCAGCTGCCTGCTGCTCGTATTCGCGGCCGGCCTGATCCTGACAGGCGGCGCGGCGCTGCTTCTGGCCGACCGGAACGCCTACACGGACGGCGGTCTGTCGATGATGAGCAGCTATTTTCCCGACAACTCGCCGTCATTTCAGAACAATATGCGCCTTGCGCAGTCGTATTTTTATGAATACCTCGCGCAGCAGGAAAACCCGCTCAATTTTGACCCTCAGTGGGAGGAGCGCTATCTCCGCGCATTCCGTCCGGAAAGCTCCAATTTCTACTTCGGCGTCTATGACATGGACGGAAAGCTGGTCTTTTCCGGCGGCAGCGGCCAGAGTCTGAATGCCGACAGCACGACGGATTTTGAGGCCAGCCGCTATCTCTGCATGGACTCGGCAACCCTGACCGCGTCGTATAACGAGCATCCGGTAAAGGAGACAATAACCTTTGGCTCGGAGCAGTCGCTGTGGACCGCGGTTCAGGAGCAGTACGACCGCGACGACACCTACGGTTTTACCTACGAAATTACCGGCAGCAGCGGCAGTACCGTTACCGCAAGCTTCTCTTACACGCAATTTGATCAGACGATCTACCGTTTGGTCGGCTACGCGCGTGAAAACCTGTCTGCCGACGACGCCATCGCGCGGGAGTACCACACCCTGTATCTGCTCATTG
>CAKUJN010000140.1 GCA_934661735.1 uncultured Oscillospiraceae bacterium
CGGGACAGGCTGCGGAGGAAGCGCCCTTTATTGTAGTTGTGCAGAGTCAGCCGGACGCGCCGGAGCGGACGCTCCGCGTCCTGCGGGACGGAAGCGTGGAGGAAACCGCGCTGGATACGTATCTGACGCAGGTCGTGCTGTCGGAAATGCCCGCTTCGTTTGCGCCGGAGGCGCTCAAGGCGCAGGCCGTGGCCGCGCGCACGTTTGCCTGCCGGCAGATGGCGGGCGGCAAGCATGAAAACGCGGACGTGTGCGCGCAGAGCGCCTGCTGTCAGGCCTGCCGGACGGTCGAAGACCTGCGCGCGCGGTATGAAGACAGCTTCGAGATCGCGTGGGACAAGGCGTCTGCCGCCGTACAGGAAACAAAGGACGAGGTGCTGACGTACGAGGGCGCGCTGATCGATGCGGTCTATTTTTCCTGCTCCGGCGGCTCAACGGAGGACGCGGCCGCCGTCTGGGGGACGGACGTGCCGTATCTGCGGGCGGTCGAAAGCCCCGGCGAACAGGATGCGGCCAGATACGAAAGCCGTGTCTGCGTGACGGCGGAGACGTTTGCCGAAACGCTCCGCGCGCTCGATGCGTCCGTGCGGCTCTCGGGCGATCCCGGCGGCTGGGTGCAGTCCGTCACGCGCACGGCGGGCGGCGGCGTCGATACGCTCACCGCAGGCGGCAGGCCGTTTTCCGGCACGCAGCTGCGAAAGGCGTTCGGCCTGAACTCCACGCGCTTTACGCTTCTGTACGAGGACGGCGCGTTCAGCTTCGACGTGCTCGGCTACGGCCACCGCGTCGGCATGAGCCAATACGGCGCAGACGCCATCGCCCGCCTCGGCTTTGACTATAAGACCATCCTGCGGTTCTATTACCGCGGTGCGGAAATTACGACGCTTGGTGTTTGACAGGATGCAGCTCTTCTGCATAAATCTGCGGCGAATTCGCCGCATTTTTCGGGCGGAAGAGTCCGCCCCTACGGGATGCGTGAAAGATCAACAGCCCCGAACTGACGACATTGCCGGAAGAGGAAGATTGTACTATACTGAAGAAAAAAGGGGGTGCAGCCGTGAAAAAGCTCCGGTACGACCCAAAATCGATCCGGTCCGGGCTGACGCTTGTGACGCTTCTGTGCTGGATTCTGCCGATCATCATCGTGACGATGTTCAGCGTACTGGTCAACTATTATAATGACCGCAATCTCGAACAGGCGATGGAGCTCGGCATGGAAAACGCCATGCATCAGGTCGAGCTGCGGCTGCTGTCTGTGATCGAGGATTCCAAGGCTGTCTCCTACGACGGCATCGTCCGTCAGAGCTACAGCGAGGCAAGCGGGCTTGTCTATAAAGACGTGACGGAATATCTGACGCAGAAATTTACGCGCAACGCCAATTACCGCTGTGTGTTCATCTCCTCCGCGTCCGGCGACGAGCCTGTCCACGCCTATGCCGCCGCGCCGGGTACGGCAAAGCTCAATCTGCTGCGCTATTACAGGGATTCGGTCTACCCGGAGGTCAGGGCGCTTCTGGAAAGCGTGGACACGGGGATCTACTTTCTGACCGTCGACGAAGAGATCTACATGGTGCGCAATCTGCTCGTCCATGATTTTACGCCCTACGCCATGCTGGTGCTGGGGCTTGAAAAGAGCGAGGTGTTCCAGTCGCTCTACGGCATCGCGAACGTGTCGATCACCGGCGTGCGCATCGACGGCGTCGAGCTGCCCGTCGCTGCGGCGGAGGCGCATGGCGCGGGCGGCGGGCTGTGTCTGCGCGCATACGCGAAGAAAGACGGGCGGCTCTTCTTTGAGGTCGAGCACGACGGGGAAATGATGCCGGACGGCTGGGCACGCATTCAGGATGCGCTGCAAAGTCCGGCGGCGCCCGCCTTCGTCTCACAGCTGACCTCCGACGCGGTGATCGAGCAGTTTGTAACGACCGAAATGACGGCACTGGCCGCGCCCGTCGTGCCGACCGGGGGCAATTCGCTGTACCAGTCCGCCGCGCAGATGAACGCGGCGGTCACAAAATATGTCGGGGCCGTGCAGGACGCGCTGTCCGGCGAGGCCATGATCCGAAGCGCAAGGCCGGATATCGTCTTCACCGACATCCGCATGCCCGATCAGGACGGGCTGACGATGCTTGCCGGACTCAAGAGCGAGTTTCCTGACATGCAGATCGCCGTCCTGACCGGCTATCGCGATTTTCCCTACGCGCAGGAGGCCATCCGCCTCGGCGTGTGCCGGTATCTGCTCAAGCCGTCGAAGATGGACGAGCTGCACGAGGCGCTGGCGCGAGAGCACCCTAAAAGGCTCCCCTTGAAAGGGGAGCCTTTTAGGGCGGGGGGATTGGCGAAATTCCACAATTCCGCAGATCTGGTGCGGGTTTTCTTTTTGCACTATTACTTCTTTACATTAGCGCATCAGTATGGTAAATTATTAGCACGATAAACAAACCGACACCAAACCGAATACCTTCAGGAGGAACAGAAAATGAAAAAAATGATCGCTCTGCTGCTGGCCGCTCTCATGGTCCTGTCCATGG
>CAKUJN010000141.1 GCA_934661735.1 uncultured Oscillospiraceae bacterium
AAACAGGACCTCGGACTGAAAGTGGAGTTTTTCTATGCTGATATGCTATACCGGCTTTGAAAAAGCGCAAAAAAGGCCGCGAAAACATGAAATAATCGCGAAAAAGCCTTGATTTTTTTGAAAAATTTTGAAAATATAAGCAGCTATTTTGCATAAAACGCAAAAAGTTGCACGCTCATGTACCACTTTTTGTCCGCCGGCGCGCTTCCGGCATGTCTGTTTCGCTGCAATACTGCCGTCTGCTCTGAAATGCTGACCGGCGCACACAAATCAGATTTACATACAGAATCCGCACCCGAAACGGGCGCGGATTTTTATGCGCCTTATGCGGCGCTTTACAGAATATGACTTGACAGGCCGTCCGCATCGTGCTATATTTACTTCAAATTTGAATAATTCAAATTGGAAGTATTGGAGGCGCGGCATGAATCACGCTCTGGAATTCGCGCAGAAAACGGCGCTGGCATACAGCGCGGTCTGCAAGCCGCTGTGTCAGGAACTGAATCTGACGCAGACGGCATTTGATATTCTGATGTTTCTGGCCAACAATCCGGCGTACAAAACCGCCAGCGATATTGTGGAGGTCCGGCACATCAAGGCAAATCTGGTTTCGGTCAACGTCGAACGGCTGGTCGGCGAGGGATATCTGCTCCGGCGGCCTGTCAGGGGCGACCGGCGCAAGACCGAGCTGGTCTGCACCGGACATGCGCAGCCGGTGATTGCGCGCGGGCGCGCGCTACAGGAGGCGTTCTTCGCACGTCTGCTCCGCGGCACGGACGAGCAGACGCGGCAGGCGCTTGCCGCCGCGCTGGGGCAGATCGAACAGAATCTGGATGAGATCTTAAAGGAGGCAGACTGATATGGAGCTGCTGCTGACAATTGTTGTTACGTTTTTCGCAGGAATGGGCGCGGGGCTTGGCACCGGCTTTGCGGGCATGAGCGCCGCGGCGGTCATCAGCCCGATGCTGATTACCTTTCTGCACATGGACCCGTACATGGCCGTCGGCATCGCGCTGTCATCTGACGTGCTGGCCAGCGCCGTCTCGGCGTACACCTATCACAGAAACGGAAATCTGGACATCAAAAACGGCCTGATCATGATGGCGAGCGTTCTGGTGTTCACCGTCGTCGGCAGTTATGTCGCAAGCCTGCTCCCGTCGGCAACCATGGGCGGCTTCTCGGTCTTTATGACGTTCCTGCTGGGCATCAAGTTCATCGTCCGGCCTGTCATGACCACGAAAGAGGACATGCTGAACGTGGCGGCGAAGAAGCGCGCGGTTCAGTCGGTCGTCTGCGGGATTCTGATCGGTTTTATCTGCGGCTTTATCGGCGCGGGCGGCGGCATGATGATGCTTCTGATTCTGACCAGCGTGCTGGGCTATGAGCTGAAAACCGCCGTCGGCACCAGTGTTTTCATCATGACGTTTACGGCGCTGACCGGCGCGGTTTCGCACTTTGTCATCGGCGGAACGCCAGACTGGCTTGTCTGGGGCCTGTGCGTGGTGTTCACGCTGCTGTGGGCGCGGATTGCAGCCGTATTTGCAAACAGGGCAAAGCCCGCAACGCTCAACCGTGCGACCGGCGTGGTGCTGGTCGTGCTCGGCGCGGTGATCATGGGCTTCAAGCTTCTGAGCTGAGGCGCGCTCCCCTGTTTGACAAACCACATCCGGTACGCTACCATATGCGGGTAACAAAAAGGCCCGCGGATCGCGGACGGACGGGAGGTACCTGTGGATTTATCATTTTCGTGCGGGCAGGAGAAATTCAACTACCGCGTGTGCGGACTCATTTTGTCGGAGAGCCGGATTCTGGCCATGCGCGACGAGCGCTCGCCGTATTATTATCTGCCTGGCGGGCGCGTGCAGATGGGCGAAACTGCCGAGGATGCGGTACGGCGCGAGCTTCGCGAGGAGCTTGCGATTGAGGCGGAAATCGTGCGGCCGCTCTGGCTGAATCAGTCCTTTTTTACCGAGGACGTCGATCATCTGCACTATCACGAGCTGTGCATCTATTTTCTGATGGACGCGTCCCGAACCGGTCTTTTCGCACGCGGCGGGCGCTTCGCGGGCGCGGAGCAGCACCACCGGCAGGTGTTTGAGTGGCTTGCGTTTGACCGGCTGAAGGAGCTGTACTTCTATCCCCTGTTTCTGAAGGAGAAGATTTTTGAGCTGCCAGATTCACTGACGCTGCTTGCAACATACGAATAGACCAATACAAACGCCGCTTTGACACACGCAGAAAATGCCATCC
>CAKUJN010000142.1 GCA_934661735.1 uncultured Oscillospiraceae bacterium
ATCACGCTCTGCTCGATGCTGCGCATCCCCGTCTGCATGCACAACGTCGCCGACAAGGACGTGTTCCGTCCGGCCGCGTGGAACGCGTTTGGCATGGACAAGGAGGGCCAGGACTACCGCGCCTGCGCCGCCTACGGCCCGATGTACAAGAATATCCGCTGAGCAGCCACAAAAAATCACGCAAAACCAACGCGCCGTGCTGGTCAATCCAACATAATTATGATATAATGCAACAGGGCAGGCACCTTGCCTGCCCTGTTTTACAAGAGAGGAGTCTTGAACTATGCTGAAAAACATCCCCCCCATTCTTTCCCCCGAGCTTCTGAAGGTGCTGTGCGAAATGGGCCACGGCGACCGCATCTGCATCGGCGACGGCAACTTCCCCGCCGCCTCGATGGCAAAGCCGAACAACTGCGTGCTTGTCCGCGCTGACGGGCATGGCGTATGCGAGCTTCTGGACGCGATTTTGCAGGTGATCCCGCTGGACGAGTATGTCGAGCATCCGGCCATGATCATGCAGGTCGACAAGAAGGACAAGGGACTCGAGGTTCCCATCTGGGATGAATACCGGAAAATCATCGCGAAGTACGACAGCCGCGGCGCCGAGGCCGTGGGCAGCTATGAGCGCTTTGAATTCTATGATGAGGCGCGCAAGACCTACTGCATCCTTCAGAGCGGCGAAACTGCCATTTACGCCAACATCATTCTTCAGAAGGGCGTCGTGAAATGATGCGCAATTTACTGGCATTTGATTTAGGGGCGTCGAACGGGCGGGCGATACTGGGGCAGTTTGACGGGGAAAAGCTGACGATGCGCGAGCTGCACCGGTTCGAGAACAACTATATTGAGATGAACGGCGTGTTCTACTGGGACCTGCCGTATCTGTACAACCAGCTGAAGCTCGGGCTGCTGGCCTTCAAACAGGCAGACGTCGGCGAGCTGGACTGCTTCGGCATCGACACCTGGGGCGTGGACTATGGCCTGCTGGACCGGAATGGCCATCTGCTGTCCAATCCGCGCGCGTACCGCTATGCCGTGGATGCGGACATGGAGCATGTGTGGCAAACGATGGACTTCCCCGCCCTCTTTGCCCGCACCGGCATTGCCACGATGAATTTCAACACCGTGTATCAGCTTGCGCGGCGCAGACGCGAGGGCGATGCTGCGCTGGAAAACGCGGAGACGCTGCTGCTCATGCCGGACCTGCTGGGCTATTTCCTGACGGGTGCAATCGGATCGGAGTATACGAACGTCACAACGTCCATGCTCTACAACCCCACCACGAAGGACTGGGACTGGGAGATTATTCGCGCACTCGGCCTGCCGGAGAAGATTTTTACCAAAATCGACCGTGCGGGAACGGTCCGCGGCACGCTCCGGCCGGAGCTGGCTGCGGAGCTCGGCATTAATCCGGCGCGCTTTGCCGCCGTCGGCACGCACGACACGGCCTCTGCCGTCGCCGCCATCCCAGGCACGGGAAGCTTTGCATTCTGCTCCAGCGGCACATGGTCGCTGTTCGGTGTGGAGACGGACAAGCCCATCCTGACAGACGCCGTGCGCGACGCAAACTTCTCCAATGAGGGCACCATTCAGGGCGGCTTCCGTCCGCTCAAGAACATCATGGGCCTGTGGCTGATTCAGGAGTGCCGCCGCGACTGGCAGAAGGCCGGACAGAGCCTCAGCTGGAACGACATTGTCGAGGAAGCGAAGAAGGCCGAGCCGTTCCGCAGCATCATCGACCCCGATTACGGCGAGTTCTTCGCGGGCGGACGGATGGTCGAGAAAATTCAGGACTTCTGCCGCAGGACGAACCAGCCCGTGCCGGAAAGCGTCGGGCAGATCGCACGGTGCATCTATGAATCCCTTGCACTCAAGTACCGCTGGGCACTGGAGCGGCTGGAGGAAATCAAGGGCCGCAGAATCGACCAGCTGAACATCGTCGGCGGCGGATGTCAGAACCGGCTTCTCAATCAGTTCGCCGCAGATTCCATCGACCGGCCGGTCGTGACCGGTCCCGTTGAGGGCGCGGCCATCGGCAACCTGCTGGCGCAGGCCATGGCGCTGGGCGATATCCGGACAATGGACGAGCTGCGCGAGGTCGTCCG
>CAKUJN010000143.1 GCA_934661735.1 uncultured Oscillospiraceae bacterium
CGCGCCATCGGCGACGATATCATGCCGGACTTCACCGGCAAGCGCGTCGTGGTCATCGGCGGCGGCAACGTGGCGATGGACGTGACAAGAAGCTCTGTGCGTCTGGGAGCCGCCAGCGTCACATGTGTTTATCGCCGCAGGATTGCAGACATGACCGCGCTTCCCGACGAGGTGCAGGGCGCGATTGCCGAGGGCGCGGAGATTCGCGAACTCTCTGCGCCGGTGCGCATCGAGGCAAACGAGGCGGGCGAAGCCGCCGCCCTCTGGGTGCAGCCGCAGATCATCGGCCTTGCCGACAAGTCCGGAAGGCCTCGCCCGGACGCGGCTGAGCTTCCCGAAGTGCGCATCCCAGCAGATCTTATCGTCGTCGCCATCGGGCAGGGCGTGGAGATCGCGGGCTTTGAGCAGGCCGGTATCCCCATCAAACGCGGCACGTTTATGGCCGCAAGCTCCAGCCAGATCGACAACATGGAGACCGTCTTTGCCGGCGGCGACTGTGTGACCGGCCCGGCTACTGCCATCCGCGCGATTGCGGCGGGTAAGGTCGCGGCGGCGAACATCGACGAGCAGCTCGGCTTCCACCATGAAATTCGCACCGATGTGGAAATTCCAGCGCCGCATCTGGATGTCTGTCCCGCGCGCGGGCGCGTCAACACGAAAGAGCGCGAAGCCGCCCAGCGCAAATGCGATTTTGAAGATATCGAATGCGGCATGACGCATGAGGAAGCCTGCGCGGAAAGCGGCCGCTGCCTGCGCTGTGACCACTTCGGCTACGGCATCTTCAAGGGAGGGAGAATCGAACGATGGTAAGCTTGATCATCAACGGCAGATCCGTCTGCGTGCCGGAGGGAACCAGCATTCTGGAAGCGGCGCGCACGGTCAATATCGAAATTCCGACGCTCTGCTACCTCAAGGACCTCAACGAGATCGGCGCCTGCCGCATCTGCATGGTCGAGGTCGAGGGACAGGACACGCTCGTTGCCGCGTGCGACAATGAGGTTCACGAGGGTATGGTCGTCCACACGAATTCTCAGAAGGTGCGCATGACGCGGCGCGTGAATCTCCAGCTGCTTCTCAGCCAGCATGAGGTCAACTGCGTCAAGTGTACGCGCAGCGGCAACTGTAAGCTCCAGAAGCTCGCCAACGACTATAATCTGCTCGGTGCGCCGTATCAGAAGAAGCTACGCCCGGCCCCCGTCGACTATTCCGCGCCCATCCTGCGCTTTGAAAACCGCTGCATCAAGTGTATGCGCTGCGTGCAGGTCTGCGATAAGATGCAGGGCCTGCATATCTGGGACCTGGTCGGCACCGGCTCGCGGACGACCGTCGGCACGGCAAGGGCCAACAGCCTGTCGCAGTCCCTCTGCACCTACTGCGGCCAGTGCGTGACCCACTGTCCCGTCGGCGCGCTGGAAGAGCGCGACGATACCGACCACGTCTACCGCATGCTCGCCGATCCCACCCTCACGACCGTCGTACAGGTTGCACCTGCCGTCCGCGCGGCGTGGGCAGAGTATTTCGGCCTCACGGCGGAGCAGGCCGCGCCGGGCGTTCTGGCCTCCGCGCTGCGGGAGCTGGGCTTTGATTATGTATTCGACACCAATTTCAGCGCCGACCTCACCATCATGGAGGAGGGCAGCGAGTTCATCGAGCGCTTCACGCACAAGGATGCGTATGCGTGGCCGATGTTTACCTCCTGCTGTCCCGGCTGGGTGCGGTTCGTGAAGGGGCAGTTCCCGCAGTTTGCGAAGAATCTGTCCACGGCGAAATCGCCGCAGCAGATGTTCGGTGCGGTGGCAAAGAGCTATTTTGCTGAAAAGATCGGCGTCGACCCCAGGAATCTCCGCGTGATCTCCGTCATGCCATGTACGTCCAAAAAGGCAGAGGCAGCGCTCGAACCCATGAAGGACGCCTGCGGCGACCCCGATGTCGACGTGGTCATCACCACGCGCGAGCTCGTGCGGATGCTCCGCTGCTCGATGATCGACCC
>CAKUJN010000144.1 GCA_934661735.1 uncultured Oscillospiraceae bacterium
TATACGCACAGTCTCGCGCTCTCGCTTCTCGCGGGCGCTGCGGCCGGGATCCTCATGGCCATGCTGATGGCGCTGTGCTGCATCCGCTGGGGCAGCAACCACTGCGTCATGGGCATCACGCTCAACATGTTCGCGCTAGGCTTCACAAGCTTCTGGTACCGCGTGGTTTTCGGCGTGACGACCTCGCCCCCGAAGGCGGACGTCAACGTCGGCATGCTGGAGATCCCGCTGCTTGCAAAGATCCCGTATCTGGGCGATATCCTGTTCAAGCAGAATTTCCTGTTCTATCTGTCCATCCTCGTCGTTGCAGCGACCTATTTCGTCCTGAACCGGACGCAGTTCGGCTTACAGATCCGCGCATCGGGCGAAAATCCGCGTGCGGCGGAGACGATGGGCGTGCCCGTAAAGAGACGGCGCTATGTTTCCATGCTGATCTGCGGCTCGCTGGCAGGACTCGGCGGCAGCTTCCTGTCTCTCATCTCGCTCAACCGGTTCGTCGATAATATCACCGCGTCCAGAGGCTTCATCGCGCTGGCGATCGTGATTTTCGGCAAGTGGAAGCCGTGGCAGGTATTTTTCGCTTCGCTGCTGTTCGGAACGATCGACGCTTTGCAGCTGCGGCTGCAGGCCGTCGGTGTGGACGTTCCCTATCAGCTTCTGACGATGCTGCCGTACCTGCTGACGATCTTCGTGATGGTTGCCACCGCAAAGCGCTCGCACAGTCCGGCCGCTTTGGGTGAGAACTACGAAAGAGAAAAACTCTGAAACGTCTGCATTGCTTGGAGGTGACAAAACCCACTGCGCCCGCGCCTTGGGAAAAACAGATTTGCAGGCATTCAAATCCATACAGACTTACAAATTTTGAAGGAGGCATTTATCATGCGAGATCTCGTCCTGAAGAACATTGACAAAATCATCACTGGCGACCTGAACCACCCCATTGCTGCCGGCGACACAGTTGTTGTGCGCAACGGCCTGATCGCCGCTGTCGGCTACGAAAAGGAAGTTGACACCTCCGGCATTGAGCTCGTGATCGACGTCGACGGCCAGATGGTCTGCCCCGGTCTCATCGACTGCCATATCCACAACACCCTTGACGACTATGCGCCGCAGCGCGGTGCGGTCGGCACCTACGCGGACGCGCTGTACTACGGCACCACGTCCATGTTCTCCGAAGGCGAACAGGGCCCCGGCTGGCCGCGCTTCTACGACGATCCGATCGGCTGCAAGGCTGCCGCCATTCTCTCCCACCGCGTCTTTGAGCGGTTCCGTCCGGGCGGTGCCCTGAAGTTCCACGGCGGCGCGTTGGTTCTCGTCCACGGTCTGACCGAGCAGGACTTCAAGGAAATGGCCGACGCAGGCGTCTGGCTGATTGCAGAGATCGGCGGCGGCGGTCTGAGCGATCCCGCCGAGGTCGCGCCGATGCTGGAGTGGGCCAGAAAGTACAACTTCTTCTACAGCGTCCATCTGGCGCCCCCGTCCATCCCCGGCTCCTCCTGGGTCACGTCCAAGGAGATCCTGAAACTGAAGCCCAACAAGGTCGCGCACACCAACGGCGGCTCCACCGCGGTCTCCTACGACCACATTGAGCGCCTGATGGACGAGAGCGACATTCCGCTCGAGCTGGTCGTCAACGGCAACTTTGTGAACTTCAACAAGATGCTGCAGCACATGAGCAAGAAGGGCGAGCTGAACCGTATCGTCTTCGGCTCCGACGCGCCGACCGGTCAGGCATCCCTGCCCGGCGCGATCAACCGCGCCATCGTCAAGGCTTCCGCGCTCAACGGCATCCCGGCTGAGCTCTGC
>CAKUJN010000145.1 GCA_934661735.1 uncultured Oscillospiraceae bacterium
CTACACGCACGTCACGGCGGGCATGAAAAAAGAAGCTGCGCAGAAAATCAGCGGCTTCATGGCGAGCGTGGGATAACAGCAAAAAATGAACAGAAAAGCGCACACCGCCTGCCGGAAAGATCCGGCAGACGGCGAATTCTCTCTTCCGGCGCTTTCCGCTCCAAATTCCCGTTTGGGTCGGGTTTGGGTCAAACGAAAAAACCACAAAATTCTCCATCGAAATAAGTTCCGAAAACGCAGAAAATCCGGCTGAAATCAACAGATTTCAGCCGGATCTGGTCGGAGTGTCGGGATTCGAACCCGAGGCCTCTTGGTCCCGAACCAAGCGCGATACCAAACTTCGCCACACCCCGTCAGCCTGATTATTATAGTGAAAAAACTGCTGCTTGTCAAGAGAAAAAGCGCAAGAATTCATTTTGTTTTTCCGCAGCGGCGGAATGTGAAATTCCGGCTTTACGCGCCGCGGTGTTTTTGGTATAATAAAACCTGCTGAACGGGCCGCGCCGCGGCCTGAGCGCGGCAGACGCCGCATCAAACGACAGGTAGGGCGCCGATATGCGAATGAGAAGAAGAAACAATCTGGAACCGCGGATGGCTGCGTGCGAGCCGGTATGGATTCACGATCCCGAGCGGCTGCGCGGACACTGGCGCGAGCTGATGCCGTACTGCCGTGAACTGCGCGTCGAGGTCGGCTGTGGCAAGGGGAAATTTACCGTCGAAACGGCGGCGGCCGAGCCGGATGTGCTGCTGATTGCGATCGAGCGCGTGCCGGATGCGCTGGTGCTGGCGATGGAAAGTGCGATGCGCATGGAACTGAAAAATGTTTTTTTCGTCTCTCTGGATGCGGCGAACATCGATGCGTTCTTTGATGAAAGCGAAATCGACCTGCTCTATATCAATTTCTGCGACCCGTGGCCGCGCAGCAAGAATGCCAAGCGGCGGCTGACATACCGTACCTTTCTGGAAAAGTACAAAAAGGTTTTGAAGCTGGGGGGACAGATCCACTTCAAGACCGATAACGCGAAGCTTTTTGAGTGGAGCCTGCCGGAAATGGAGGAATCGCTGCTGGAGCTGCGGAATGTGACGCGCAATCTGCACGCAAACGGACCGGTCGGCATTATGACCGGCTATGAGGAAAAATTCTACCAGCTCGGCACGCCGATCAATCGCGTGGAGGCGGTCGTTGCAACGAAGCAGCCACGCCCCGCGGAGGAGAAAACCGCGGAACTGGCGGAAGAATGACACAAAGGAGTTACCGGAGCGACCCCGCTGGTAAGACAGGAAAATTGGAATTTTCAGGAACAGGCATGACTTCAGTCATGCCTGTTCTGCTTTTAACAGCTCATCCACGGGAATGTATCCCACAAGGTCGTATTCAATATGTACCGTCTGCCTGCGCGTGCCGCTGGACTCGAAACCTGCACCAGGTATTCTTTGCTGTTATCTTCCGTGAAGTTTTCCGCTGATCGGCGCAAAAGAATCTGGAGCTTTCATTCTAAAGGTCAGTCCATCATAATATTGTCCGTCAACCTCTCGTGTGCCTGCGTCACGATCGCACTCAACAAATCCAAGCTTTTCGGCACAATGAATCATACGGACATTGCCTGACCAGGTTTGCGTGTAAATCTCGTCCTCGCCGTTTTTGAAATGGTAATTTAGAAAGGCGCGCAGAGCGTTTGTGCCGATTCCGTTGCCCCACAAATTGGGTTCGCAAATATCAATGCCGACAGCCAAATGGACAGTCTGCC
>CAKUJN010000146.1 GCA_934661735.1 uncultured Oscillospiraceae bacterium
GTGCTACAATGACCGCAAGGTCATATCGCGGCGGCTACGCCGCCGCAGAGCAATACACCGCAATTCTATTGAAACTGAAAAGGAGTACGCTATGAAAAACATTCAGAAGCTCAAATCGCTTTTGCAGGACGGCTCCGTTGACGCGCTGCTTCTGACCAGTGCGGTCAACCGCTTCTACGCGGCAGAGTACAGCATCGCCGAGGGCACGGCGCTGATCTGTCGGGACGCATCGTATTATTTTACCGACAGCCGCTATATCGAGGTGGCGCAGGACAATCTTGCAGACTTCACCGTTCTGGTGGTCGACGCGCAGCACCCCTATACCGCGCGCCTGAACGACGCCATCGCGGAAAACGGCGTCAAAACGCTCGGCTTTGAGGAGGACTATCTGACCTATGCCGAGTTCATGCGCTATCAGCTGAAGCTGAACGCCGAGCTGAAGCCGTTCCAGAAGCCCATTTCCTCGTTCCGCGCGGTCAAGGAGCCGTGGGAGCTGGACCGCATGCGCAGAGCACAGCAGATCACTGACCAGACCTTCACCGATATGTGCGGACTGATCAAGGTCGGCATGACGGAAAAGGAGCTTGCCGCCGAGCTGGTCTACAGCCTTTCGCGCCACGGCGCGGACGGTCTGGCGTTTGAGCCGATTGTCGTCACCGGCTCGAAAACCAGCATGCCGCATGGCGTTCCCGGCGACAAGGTCGTGCAGAAGGGCGATTTTGTCACCATGGACTTCGGCGCGGCCTACCGCGGCTATTGCTCGGACATGACGCGCACCGTCGCCGTCGGCTCCGTCACCGAGGAGATGGACAAGGTCTATCACATCGTCCTGCAGGCGCAGGCCGCGGGCCTTGCCGTCACAAAGGCGGGCGTTGCCGGCCGCGACATGGACGGCGCTGCGCGCAAGGTCATCGCCGACGCGGGCTACGGCCCCTATTTCGGCCACAGCTACGGCCACAGCCTCGGCATTGAAATTCACGAGGCACCCAACGCCAATCCCACAAACGACCAGCCCATGCCCGCCGGCGCGGTCTGCTCGGCGGAGCCCGGCATCTACCTGCCCGGGCGCTTCGGCGTGCGCATCGAGGATTCGGTCATTATCACCGATGACGGCTATGAGAATCTGGCCCACAGCCCCAAGGAATTGATCATACTGTAATGCAAAGGGCCCTCGGAGGAAATCCGAGGGCCCTTTTTTGTCCGGTTTCACCGAACTGTCCCTTTTGTGGTAGCAGCGCATCTGTGTCTCCGACGGCCTACTTTTTCTGTCGCGCCAGAAAAGTAGGCAAAAAGATGCGCTGGGGACGCGTCATATTGCGCGCTCACGCGCGCGAATTTTTGGCCGCTCCGCGGCCTGAACGCCCTATTCGGGCGCAAAACTGTAACTTTTCCGATAGCTTATGGGTTCCAATATTGCTTACAGGTCTGTAGGGGCCGATGTAGGCATCAGCCCCTACAAACATTTGCAATAGAATGCAAGAATTGTGCACCACCGGCGCATACGCAGATGCGTTCTGAATTGCATGGCAGCGTGTTTTGCCATCTCCCTGCGAGGCAACTGCTATCGATGGGAGCGTTGTCACCACGCAGGCGGCGCTGTAGTTCAGCTTTGCAGAGAGATTCTCGTGT
>CAKUJN010000147.1 GCA_934661735.1 uncultured Oscillospiraceae bacterium
AGCCTATAGGCTCAGCCCGGGTCATGCCCCAAGGGGGCTAGTGCAAACCACCGGCACGGCCGGTGGTTATGATTATGCAGAAGAGACGCTTACGCCTTGCCGGCGCAGCCGAGCACGTCGCGCAGCTTGTGGCGGACAAGCTCCTTGATGTTGGCACGGGCGGGCTTGAGATACTCGCGCGGGTCAAACTTGTCGGGATGCTCGTTGAAGAACTGACGGATGGTGCCGGTCATGGCCAGACGCAGGTCGGAGTCGATGTTGATCTTGCAGACGGCCAGCTTTGCGGCCTCGCGCAGCTGCTCCTCGGGGATGCCGACGGCGTCGGGCATCTTGCCGCCGTTCTCGTTGATCATCTTCACATATTCCTGCGGAACGGAGGACGAGCCGTGCAGAACGATGGGGAAGCCGGGCAGACGCTTGACAACCTCTTCCAGAACGTCAAAGCGCAGGGGAGGCGGAACCAGAATGCCCTTTTCGTTGCGGGTGCACTGTGCGGCGGTGAACTTGTACGCGCCGTGGCTGGTGCCGATGGCGATGGCCAGAGAGTCGCAGCCGGTTTTGGCGACGAATTCCTCGACCTCTTCCGGACGGGTATAGGAGGCCTCGTGCGCCGCGACCTTTACCTCATCCTCAATGCCGGACAGCGTGCCAAGCTCGGCCTCGACGACGACGCCGTGGTCATGCGCGTATTCAACGACCTTTTTGGTAATCTCGATGTTCTCGGCAAAGGGCTTGGAGGAGGCGTCGATCATAACGGAGGTAAAGCCGCCGTCGATGCACGCCTTGCAGGTCTCAAAGTCGGGGCCGTGGTCCAGATGCAGAACGATCGGAATTTCGGGGCATTCAATCACAGCGGCCTCAACCAGCTTGACCAGATAGGTGTGGTTGGCATAGGCGCGCGCGCCCTTGGAAACCTGAAGAATAACGGGAGCGTGCTCTTCCTTGCAGGCTTCGGTGATACCCTGAACGATCTCCATGTTGTTGACGTTGAAAGCGCCGATGGCGTAGCCGCCGTCATATGCTTTCTTGAACATTTCAGTGGAAGTTACCAGAGGCATAATGACATCTCCTTGTCATAAAAATTTCGGTTACATTTTAGCAAATTGCGTCTTTATTTGCAATAGAAGAATTTACTTTTTCGATGCGATGTGATATATTTTGTACGATTAAATTTTGAACCGGCCTTTCCGGCCACGGAATTTAGGAGGAATTACTATGTCGAATACTCTCAAAGGCGCTCTGATCATCGGTCAGTCCGGCGGACCCTCGTCCGTTATCAACGCTTCGGCCTACGGCGTCATCCGCACGGCGCTGGACGCGGACTGCATTACAAAGGTCTACGGCGCGTATCACGGTATCAAGGGCGTTCTGGACGACCAGCTGCTGTGCATGGATGAAGAGGACCGCGCAGAGCTTGACCGCCTGCCCTACACCCCGTCGTCGGCGCTGGGCTCCTGCCGCTATAAGATCAAGGACCCGGATGAGGATGATACCGATTACAAGCGCATTCTTGAGATTTTCAAGAAGTATGACGTCCGCTATTTCTGCTA